>JBJXFC010000146.1:0-17950 GCA_046153915.1 Flavobacteriales bacterium
CCAGACTTCCGGTATTGTTGGTCATTTCAGCAACATACGTGCTGCCGGTAAATTCTCCATTCTCAAGACGGAGTTTTCCCAGCCACGATTCGTGAATGTTGCCATTGGTTCCGGTAAATTGATTCTGAAATCCGTATGCATCCGGATTCGAAGCAACTGTATTTCCCTCCCAAAAATTCTCTGTGTTATTTCCATGTGCTCTTGCACCAACTACAAGAACGCCTGTCGAAATTGGTTGCGAATAATCAATGGCGAGGGCATCTACATATTGGTCGGGAATGGAAATGCTCAAAACACCATCAGGGGTTATCTCATGATACAATCTGCTCCACCATTTTAAGTCGCCTTCATCGGTCATGGCAATTACTGCGGGCTCGAAATCAGGAGAAACCGCATTGCTTTTCATATTCATTCCAATGTACAAATGATTGTTTCGTCGATCGACTGCTACACATGTTCCTCCTAAAACCGGGCAGCAACTTTCTGCTGAATACCCTGTGTAGCCGGGACCATCAGCCGTTGGGTTTTCGGGATCACAAGGACCGCTAAACAAAATATCCATCGGCCATTTCCCCATCTTTGTGCCACCATTGCCATCATCCTGAACAAGGTTGTAATCTTCATCTGTCCAGGAGCGCAATTCGCAACGTCCCCATATTTTAAATGCGATGCCACTGTATGCAATCGTGTTGATTCCCACATAATCACTTGCAGGCGTTCCGTGCCACTCTCCACCCTCGCTAAACCAATGCGTGCGCCAATTATTCACGACCATGCGTTCACCGTCAGGATTCAGTTTATACATCGCACTCCAGTCATAAGCGTGATTTTGACCGGATATATAATAGACTTCGCCATTGCCACTAACATCCCATGGCTGGTAATCCTTTGGGCCTGTTTCCGCCCAAACATTGCGTGTCCAGAGCAAAGATTCAGGCGCGCCATTCACAAAATTGTTATCAAGCTTCGCTAAAAAATATCCACCATCGTTGTCATAGGTATCAGATGTATTTCCACTTATGTACAAATCGCCAGTTGGGTTGCCTGGAATATTGGTTGATTTTACAAAACGGATATCTTCTGCACTTCCTTGTGGCATGTGCACAACTTGCAACATGGTCTGCAGGTTTGCAGAAAACTGAATTAGGACAGGGTATTTATTCGTCCCCATTCCATTGTGAATACCATCTGTTCCCAATAATTCAGTTGCAGGAACATTGCTATCTATCCAATCGAGATTTTCACAATAACCAGTTATGAGAAATGTTCCATCAGAAAGTTGAATGACATCGTAGAATGTTTCCTTCGAACCATTTCCTGCATATGTAACGATGTTTTGCTGAGCTATTGAACCAATAGATAAGATAACGAAAATACAAACTGTTATGCTCTTCATTGAGTTAGAGAATTGAGATCATGGATAGCTGCTGTAAGCTTCAAGCTATGCCAATACCGTGCTTTTTTGAAATTAATCTTTGCGAATAATACTACCCGGCCCGGTAGTGAGTTCTGTTTTTTGGTTGGGGTTTCCATAATAGGTTATAGAACCTGTGCCACTTTGATTCATGTCAATTTTTTGAGAGGCATGTGCCTTTACTGATCCCGAACCGGTTAATACGATATCGGCTTCGTCGGCTTTTAAAAATTCAGCATCAATTTCGCCACTTCCAGCCAGACTAATCTTGGTATGTGTTGCCTTGCCATCCACTTTTACATACCCGGAAGAACTATTGGCTATTGTGATGTTTTCTGCTTTCACCTGCACATTTACTGAACCGCTGCCATCGCAGGATACCGTCATATTATCTGAATGCAAAGTGTTTTTGGATGTGATTTCACCTGATCCTGTGAGTTTCAAAGCGCTGATTTCATTCACCTTCACAAAAATCTCAATCGGACTTGTGGCCTGAACGCAACCTTCTGTATCTATAATCAGGCGCCCGCCTTCGACAGTTGTTTTGATATATGGGAGAAGATTGTTTTGAGCGCGCACTTCGAGTTTGTTATTGTCGCCCATTACCCGTTCTTTGATGATCACATCAAAGTCGGTTTTTAGTTCGATCTCATCAAACTCGCCAATTTCCCTTTGGTCATTTTCGATGGAGCCAATGCCGGTTATACAATTCGGATTGATGCATGATTGAAATAAAATGGTCGCGAAAAGCGATATCAGCAAAAAGGGATGTTTTTTCATTGAACGAATATAGCTATTTGCAAGCCACTCAGGTTAGAAAAGGAAACTTTCAGAGTGGTCAGGTAAATTTCGTTTTTTCGAATGGGCGAGCGCCACTACATTTGAAGTGTTAAACCTTAACCACATGACTCATACCGTCCAGACCCAATACATGGATCAGTTTCATTTTGATGCGAAACTGAACGAGCACACAATCAAAATGGATGGATCAAAAGAGCAGCTGCATGGTGTAAGTCCTAAGCCACTTTTACTCTCGGCATTGGCCGGCTGTGCAGGAATGGACGTGGTGTCCATATTGAAAAAAAGGGAAATTGATTTCGAAGATTTTTCCATAGAAGTGCGTGGCGATTTAACCCGCCAGGAACCGCGCATCTATGAATTGATTCACATTGTATTTTCAATCCGCATGATGACAGATATGTTGCATGAAATGGATGCCGCAGTAAAACTTTCATTTGAGTCATATTGCGGTGTGTATGCCATGTTGAGCAAGGCAAGCAGAATCACATATGAGGTGGTTTTGAAAGAATGAGGGTGTCTGGCTCTTCAAAGGAATCTCGTTGTGCGAATCAAAATTCTTCGAAAAAAAATTTGAGAGCACTTCATATATACACAATTGATTATGCGACCGCAGATGCATGGGTGAGAAGTGAAATGAGCCTTGAAACCTGACGCTCGCTTTTTAAGCCACATGCCTTTGCCAGTTCATACCGGGTTATATCCGGTTTGTGAATCAATTCCCGGATTCTGGAAAGTCTCAATTCAAGAATATATTCGTTTACAGTCAGGCCTGTTTCCTTCTTAAATACACGTGTAAAATTGCGAAGACTCATGTGTGCAATCTCCGCGAGCTCTTCGAGATTGCATTTGGCCTGCAGGTTTTCATTGAGCCAGTCTTGTGCGCGATGAACGCCAAGGTGCACATGATTGCGGTATTCCAAATGCACACTTCGCTGAATGTCGTTGCCATTACGGCGATTGTATACAACCAGATCCCGTGAAACTTTGTATGTAAAATAATCTCCGCGAATCTTACTAAGTATATGCAGTGCGACATCAATACCCGATGAAGCACCGGCGCTGGTGATGATTCTGTCGTCTTCCACATAAAGTATATTTTCAAGAACGCGGGCATGGGGTAATCGTTTTTGTAACTCGCCGGTTCTATTCCAATGAGTGGTGCACGAGCGATTATCGAGAAGACCGGTCATGGCCAATAGAAAAACACCGTTGCAAATTGCACACACATGAACACCCGCGTTAAAATTGTTTTCAAGCCATGTGAGAAATGATTTTTCCACTTTGAAAGCAGATGAAAATACATATTTGTAGTCTGCACTCATTATAAAAATATAATCTCCTGGTGAAACAATAATGTCTGCATAGTGCTTTACCGTTCCTATAGTTAATCCCGCTGAAGATTGAATATTTTTAGAATAGGAACAAAACTCGATATCGCATGCCAGGCCATGATCTTTGGCTTCATGAAATACCTGTGATGCTCCCCCCAGATCTAGCAGATTGGTTTGAGGTAATAAAACAAAGATGATTTTGATATTCATTTTTTAGACAAACGTGAGAACGCAAATTACATACATTTAGTCCTGTTCTCAGGCCTGATTTGTGACAAAATGGGCCAACTTAAATCGGTACTTAGTCATTCGGAAATTGATTGTATCGCTGCTTCCTTTTATGGTGCCGTGCCTGAAAAATTACGTATGAGAGTGCTGTAGATCCCAGATAAAGCAGAAGCCCAGTTAAATTGAAATAGGAAAGTGGTTTTATATACCTGCCTACTAACCTTGAGATGAACCACAACACGCAAACAATCAGGGCCACCCTGAACCACTTTTGAGGGTGTAGTTTTTCCCGAATTCCGTGCAAAGCAAATCCACTTAGAATTCCAAATCCTACAGTTTGCAATATTCCAGCGAAAGGAATATGGTAGAGGCGAAGTACAGAAAAAATGATTGCAATGCTGATCAAAACCAATAGTGTTTTTCTTTTATTGGGATTATCGTCAAGTGCAGGGGGTAAATCAAGAATTTCATTCATGATCTGACAATGATAGTTAAATCCGGATATTATGTATGAAGAAAAAATATTTTTGGCATCCAATACTTCGACATACTATGGAACAAAAACTTTTTGCCCGTGTGGATCAATACATCGAACAAGTTTCTTGTGGTGAAGACGAAAATTTAAGGAGGATAAGCCGATCTATTCAGGAGTCAGGAATACCCGATGCCAGTGTTTCACCAAACCAGGGGAAATACCTCGAAATACTTGCACGCACAGCAGGGTCCAGACGCATTCTGGAGTTGGGCACACTGGGAGGATACAGCACTGTTTGGTTAGCGCGATCTCTTCCATCAGATGGAAAATTAATTACCATTGAATTCGATCCTAAACATGCCCAACTGGCCCGTTCCAATTTTGCACTAGCGGGACTGGATCACATCATTGAATTGCGTGAAGGAAGGGCTTTAGACATTCTCCGGGAAATGATTCGAAATGAAGAAACACACTTTGATTTTGTTTTTATCGATGCAGACAAACCGCCCTACAAAGAGTATTTCCAACTTGTTATCCAAATGTGCAGAAAGGGAGCAATGATTATTTGTGATAACGTAATTCGCAACGGACAGGTGCTTGATCCTGCGTGCGATGACGAAAAAGTGAAAGGAGTTCAAAGATTAAATGAATGGCTTATGGAGTGCAAGGAAGTTGCAGCTACCATTGTCCAGAATGTTGGGGTTAAGGAGCATGATGGCATGGTGGTGGCGGTGGTAATTTGATTCTTATTTAATGATCAGTCACAGCCAACTTATTGTATTTGTTGCGATATTCAACCGGAGTCAGTCCCGTAATTTTCTTGAAAGCAACGCGAAATGCTTTGGTATCGGTATAGCCCACATCCGACATCACTTCCTGGATGTTTTTACGACTCGATTCGAAGCTGCGTTTGGCTGCTTCTACTTTGATGCGTTGTATGTATTCCAACACCGTGTTTTGTGTGGCCTGTTTGAAACGTCTTTCGAAACTGCGCCGGCCAAGCGCTACTAAAGAAGCCAGATCTTCAACCGATATACGCTCGTGTACATTGGCTTCAATAAATTCCTGTGCCTTGCGGATTTCCGAATCGGAATGATTTTTTTGTCCCTGAAACATGGCAAATGCTGTTTGTGTATGCCGATCAATATCAATGGCAAAATATTTTGCGGCAAGAATGGCTATATCACGACTGGTATATTTCTCTACAAGATGCAACAACAAATTCCAATACGAATTAGCACCACCACTGGAGTACAATGTATTTTCTTCTGTGATGATATTGCCTTCAACCACTTCCACTTTTGGAAACAACAATCTAAATTCACTTTGAAACGCCCAATGTGTCGAACATCTTTTTCCATCCAACAATCCTGTAGATGCCAATAAAAATGCTCCCACACACAATGAAGCTACTTCGGCTCCTTTTCGATGCTGTGCAACAATCCATGGAATGAGCACCTGATTGGCTGCAATGGCTTTTTGCATGTTTCCGAATAGCGCGGGAATTATGACAAGATCCGACTTTCTTACATCGCCCAGTTGCACATCCGGATGTATAGAAAATAGTCCGTCATTGAGTTTAATTTCTTCAGTTGCACCTACAAGTTTTACATTGAACAAAGCAGGTTTTCCAATGGAAAGTAAGAACTGATTGGTTGCAGAAAACAAATATTGTGGATCGGCAATGGCTTGCATTACAGACGATTCAGGTACCAGAATGTGGATGTTTTTCATGGGTTAAAGGTATGAAAACAACATGTCGCAAATCGCCCTTTAAATGTCATTTTCACACATGGGAGTCAGTTTGGGATTGTCTCATCTTTGCATAGTTAATCATTCACACAAAAAATAAAAGATGGAATCAACTACTAAAACCAAAATTACTATTGAGGCAATAATCAATGCACCTATTTCAAAAGTTTGGTCCGCATGGAATAATCCAGAAGACGTCATGAAATGGAATATGGCCTCGCCAGACTGGCATTGTCCTGCCGCTACCAATGATCTTCGTGTAGGAGGAAAGTTTGTCTACACCATGGCTGCTAGAGATGGAAGCATGTCGTTCGATTTCGAAGGTGTTTATACGAACGTAATCGATAATGAACTCATTGAATATGTACTTGCCGATGCCAGAGAAATTTCCATTGTTTTCAGCACAGAAGGATCAACAACCCGCGTAGTTGAAACGTTTGATCCGGAAAATGAAAATCCGGTTGAAATGCAGCGCAGCGGTTGGCAAAGTATTTTGGATAATTTCAAATCCTACGTAGAAAATCTATAAACCTATTACCATGAAAGCACCTAAGATTACCCCTTTTCTTTGGTTTGATAAGGACGCTGAAGCCGCTGCGAACTATTATTGCAGCATCTTTCAAAACGCCAAAATCAATTCTGTAAATCCTTTGGTTGTGTCCCTTGAAATTGAAGGCCAAAATCTGCTTTTACTCAATGGCGGACCCAAGTTTAAACTGGATGAGGCATTTTCACTTTCCATTAGTTGTGAGACCCAGGAGGAAATTGATTATTACTGGGAGAAACTTTCAGAAGGCGGAAGAGAGGATATGTGCGGATGGCTGCGCGATAAATATGGTTTGTCGTGGCAGGTAGTTCCGGCGGTTCTTCCCCAATTGATGAATAATCCGGAGCGGGCAGATCGTGTTATCCATTCATTTCTAAAGATGCGGAAGTTTGATATTCAAACATTGCTGAATGCCTGAAGACCTTGTATGAAGACTTTAAATCCATACCTTGTTTTTAATGGCAATTGTCGTGAGGCGATGTTGTATTATCAGGAATGTCTGGGTGGAAAACTCCACATGCAAACAATAGCTGAATCGCCGCTATCAGAGAATATGCCCGAAAAGATGCGGGATTGCATACTCCATGCTTCACTTACCTGCGACCAATTGTGTATTCTGGCAAGTGATATGGTTGGCGAAATGGGATTAATCCGCGGAAATAGTGTTGCTCTCATGCTGGATTGCGCCAACGCCCATGAACTGACAAGACTGAGCGACAAGCTCTCGGAGGGAGGTCGAATTCTCCATCCTATGGAGACAACAAAATGGGGAGCGGTATTGTGCGATTTCACAGACAAGTTTGGTAACAATTGGATTTTACATTGTGATTCTAAAAAGAGTATAATATGAAAAGAATAAATATTTTGTATTGGACTGTTACAGGATTATTTACGGGATTTATGATCTCTACGGCTATTCCTGATATTGTCAAACAACCAGAAGCCATGCAGTTTATACAGGCGCTTGGTTATCCTGATTATTTTATTCCTTTTATTGGAGTTGCCAAAGTTCTTGGAGCGATTGCAATTTTGCTTCCATGGTTTCCGCGTCTCAAAGAATGGGCGTATGCAGGTTTGTTTTTTGATTTGATCGGAGCATTGTATTCATTGATTGCGTTGTATGGTTTTAAGTTGGATGTAATGATGATGGTTTTGTTTATTGGCGTTCTATTTCTATCCTATTTTTTAATGCACAAACGCGAAAGAATGAAAAGAGCACTAAGTCAATCCATTCGCTAGAGTAACTTCCCATTAATTTCTGAATATCATGGCAAATGAAGTAGATAAATACATTGCAGGTTTTCCGGAAGAGGTTCAGCTCAAACTGGATGAAATACGTTCAATTATTCGAAAGAACGCACCGGATGCATTTGAAAAAATGAGTTACGGCATTCCTACTTTCGACTTGAACGGAAATCTTGTTCATTTCGCCGGATATAAACATCATGTAGGATTTTATCCTGGTGCCAATGGCATTGAAGCTTTTAAGGATGAGTTTGAAAAATACAAGTGGGCTAAGGGATCGGTGCAGTTTCCGTTGGATAAAAAATTGCCTGTAACTTTGATCACTCGCATAGTGAAGTATCGGGTCAAGCAGAATTTGGAGAAGAAGCAGAAATAAATACTGATTAAAAGCTTAGTGTGTATTTTCGTCCTATGAAGGCAAATAATCATGCTCTTTTTGTTATTCCGGTCGTGTTAGCTTTAGTGTTGGTTATTCGATTAATAAAGGGAAGCAGCGCACTTGGACTGGGTATTTCATTTATCGGTGTTAGTCTGATATTGGTAGTGAGATTCATTTTAATGCGCAACCAAAATCTGGCTGAACTTAACCTGGCAGCTGGCAATCCTGTGGAACTGCAACGCACAAATGTTCGCTCTGGGGCCGAGTATAAATTCAACGGAATTTATCGACGGGGAGAATTGCGTTTGGTGGATGAAAGCCTCATTTTTGAATCTGCCGGACTGGATGATTTTGGCCCGTTTTATAAATTTCATAATAGAGATATAGACAAAATTAAATCAGGGTCGTCCTCTTTTATGAATGGTGAAGAACTGATACTTGTTTTACGAAACGGGAGTCAGGAAAATTTTCGGGTGAAATCAGTACATTACTGGTTAAGTGCGCTTAGCAGCTGGGGTAAGAATGAACAAGCAATACCGTGATCTTGTTTGTTTCAAAAATCGAATATGGATAGTGATATCTACCAGCCAGCTTATGTCAAAAGGCTTTTTAATGGAATGTCCAATTCCTATGAACGTATGAATATGATCACCTCCTTTGGATTTTCAATTCGGTGGCGGAGACAATTTCTCAATAAAATCGAAATTAAAAATTCAGAATCGACGATTGATTTATTATCTGGATTAGGCGAAATGTGGTCTGTATTAAAGTCGGAGTGTCCCGATGCCCGATTAACTGCTTTGGATTTTTCTGAAGAGATGGTTAAACGGGCGTCAAATAAAAATAATAAGCAATTTGGTAATTCAATTGATTTACGTTTGGAAGATATTTTGGAGAATTCTCTGCCATCTGATCACTTCGATCTGGTGGTTTGTGTGGTCGGTTTAAAGACCTTCAGCGAAGAACAATTGGAGCGTTTGTCTTTTGAAGTTCATCGCATTTTAAAACGTGGCGGGCAATTTTCATTCATAGAAGTTTCTGTACCTTCAAATCGCATTCTACGTGCACTTTATGGTTTTTATCTTGGAAAAATCATACCGGTTTTGGGGCGATTATTTCTGGGTAATCCAGAAGAATATCGCATGTTGTGGAGGTACACCAGGCTGTTTGGCAATGCAAAGGATGCCACAGAGATATTTAGAATTTCCGGATTGGATACTGTTTATTCAACCTATTTTTTCGGATGTGCATCCGGTTTCTATGGAAGGAAGGAGGGAAGTGATTTCTAGTGGAGTATCGGATGGATTTGTGACTTTAGAAGGGATTCCGATTTACAAGAAAAATCTCAAAAACGTCCCCCCGAATGAGAGAGATTCGGGAGGGACGCCTGACCTGACGAATCAGGTATGGCTGCCACCGCTTAGCAGCCTATTGATAATTTCGGAGTGTTGATCCTGATTTTTGATCAATTGCATCATCAGTCGTTGATTTTGATCCATCAGGCGGTCAAGAATGTCGCGGGGTACAGAATCGCGATTGCGGAATGTGGGCATTGTGGATTGTTCTTCGAACTCCCGGTTGATTACTGAATCTAGAAGGATGTCCACATTTGTTTGGTAAAGATCTGCCAGTTTCTGGGCGTCTTCACCGCGCAATTCACGGCGTCCGTTTTCAATTCTGCTGTATTCGGGTTGTTCGATGCCCAGGAATGCGGCCACATAATCCTGTTTGTAATGCATCTTCTCCCGGAATGCTTTAATATTGGGATAGGTCATTTGGTGGAGAGATTTGGTTGATATTAAATTAAGGTGACGCAAACAAGCAACAGGATTTTTACAAAAAGTGAAATTTCGAATTTTTCGAAATTTGAATTTTTGCGTTTATGAAGGTGCATTTTTACCCCCGTTATCAGGGAGGCACCGCTTGCATTTCTGGAAATCGCGTCAGGTAAAGGTCTTCAGATCAACCTGCAAAACGTTTACCTCCCTGATTGCATATTATTATGGGAATATGCACATGCGATATACCATAACACCATTTTATCAGCAATTATGCATTTGAAGATTTGTGCCAATGCTCGCAGTTGAGCAGAAATAAAAATCTATACCAAAATGAAAAAAGTTTTATTTGTTTTTGTGATTGCTGTTGCAATGGTTGTTTCTTCAACATCGAATGCTATGAATGTGCTCAATGTTGATGAAATGTTTGGAACGTGTGTGACGAATGTTGAAGAGAATTCGGGTGAAGCAATTCTTGGAATTTCTTTTAAAGTGAGCTGGGAGAGAGGTGCAAAGAATGAAGCTGGTGTGTGTGAAGGCAAAGGAATGTGTAATTTTCAATTAGAGTTTGGTTCAAAAGCTTATTCTGAATCGGATTTAAATGGCGCTTCACATAGCCCGGATGAAAAGTATGCTGGTTTTGATGGTGCGGGCAATTTTTTCGTACTCGTTTATAATCCAAAGGAAGATACTTATTTGGGTGCAGATTTTTATTTTGACAAGGATTTTGTTATCCCTGTGGAATTCGCGCGTCAATGCGGAAGGACATCATACAATGTGAAAAAGGGGGCATATAGGATTCAAAAGGACACACGAAATAATAGGGTAATAATTAGTTTCCCAAAGGCGTAGTTTTTTTTGTGAGTAACTGATCCTAGCATTAGCTAGGATCAGTTATTGATATGATTGAATCTCATTATTTATTGAATGAACGGCGGACAAATCTTATAATCAATATAATATATATTATGAAAATCACATCTTTTTTTGAGCGAATTCCTTGTCTAGTAATTCTTCTTGCTTTAATAAATGGCTGTTCTTATAAATCGATTACAAAACCATTGGGCATTAGACCAAATGATGAAAGATTACTTACCGAAGAAAGTTGCCTCACATCGATTCCAACAGACACATTTTGTTTAAATGCAGTAGGTTTTAATGAGATAACCGATTTACTAAGTCAGAGTAAAAAGGAACTAAATCTGGTTTGTCTGGAGAACACATATTGTCCAGGTTTCTATAAGCATTTCTTATCCGATAAACCAGCCTTGGATTCGATACCTGAACTTTCAACTTTGGTTCTATTCGAGGAAAAGTACACTGACATAGTATTTATGCGAAAGCGTTTTTCAATTCTAAAGTATTATGGAAGTCACTATATTTTGGATGAAAAGGATTTTGGACGCTTCAGGGATGACAGAACTAAAAACAAAGTATTTCTGGAACATTTTGCGCCTAATGGGTACAAAATTTTAGATACTCCGTTTAGTTATCAGGAATCCACTAAAAGTTTTCCGACGGAATATCATTACTTATCTGCAACGATGTATGTTTTATTCGATGAAAATCTGAAAATTATGTGCGTCTCATTGGGAATCTCTCCATCTGACGTGAAGCGCATCCTCAATGGCGAAAGGCCTCTGCAATAAACTCAAGGTTCTTGTTGCAATAATGTTTGTAGCAACTTCAACCTTCGGCGCTTTTTCAGACTCTACAATATCGGTCTTGAGTCAGCTCAACGCAGCCCTATCATCCTCTTACACCGCCAATGCCAACTGGCAAGGACAGGATTTTCAGCACTACGCTTTTGCAGGAAGTCTCAATGCTCGTCATCAAAAAATGGGAGGTCAATGGAATCATCAGCATATGATCCTTTGTGATCTTTCTTACCTCAAATTCATTGATTCGCTCTGGATAAAAAATACCGACAGACTTCAGGTGAATTTACTTTGGAGCGAAGAAGGCACCCGATTTCGACACAGCTATACTTTAAATTTCAGTACCCAGTTGTTGCCTTCGTTTCAATACAGCTATGATTACGAAAGGCGCATAAACATCAAAGAAAGAACCGCCTGGGGATTTTGTCCGGCGACTCTCGAGGCGGGCTACGGAATGACCCGACAGTTCTGGGAAACGAGTAATATCAATCTGGCTTTTGCCACCGTCCGGATGTCTGCATTGCCGCGCACTGCAGCTTTTGAAAGTGTGCGCGACGAACAACTTGTTCGCGGGAACAGGGCCTATTTCAAAATGGAATATGGATTGATGTTAGCTGCCAATATTCAGAAAAAACTGAATGATCGTGTGGTTTGGATGAATACCTCCCGGCTTTTTTGCAACGCATTTAACCGGGATCAGATCACGATCGATGTTCAAAATAGAATTACTATCCAGCTCTGGAAATTTTTACAATTGCGTTTCGAAACCCGAGTAGCCTATAACCCGCTCGTCAACTACCACTTCCAATTCTCTCAGGAAGTGATGTTGGGGGCGGGTTTCGAGTTTGTGAAGTAGTGTTGCTTTCTAAAGATCTGCAGCTTCGGCAATAAGCTCTGCAATGTCTTTTACCTGGATGTCATTTTCTTTTTCGAAGTGTTTCACCCCATCAGTCATCATGGTATTGCAAAACGGACAACCCGCAGCTATGTAGTGTGGTTTTACTTCCAATGCATCTTCTGTGCGCTCTACATTCACTTCTTTGTTACCGGGTTCTGCTTCTTTGAACATCTGCGCTCCACCTGCTCCGCAGCATAATCCATTGGCCCGGCATCTTTTCATCTCCACCAACTCTACATCCAACTTTTGAAGGACTTCGCGCGGTGCTTCGTACACATTGTTTCCACGACCTAAATAGCAGGGATCATGGAACGTAATGCGTTTGCCTTTGAATTCGCCTCCGTCCTTTAACTGAATGCGTCCGGCTTTGATGAGATCATTGATGAGTTGGGTATGATGCACCACTTCATATGTTCCACCCAGTTGTGGGTATTCGTTTTTGAGTGTATTAAAACAATGCGGACAACCGGTTACAATTTTTTTGACTTCATATCCGTTGAGCACCGCAATATTTTGCATGGCCATCATCTGAAAAAGGAATTCATTTCCTGCGCGCTTAGCGGGATCACCGGTGCACGATTCTTCCTGGCCAAGAATTGCAAACGATACATTGCAATGATTTAGAATCTTCGCAATGGCCTTGGTTATTTTTTTCGCACGGTCGTCGAAACTTCCTGCACATCCCACCCAGAATAAAATCTCTGGTACCTCGCCGCTGGCAAGGCATTCGGCCATTGTTTTTACTTTTAATTCGCTCATGAATTATTTTTTTTTGGGGTTGTCCCTTTTTTTATTTCATTGGTCATTGCGGTGATGCGATACATCACGCAAAGACGCGATGCATGGCGTCTCTACGGTTTGAAAACCTGAATCACCATTTCTTTTTCTATCAAATCTGTAAATTTTCCTTCGAATCGTGTGGCGCGCACCAGGTGATTGTCGATCCAATGGTAATTGCCGCCACGTGGTTTGCCGAAAATAATGCCGTGGTATTTGAATCCACTTTTCGCAAGCCAGCGCTCGGTAACTTCGCGATGGGCTTCAGTGCGCGAGGTGAAAAAGAAAATAATATGGCCTTCGTCATACCACTGATTGCATTTTTGCAAGGCATCGGGATATACTCCAGCGTTTTCCATGCGCTCAGGTTCTTCATTCGGAATGTCTTCGCCAATGGTTCCATCGATGTCGATCAGAAAATTTTTCACATGTGCCGGAAGGATCGGAGAAACTCTCTTGCCATCTTCCTGCGCGTCTAATAATTCTACCATGTTGTATTGATTTGAGAAAAGAGAACTGAAAATTGAAAATGATGAAAGTCCATTAATTCTTCATTGCCAATTCCGAATTCCCAATCAGTTATTAATCCAGTTGGCGCGATCTGAAGCACTCATGGCCCAGGGCGCACCATTGTTTTCGATATTGTTAAACATCACTGTAATACTCTCTGGCGATTTGCTTTCCTCCATGATGAGATAACGACGCAGGTCTACGATGATCTCCAATGGATTGATATTTATCGGACAAGCGTTTGTGCATGCATTGCAAGTAGTGCAAGCCCACAATTCTTCTTCGCTTATATAATCACGCAACAACGAACGTCCATCATCTTCCCACTTTCCTCCATTTGCATCCATTTTTTTTCCGACTTCTTCCACGCGATCACGGGTATCCATCATGATCTTACGCGGTGATAACAATTTGCCTGTTTGATTGGCAGGACACTCTGCTGTGCATCTTCCACATTCTGTGCAACTGTAAGCATTCATCAGATTCACCCAGTTGAGGTCAAAAATGTCTTTCGCACCAAATCGCTGCGGTGTGCCATCCGAAGGAGGAACTGCGGCTGAAGGATCAAGCATGAGTTTTACTTCATTGGTCACGCTTTGCAAATTGTTGAACTCTCCTGCCGGCTGAAGTTTGGAATACCACGTATTGGGAAATGCAAGGATGATATGCAGATGTTTGGAATAGGTAACATACACCAAAAAGAAAAGAATACCAATGATGTGAAACCACCAGCAGAAACGTTCAATAAATATCAAAGTAGAATCTGAAGAACCAGAGAACATGTCGGCAATAATTCCGCTTATTGGAAAGGAACCAGCTGCGATGTAATGATCCGCAAATCTTTTTTGCAACGCCAGATCACAACCATTCATGATAAGGAATGCAGACATCAGCAATATTTCAATGATCAAGATGAGATTGGCATCCGTTCTTGGCCAGGAAGACATTTCCTTTTGCCAGAAGCGTTTGAGTTTGATCACATTTCTGCGAGCCAAAAAGACCACGCATGAAACAAGCACTAACACTGCGAGCAATTCGAAACTGGCGATAAGGAAATCGTAAAAGCCACCCAGGGAAGCAAAAATGCGATGAGTGCCAAACAAACCATCAATCACAATTTCGAGCAATTCGATGTTGATGATGATAAATCCAACATAGATAAAAATGTGCATGATGGCCGCCACCGGACGTGTAAACATCTTGCCCTGTCCCAAAGCCACACGCACCATGGTATTCATTCTTTCCGAACGACTTCCTTCCGGTTTATAATCGCGGCCAAGAAAGATATTTCGGCGCACAAAGGCAAACCTTTTCCACGCAAAAAAAACGGCTGCAATGAGCAGAATAACAAACAAAATCTGAGCAATCATACGGGCTTCAAATATTTGGTCAAACATACAAAGTCTAATCGAACTAACTTGGCCGAATTATTCAGTTTTTCTGTTGATATGAGGGAGCTCATTTTATTGCGTGGATTGCCGGGTTCCGGAAAGAGCACATTGGCCGCTGTGCTGGCTGGTGAAGGCACCAATGCGGTTTTTTCTGTGGATGATTACTTCACCAATGATGACGGAAAATATCATTTTGAATTTGAACAAAATCACCTCGCATACAAGCAATGCGAAAACCGCACAGAATCGGCAATGCAGGCCAATGAATCCAGGATTTTTGTGCACAATACCTTTGTTTACGACTGGGAAATGGAACCTTATTTCGCCCTTGCCTCAAAATTCGACTACCGTATCCATGTCATAACCGTTGAAAACCGCCATGGAGGTGAGAATGTTCATGGGGTGAGCAGGGAACAGATTGAGAAGATGGCTTTGAAGTACGGTATAAAGCTGTTCTGATACTTATTCTTTCGGTCATAATCCATTAAGTTCTTTCATATTTTTCGGCCTGAGTTAGATTTGTTATTGGTTCCAATTTTTTGTTAGTATTGTAACTATGAAAAAAAGCCATTTCCTACTCTTCTGTCTTTTCTCATTTTTCATTGCTCTTTCAATAGAATTTAGCGCACAGCTATCCCTTCCTTACCTGCCGTTACTGAAAGACATCAAAACCATGCCTCCTGGTGCTGTTGATTTGATGTCGAACCCGATTTTAAGAATTGACGCGGATAGTGTTGGTTCAAGTTTGGCTGTTGATTCATTGCCGGGTAAAAATGAAATGACCGGAAAATGGATGATGCCTTTCGATTCGTATGATGTAAAACAATACGAAAAAACGGAATGGGGCGCGAAATTTCCAGCGAAGATTGAAGCTGCAATCGACAATTGGATATTCAATCAAAGTCGCGGGAATGGAAATAAAAAGCCTGCTGTAAATCCATTTGACCCCGAACAATTGGATCTTTGGGCCATTGTCGAAGTGAATGGCAAAGAGCAACGTGTCAATGGATTTTTTTATCTCGACTTTGATCGAAGTACAAAGTCTCCTGATAAAGATCTATGGAATTGGAACCAACGCAAGACAGAATACAGATTCAGAATTCGGTTCTCACCTCAGCACACTGGCAAACATATAGTCAAAATATTGGCTCACATTCCCGGATTTGGTGATTGGCATCTTGAGCCTTTTGCTTTTGTTGCCTCTGAAGGAAATCCTGCTGCCAGTTTTGTTTCCATAAGTCCAAACAAGCACTATTTCCAGACTGCAGACGGTAAAATTATGATGCCCATCGGAATCAATCACAACGATTTGAGTTATGGGTGCGAATGCAATCTCAGTAATTCGGATAATTGTGCTGAATGTTATTTCAACGGTGCTGATGACATTTGTTGTGGTGTTGGAAATTCTTTCAGACACCGACGAGGCAATGGAGATGATGATTTGCAATTGGGTTCGGAAATCAAGGAACGTGGGCTCAATCTTGCGTCGTATCTCAAAAGAGATAAACAACTGGAATTGCTGAAACAGAGTGGTGCAACAGCGGTGCGCATGTGGACCGATCCTTTGGTATGTGATATCGAATTTGAAAAGCTCACCAATTATTATGACCGTCAATACCAGGCATGGGAATTTGATCGCGCTTTTGAAAAATGCCATGATCTTGGTCTTCGCATCGAGTGGTGCCAGATGATGCATTATATGATTACTCAAAACAGCGATGGTTCAACCCGCTGGGATTGGGGCAATACAGACAATTGTGGTAAAGCCGATCCAAACGACAAAGGATGCTGTTATTTCCAGGCATTTGGTCAGGAAGGCCCGCTCGATTTTTTTACGGATCCAAATGCAAAACAAGCCTACAAGAAAAAGCTGCGCTATATGATGGCGCGCTGGGGATATTCGAGTGAATTGTTTTTGATTGATCTCGTGAGTGAAATCAACAATATTGGCGGTGGTGAAACCTGGGATTGCGTGGACGAGGACGAAGATGGTTCACTCGAAAATTGGGCACCGCATTTCAACAATAAATTGAACAAACAAGTGGATTATGCCGAGCCCGTAATTGGAAAATCTATTCCGTCGCTTTATGGCAGTCAGCCAGAGTTGGCGCGCAAGGCCATTGGTGACTGGCAGATTGAAATGGCGCGGTATATCAAGGAGGATCTTCAGCAATATCATCTCGTTTCTGCTGATTATACAGGAACTGCCCCGATGTCGGGACCCGATAGAAACCCCTGTGATGATCCGTTTTTTGATACCGCATGGAACTCACCTTACATCGATGTCATTGCATACAGCTATTACGATGCATCCGATAATCGCTATGAAAAAATTGCAGTGAAAAGCTACGGCAATTTGCAATGTGCAGATTTTACACCTGCCAACCAGCGTCAGGCTGTTGCGGGTTATCAGCCTAAGACTTCTTATGCGCAGATCGATAAACCTGTGGTCTATGCGGAATGTGGTGGCAGTGGTAATATGAATTGCGATCACACGTTTTATTACAAGGATATGATTGCCGGAGTGCTGTCTGGGCATGCATCATCGGGCATGACATGGAGTCAATTGAATAAATCCGATCATTGGCCCATCATGAAGAGCCTTTCTCAATTTCTGAAAACATATTACATCGATGCGCATGATCCTGCAAAAGAAAACTGGATTCCCGGGCATGAGTTCAGTAGCAATGGAGGTGCTCTGGACAAAAAAATGAAGAACGGTTCCAATGATCAACGCGCAGAAGTAGTATTCCTGGAGCTTCAAAC
>JBJXFC010000151.1:0-3096 GCA_046153915.1 Flavobacteriales bacterium
GTTTGAACGGGTTTACCTGTCTCGGCAATTTCGATGAGATACATTCCGGAGGCAAACTGCTCCGCTTCTATCTGAAAGGAAGTGCCCCGAAGGTTGTTGTGTTGAAAGACGATCTGTCCGGCAAGATTTCGAATGGTTAATGCACTTCCTTTTGAAAGAGGATGTGTAAATGTGATGGTAGCACTCGATTCGCTGGGATTGGGGTAAATGCTAAATGAATCCGTTTCGCCTTCACTTTCAACATGGTCGATTATATCCCCGCAACTGTATTCGGTATCCATCAGGTTGTTGAGCCCCCAACCGCAATGACTTGCCCCCAGACTGATGGCATTGTCTTCGTACATGCATTCTTCACCGGGAACATCCGGCATGTGAATGATGCCGAGGTAATTGAGGGCCGGACTTTGTGACACATAGATACGTTCGTCGGGACCGAGTTTTAGTCCGTAGACATTTTTCTCGCTGGAGTTATAGACGGCATACCGTGAAGCAATGATGGTGTTGGGATTATCGGAGGTGAGGTCATACTGTAAAATCTTAGCAGATGAGTCCTGACTTATCCACTGGGTAGCATAGAGCAGTGAACTATTGGGTGAGAATGAAAGAGCGTAGAAACTGCTGATGGGATTGTTTAAATCGTCGTATCCTGCAATTGCCGGTATCGTTATTAAATTGGTGACAACACCCGTTGTAGTATTAAAATCAAAAACTTCGATGTCGGGTTGTGCAAGCGTCACCGCTGCGATGCGTGAACCATCAGGTGAGGCTTTGAGTTCGCCCACAGCATCAGCGTAAGAGGGATCGCCGTGCACTTTGCCGATCGAACTAATTACGGCATTTGTATTAATTCCATCCGCTGATACGAGAAACGCCAGGTAATCTAAGGAGTTGTAGGCATGCGACATGATCCAGATATCTTCGCCATTGGCGTGACGGATGGCACAGAGTTTTTCGGTAACAGGCGTATCGTACAACAAACTATCGGTAAATATCATTCCGCCAAGCCCATTATTCATGGTCATGTCCAATGCATGAAAACGCAAATGTTCACCGCTAAATCCCTGCACTTCTGAAGTGATAATGTAATACACCGATTCTGATCCGGGCTTTTGAAATGCACAGAGCTGGGTGATGGTATTTCCACCCGCAACGAGGAATGAATTGGGAATGGTATCGTGCATGCTGTTCATGACAAAATGCGAATTGCAATAAAACAGCAGCTCACCGGTGTTTTTGTCAGACATGGTAACAACGCCTTCGTATCCATTGAAATTGCCGTTGTTTTTGACTTGTACTTCGCAATCATTGTTGAACTCTAGTCCCGCCCCATCTGCACCGAAGTACCAGTGATTAGCTTCTTTTTGGGCGAGGGCTGTGGTTGCGATAGTCCACAGCATGGAGGCGATAAGAAATTTTGGAACGTTCATGGTAAAAGGATTAAAGGGTTGTTCGTTCTATTCTAAAACAGGGTAGCTCAAATGTAAACCAAGTGACTCTGAACAGTCTGTGAATTTTCTGTCGTATCCGAAATAGTGTATAAGTGATGCGAAATGATCGACATCCACCGCGAATGTTCCGCAGGAACCTTAATTCCCTTAACTCCTTAATGTTGAAAATAAATGCGCAGAATGCGCCATATGCCGCTTTCAACCTTTGTGTTGGATGTTTTCTATGGTACCGTAATCCCTGGAATGTCGCTTGAAATGATGGAAATGTAGGAATGTCGAAGACAGTTACTATAATCGCGTATTCTGATCAAAAGTGATTTTTAGGGGTAAGGCACATAATATCCCAGATACACATCCAGATAACTGTTGACGTCCTGAAGGGTGTATCCGTCTCTACCCGGTTTCCAATTTTGCAGTTCGGGTTTCAACCGAAGTATTTCTTCTTTCAAGACTTCATTTTGATTTGTGGTTTGCCAGATAACGCGAATATCCGTGAGTTGACCGTGCATATCAATAGCAAATTTTATTTTCATAAGTGCGGACTTGCCGGGTTCGTCATGAATAAGATCCCATTTTATGTGAGTGTCTAAATAATGGATTAGCCCAAGGGAATCGACAAGGAGTTGCGCATTTTCCTCTGGAAAAGACACGTAATAATGGAGGTCTTTCGGGATTTCTTGTCCACTGCCTTCGGCTGCGTGTGAATTCTCATTAAAAGGAGGGTATTCAGCACGCCGTTCTTCGGGAGTATAATGTGGAATGTCGCAGTAAATCCCATGCCCGCTTAAGTCGTTGTTTTGCGATATTTCGATGGTTTTGTGAATGAGCGGATGGATGTTGATTTGATGCATCATGTTTTCTGTGACAGTTATAGAAACCAAGCCATCACTTGTTTTTTCAAAAGCTTCGGCATGCAGAATTTTCCCCTCTGAAACATATACCTGAAAGTAATCATCTGATCCATTTTTATTGATGTCGCCGCAAAGTACCGGCGACTGATAGACGCGCTGGGAGTCGGGCACATGGTTGTTCCGCAACTGATATTGACTTTTGAATTCTCCGCATTTATGAATATTTAATCGGAGGTATTCCAGGTTTTCGAAATTTACATCTTTGTAATAGTGCACCAGACTGGTCGCTTTTGTAATTCGCTCCAGCAAAGGAGGTGCTTCGCTAATAAGATAAGAACTAACCTGTATTTCAAAGTTATCGATAGAAACGGGATATGTAAAATGAGTTGGGGCCTCATTCACATCATCGTTGAAAATCCAGCTTTCATTTAGCTTAAATTGACTACTATCCGTATTCGAATTGTCAGGAGGAAATCTTGCCACAACTACATTGGTGTGTGCTCCCGCGAATTCAAGAATCGGACTCACGGGCTTTCTTTTCTTTTCCAGAGGGTTAATTGTTTGTCTATCCTCACCGGTGTAGGAGTCGGAAATGGTGTTTGTGTTGAGCTCCCAAATCCCTTCCGGATTTCTTTTGAAACGCTGGAAAACATTGGCGGGATCTACATGGATCACACGCACAGCATAGTCGTGATTGGGTCCAATTAATTCCGCCATCTCGTATTCATCTTCATGCAGAAAGGGATTGTTGGCTAGAATATCATAGTGTTGTATTAATTTTTTTTTCCAATTATAAT
>JBJXFC010000164.1:0-3847 GCA_046153915.1 Flavobacteriales bacterium
CCGTCCCCATATTCGCATTTCCGATGATGGGGATCGGTCTGTCCGGCCTTACACAAACGTCCCCATATTCTCAATTCCGATTATGGGGATCGGTCTGTCCGGCCTTACACAATACTCCGGATCGGTCTGTCCGCCAATTTTCCATTTTGTTATTTATCCTGGTGCATTTGTTTTGAAGGAACGAACTATTATATCCACTAGTAGTGACTAACATTCTCGTAACTTATTGTTGCTTCAGGGTGGGAGGAAGCTACTAACCCCGCAGGTTTTAAATGATGCAAAAAAAAACCATGTGGGACTATTCAACTCTCACAGACTAATGATGTTTGCCTTGGAAAAATCAGGCACTAGTCCTCCATCCTCTCTGAACATGGACGGTGGTGTCAACAATTATATCTCATCGTTTCGTAACATAAGCTGCTATGGATCATTTTCAGATGAAACTATTGACAAATATGGTAATGATAATTCCACTGAGCCTCATTGGACATCATTACCTCATGCCAGGCTTGAATTGTGTGATGCGGGAGACGGCTATCAGGAGTACAATATACTTTGCAATCCTACCCTGCTGCTTCTGCACATTGACCAGGGAACTGATTCCGGGGGGTCGTTTGTCCCTTTTGCATCACCCAGAGTCAACTGCAGGTCTGTAAAACGATCCCACATCGAGAAGATCACTGAGGCTATGATGAATACCACACAAGCTGTGACGACAACGGAAGACTATACTGTTTTTCCATATCAGGTAGGTCCGATTCCGGGCTTGAAGTATTCAAGTGTCCTCAACAGAGACCCTAGCAGCTTTAAAATTGTGGGGAAGGGGGCATCAATATTGCATACCGAAACGGTGCTGAAAGCCCGCCAATTGGTACGTTTTGGAATGGTTGTATATCAAATGTTGTTGTTCTAGTGTTTGGGATATACTCACATCAATTACTGATTTGTGACCTCGCACCAGTTGTGGGGTGAGGACGATCCGGAGAGTCAGGTACCTCAGGTGAACCTTGGAGCGAAAAACGAGATGGACCAACCAGGCTATTATGGCAGTAAACTGTTCCTTCAACTAGCAAAATTCATTGACGTCACTTTCAATGGACTCAATACACTGAAGGACTGGCAGAATTTTTACGCCTACCTTGTTCGACGTTTGGTGGATCATTTCAACACACTACAAGACAGTGGGGAGCAAAAGATCAATGCAGATGAAATCAGGATGCCAGCTATCTATGAGGATATTACCAAGAAAACTGCAGACGGCAATGAGGAGGATACTACCAAGGAAACTGCAAACATCAATAAGGATACCAAGGAAACTGCAGACGTCATCTCATTAACGAGACTCCTGTACCAGGCCCTGGTTCCAATTCGACTCGGTGTTGCAGATGGGCAGCATCGTATCCTGGCAACACTTTTAGTGTTGCAGGGCCATCATGTTTTCAACAGTTTGAGCAAAAGTCCTCCATTTTATTTTGAATTTCTCCGTCACCGAGGTAGTGGGTATGGCATACAGAAGTGTGGGAATGCCTTACATGGGAAATGTTCCGTGAGATTTGTGTACCACCTTTCTGTCACTTCCCCAGCCGTATATGAGAGAGAATTTGAGAACCTGGCGGAAGAATACTCAAGAATTCGAGACACATCCCAGGCCAGTAAGCGACGGAGGAGCATATCCGACATGTAAGAACAAAACGTATTTAATTATGCGGCAAACCTCGAAATGCACCCCTCTGTAACTGACATAACTTTTGTTGTAAATGGTGATTCAAGCCTGGACGAGGCACTATCAGGAGACAGGGTTATAGAAAAGTGTTTCTATATCGATGAATTAAATCTCACCCAAAACCTGGGCACCATTGTGTTTCGTGGTGGTGACGGTGATGGTGATTTTGCGTTTTCTCAAGAATATAAATTGGGTGATGACTTGGGGGAGATCTTGAAAGGCTTCATTGTCCGTTTCCACTGGAATTCATTCGTGGACAGGAAGCGGAAACCTGAGAAAAGTGATAAGCATACCTCTACACAAGCTGAGCTTCTGGAAGCTGAGCGTCTGGAATTTTTACCCCAATTGATCCCGAAATTTGAAGGAAAACGTGGCGAGGAGAATAATGTTATGAAATACACAACTTTGTGTACCTCATACATTGCTGAATGCTATTTGCCAACTGTGAAAGAAAAATTCAAAAAAGAGGAAACAAGCAGACCAATCTATCCAGAACAGTTTCAGATTGCCATGGTGATGTCTGGATTACTCGCTACTATATTTCAGGACCCCTATGTGGCAGCCACCTTGCCAAGACGATACCAGAACAAGAAAAAAGAATATGATGCAGCATATGGAGATTATGATAATGTGTTTGAAAAAGCACATTTTTGTGATACTTTCACAGCCCTACCGCGGTATCAGATATCTGTATTAAACATGCGCCGGGTTCTCGACCCAGACCTGGTTGGCATCGCTGCCTTCATGGCCTGCGCCATCTATGACACTTCAACTCTCAACAACTTCAGGGTTCTCCTGGGTCGGGAGGGTATGGAGGCCGAACACATGCACCACAGTTTTCGTTCTGCAGACCAAAAAATCAAATGGCGAGTGTACAAGGACGACCAAGAAATGCAAAACGAACCTAACTCAAGCCTTCTTTTTGAAACACAATTTAATTCGGGGAAATTGTTTGTCAAGCACATGATATCTCCAGCAAACAGGTTATTGAAGGGGTTGGTGCACTTCCTGGATTTTAAGCCAACACCAACGCTGATGCCTTCCAAACCCACGGGCAAGCCTACTATAATGAACACGAAGCGGCAGGCTTCCAAACTCATGCCAAATGCCAACCCGCCTTCTTCCAAACCCATTGGCAAGGCCATTGGCAAGGCCATTGGCAAGGATAGAGTGAAGGCTCTCCTTTTTCGCAAAGTGTGTTCCGAGCTTGTTCAGGCTTATGCAACGCACGGCTGGTATTCGACATTTGACAAACAAATGGCGGGGCGCCATCAGTGGCTGCCAAGTATCGCATCGCTCCTCAATGAAGAATCGAAGACAAATTCTTTCATACAACTGATGGTTGAGTTTGTTTTGTTAGCATTGAACCAACGGGTAATTTTTGTCACCA
The DNA here is from genome assembly GCA_046153915.1 of Flavobacteriales bacterium. Lineage (GTDB taxonomy): Bacteria > Bacteroidota > Bacteroidia > Flavobacteriales_D > Sanyastnellaceae > JANNVZ01. Next base: position 3,114 of record JBJXFC010000164.1, read on the forward strand.
TGTCCCATGTCTATGGGACAGATTTTCGGTTTGTGGATCAGGGGAATGGCCAAATCATGCTTGGGCAGCCAAACATGACGGATTTCAACTTCTTGTTCAAAATTCATGGAGATCATCATGGCAATCCAGAATGGAAAAACAAACAATGGACATTCAACGAATTGGTCAATATCATCGCAATTGGCTGCCCCGACCCCTTCACTAAGGAGTTTGATGCAGAGACTTACAAGAAAACTTTTGCTTCTAGCATGCGCTATAGAAGTGACAACCAATACTCCATTGGGTTCATGCATGGGGGCAATCTGCCAAAAAAACTGTTCAAGTGCACAGAGGAAAAGGATGAGAAGAATGCAAAAAGTGCATCAAAGAAAAGGAAAGATCCTTCAAGTTCAAATCAGGAGGAAAAAGAAGTATCGGCCCTCCAAACGGAAGTGGAGGTAAGGCGGAAAAAACAAAAACTAAATGAAGCCCATGAAGAGTTGGATGAAGACAACCAAGATTTGAACGAAAGACAACCGGTGTTCCAACCACGACTCCACAGAGATTTATTTGGTTCTGAGGAAGATTTGGAAAAAGAATCCCCCGTAGAGTTATTTGGTGCTGATGAAGATTTGGTTGAAGAAGACCATGATGACGTAGAGGTATCTGGTTCTGATAAAGATGTGGATGAAGACGACGAAGACCAACGAAAACCGGCGGCAAAAGTAACAGCAAATGATGAAGACGAAAGAAAT
>JBJXFC010000184.1:0-4112 GCA_046153915.1 Flavobacteriales bacterium
GTCAACATCGGTTTGAATGGAAGTTTTGCCTCGTGGGTTGGAACAATTGTGCCAAGAGTAGATCAACAAATTCTTTTGATAGTGGATGAAGGAAGACAGGAAGAAGCCATTTTACGCCTTGCAAGAGTTGGATATGACAAATGTTTAGGTTTTCTTCAGGGTGGAATTGACGCGTGGAAAAATGCTGGTTTAACCACAGATACGATACTAAGTGTAACTGCAGAAGAATACCATAAACACTACGATATTGTAAACAACAAGATTTTGGATGTGCGCAAGGAAAGTGAATACAATACCGAGCACATCATTGGAGCACAAAATATTCCTTTGGATTATGTGCAAAATCGCATCGAAGAAGTGAATCCTAAAAAAACCACCTACGTGCATTGTGCAGCAGGATACCGTAGCATGATTTTTGTTTCACTACTGCGCAAAAAAGGATTTACGAATCTAATCAATATCGAAGGTGGATTCTCTGCGTTAAAAAATCTTCAAAAACTACCTCTGAGCGAATATGTTGTTCAATCAACTGAACTATAAACTCACTCACATTAACCAAAAACCTTTCGCTCAAAAAAAACCCGGGTCAATTGATCCGGGTTTTTAATTCTTGTGAAAAAAGCCTCTAGCTATTTCCGATCACCTTCAGCACTTCAAAATTCTTAGGTACAAGAATTTCCCAATGCGAATCAGACATTTTGCAGATAGTGGTATTTACCTCAACATCATCAAGCAATACGTTGACAGGCTCAAAAGGCAAGCCTACAAGCTGGAAATCGTACTTATCATAATCAGGTTCAAATTTTCCACTGATGTGTTGGCGAATGGTAATTTCATTCTCTCTCGCACTCAGGGTAAATGTTTTTTCGCAGTGCAGTCCTTTCTGATATTCATATCCATCACCTGCATCTTCGTACAAAGTACTTCTGGTTTTCTCAGTAGAATAATAAGCCCACAAGGTCATTTTATCAAGCTTTTTCTCGCCCACATATTGCATCACAGGATAATGTGGAATTACAGCACCAGCGCGCACAAAAAGTGGCATCGAATCCAAAGTTGCTTCCACTGAAATTTCGCGCGCTCCTTCAAATCTTTCTTGAGTGAAATACTGATACCATTTCCCCTTCGGTAAATAAATGTATCGCTGTGAATGTCCTGGCTCGGTTACCGGACAAACCAACAGGTGATCACCAGCAAAAAATTCGTTGCTGCGGTGAATCATATGGATGTCCTGATCATCGGCAAAAGCCATGGGACGAATCATGGGTGTTCCATTCTTAGCATATTGCCAGAATGTGGTATAGAGGTAAGGAAGCAGTTTGTAGCGCAATTCAATAAAACTCTTAACAATGGCTGTTGCTTCATCACTGAAAGACCAGGGTTCCTGATTACCGTGTTGTCCACTGCTGTGAGTGCGCATGAGTGGATGAAACGTAGCCAGTTGAATCCAGCGCACAAATAATTCACTGGTTGGATGTTCTGTAAATCCTCCGATATCACTTCCCACAAAAGAATACCCGCTTATAGCCATACGCTGCATTTGCATATTCGCTACCCATAAATGATCCCATGTGGCGAGATTATCTCCGGTCCAGGTGCTGCTGTAACGCTGGGTACCACTGTAGAGCGAACGGGTAATAATGAATGGGCGATGGGGTTTTGCAAATCGTTTTACGCCGTGAAAAGTTGCGCGTGCCATTTGCATACCGTAAACATTGTGTGCTTTGCGATGACTGCATGGATGACCATCAAAATCATGCCTTACATCCGGTGGAAATGTTTTGGATTCGACCTCCATAACTGCTGGTTCATTCATGTCATTCCAAACACCACGAACGCCGTCTTCTGAAATCAATCCTTTGAATAAGCCGGCCCACCACTCGCGCACCTCTGCCCTAGTGAAATCCGGGAAATAACATTCGCCCGGCCACACCTTGCCTTTCATATAATCACCATCAGCGCGTTGACAGAAATATCCTTTATCGAAGGCCTCTTTGAATACACTGTAGTTCGCGTCGATCTTTATTCCCGGATCGATGATGACTACTGTTTTAAATCCATCTTTGGAAAGATCTGCAACAAGCGATGGGGGATTCGGAAATTTCTCTTTGTCCCAGGTAAAGCAGCGAAAACCATCCATGTAGTCGATATCCAGATAAAGAGCATCACAAGGAATTTCACGTTTTCTAAATTCAGCCGCCAAATCACGTACAACACTCTCAGGGTAATAACTCCATTTGCATTGGTGGTAGCCCAAAGCCCACATCGGAGGTAACTCGGGCTTACCAGTCATATTGGTATAGCGCTCCACCACATCGAGTGAATTTTTTCCATAAATGAAATAATAATTCATCTCTCCACCATGAGCCCAAAAGCTGGTTGCTGAATTGCGTTCACTTGCAAAGTCGAAAAAACTCTTGAATGTATTATCCATAAAAATTCCATAGGAAATACCGCTGTGAATGCCAACATAGAATGGAATAGTCTTGTACAATGGATCCTTGTCTTTGCTGTAACCATATTCATCGGTCGCCCAATTCTGGACACGTTTTCCGCGAAGATTCAGTTGCATAGGTTTATCGCCCAATCCAAAATAGTGCTCACCGTTTTGCACCGTTTTACTCATCATAACAATGTTGCCACCATAAATGGGATGAGGTTCCCAGTGAAATCCCTTTTCATCACGATTAATTTCTTTGAGTGTTTCAGCATCTGTAAAGATGGCTTTGAGATTTTTCTTTTTGATACAACATCTCAGGGCAGCCGTTCTTATTTGCCAGCATCCATCTTCCTCATGCAATTCAAATTTGTTGTATCCACCTTCAAAATCGTGTGCAATTGCATAAGAAAAATCTTCTTCAAAAAATCCCTCCGTTGCATATCTGAATCGGAGTATATAATCTGTAACTACCTGGACCCGGAGCATTACTCCATTCTGGGTTGTAAATGTTACGGTATCTCCATCTTTGACAACATGTTTTACGTCTTCAGGATATTTTTCCTGCGGACGAACCACATTGGTATTGGTAATACTATTTTCAAACTGGGTAAGCGTTTGTTCCATATCTGATCTAAATGATTTCGTGTTGGTTATTTGGATAATACCGGTTCAAGAATGATTGCACACAATGGCGGAATACGCAATTGCAAACTTCCATTTCGGCCTTGCCAGCCGGTAGGTTCAATGGCAATGGCACCCTTATTTGACACGCCGCTGCCACCGTATTTTTTGGCGTCGCTGTTAAGAATTTCCTTCCATGCTTTCACACCCTGCACTTCCGGACTTCCAATTCTATAATCTTCTTTTACAGTTGGAGTAAAATTGAGAACAACGATAAGCTGTTGGCCAGCTTTGTTTTTTCGAATAAATGAAATCACGCTGTTTTCTGCGTCGTTAAAATCAATCCATTCAAATCCATCTGGAGTATAAGCCAACTCATGCAGTTCGGTTCGTTTTGAATACAATTTGTTCAACGCTTTTATAAACTCGCTCACGCCCTGATGAGGCGCATATTCCAGCAAATGCCAATCGAGGCTCTGATCGAAATTCCATTCACTACTTTGTCCGAATTCACCACCCTGAAAAATCAATTTGCTCCCTGGATGTCCATACATGTATGCATACAATAAACGCAGGTTGGCAAATCGCTGCCATTCATCGCCAGGCATTTTGCCCAATAAACTTTGTTTGCCATGTACTACTTCATCATGGCTGAGGGGCAACATAAAGTTTTCAGTGAAGACATATGCAAGACTAAAGGTAACATCGTTTTGATGGTATCTGCGGTGAATAGGATCTTTGCTGAAATAACGCAACGTATCGTTCATCCATCCCATCATCCACTTCATACCAAAACCAAGTCCACCGAAATCAGTTGGTTTCGTAACCTGAGGAAATGCAGTGCTTTCTTCTGCGATGGTTTGCACATCGGGAAAATTGAGATATACTGCTTTATTGAGTTCTTTGATAAAATGAATGGCTTCGAGATTTTCACGTCCACCATACATATTTGGTTCCCATTCTCCGTGATTGCGCGAATAATCGAGATACAGCATACTGGCAACAGCATCTACCCGCAAGCCATCAGCGTGAAACTGATCGAGCCAGAAAA
>JBJXFC010000192.1:0-11618 GCA_046153915.1 Flavobacteriales bacterium
GTTTCTGCATCGGAGCCCGATTTTTTGAATTGCATAAGTGGCGCATCCCACGTTTTTGCCATCGCTACATGTGCTTCGAAATTTTCGTTGTGTTTCTCAACTATAATTCCAAGTGGCAAGTGGCAACCACCCTTCATTTTATTCAGCACACTGCGTTCGATGTATATGCGCTCCCGGGTTGCGGCGTGATCAAGTTTGTTCAGAATTGCAAGAAGTTCTGAATCGGAATCGCGGCATTGAATTGCAAGAACACCCTGCGCCGGAGCAGGAATAAATTCATGTGGTGACAAAACAACAACATGCAAATCTTCCAGGTTCAATTGCAGGCGATCTGTTCCGGCTTTGGCAAGAAGAATGGCATCAAATTGTCCATCACGCAATTTTTGAACGCGTGTAGGCACATTGCCACGAATGTCTTTGAGTACAATATCTGGTCGGTGATGAAGTATTTGTGCTTTTCTGCGGGCAGACGAGGTGCCTAGAATGGCCTTTTGTTTAAATGGCAGTATTTGCGTTGTATCAATACTCTCTTTGCGGATAAGCAATAGTTCAGACGCATCAGCACGATCACTTACCGCTGCAATCACCAGCCCTTCGGGTTGCTCCGTTTCGAGGTCTTTGTGCGAATGAACTGCAAGATCAATTTCGTTTTTTAGCAAGGCATCTTCAATTTCTTTTGTGAAAAATCCTTTGCCTTCTAATTTGTCCAGGCTGAGATGTTGCACCTGATCTCCCTGTGTTTTGATAATGTGCAGCCTGCATGTTTGTCCCATGCTTTCCAATTGTGATTTTACATGATGAGCCTGCCACAGTGCCAATTCACTGCCGCGTGTGCCTACGATAATTTCTTTATTCAAATGGATAGGATTTAAGCCTGAAGGTGCGATAACATTCAAACGCGAATGTCAGGATATTTAGACGCACCACGAATTAATTTTTCACGGCTTCATTTAAAAGCACTTCCCGAGCCATTTTCATCGGAATGGAGATGTATTTTTTCTCCATGTAGTTCATGATTTTTTCGATTACCTCGCGTGATTCTGCATCCAGGTGCTCAAGTTCCTTTGCAAAGACACTTCCCAGCGCTGTAGTGCGTATTTCTTTTACAGCATCCGGAATAGCCTGCATGGCCAATTCTATCTGGCGTTGTTGCGTGAGTTTTTCAAATTCTTTTTTACCAAGCTCAATGATGGCCTCACAATCAGTCAGGGCTTTTTGTCTGTATGACATGTTTTCGCTGGCTATGGACTGAATCGTTTCCATACCCACATATTTCACATTAAAATGTTTCAGGAGAGCATGATCCACATCGGCTGGCAACGCGAGATCAATTACCAATTTTTCGCTGTGTTCACCTCCAACCAAAGTCTGGTACAATAATTCATCCACAATCGTTTCTTCGGATGCTGTGCAACTGACCAAAACATCAAAACCACCACGATAATCTTTCAGTTCATGGAGATGAATTGCTTTGCCTTTTTCACCAATAAGTTCTGCCGCTTTTGAAATGGTTCTGTTGGCAATAATGAGATTGTGATAGCCATTCTCATGCAGAAATTTGCTGAAGTTGCGTATGATCTGGCCTGCACCAATCATCAGAATGCGTGCGTCTTTTTTATACCCTGATTTTAGAAACTCCTGCCATGCAAGCGAAACAGCGCTCACCGGTTTTTTGGCAAGGTCGGTATGCGTAAAAACTTCTTTGGATGTTTTGATGCATTGTTTGATCACAAGACGCAAAGCATCGCCGTTTAATCCGAAAGCATTGCTTTCTTCAAAACTTTTACGCAATTGGGTAATGATTTCGCGTTCTCCAAGGATAATTGATTCCAGGCTGGAGGCAACGCGCAACAAGTGATCAATAGATTCCGCACCGTTGTAGCGTTCACAAAGGCCTGCTGCGGACTTCGTTTTTTCTTCTGACCATTCGGGTTGAAGTAAACTAAGCAAACTGGCTGTAAACCCTGGACAAACAAAATGTGGAAGGGTAAAAATAAATTCAACACGATTGCATGTGGAGACATACATCAATTCACCCATGCCGGTTTCCTGTTTGATTTTAGCCAGGATTTCATGTCTTTTTTCGGGTGCAATATGAAAATGCCCGATGGTTTCGAGCGGGAAGTGCTTGTGTGTGAGAGCTATGATGCGGAGGTCGTTCACGTGTGGTGCGATTTTCACTAACTGTTTACGTCACAAAGGTGGATTTGGATTACGGTTGTTTGTCATAAAATGGTCAGTGTATGACTTTAGTCAGTTGAGCCGGAAGGGTAGATTATTGAACGGGTAATACCGCTATCTGACTCTCAAAAGAATTGACACATATTATGGCTGGTTTGTGGCTTTTCTTTCTAAAATTGCGGTCTCATGCAGGAAACAGAAAATCAGTCGGCAACAAGAATCATTTTTTTCGATGGTGTTTGCGGATTGTGCAATTCATCGGTAGACTGGTTGTTGCGACGTGATAAAAATCAGCGTTTTTTGTACTCTCCGCTTCAGGGAACAACTGCCATAGCAAAATTAAGTTCAGATCAAATTGCAGATCTGGATACGATTGTTTATTACCGTGATGGCGAGACCTTGCTAAGGTCTGATGCGGCCTTGTATATCGTCAAAGATCTGGGCGGAATCTGGAAATTGCTTTTTGGATTCATCATTGTGCCTCGTTTTCTCCGGGATGGCATTTACAAGTGGGTTTCGCGCAATCGCTACAAATGGTTTGGCAAAAAGGAGACTTGCCGAATTCCGAGTAAAGCGGAAAGAGCGCGCTTTCTGGATTGATTTTCCCTTTTATTTCTTAGCGTTCGCTCATGCATTTGGCCGCGATTGAGACTGCAAGAGGAGTCTTCCGGATGTGATGCATGTTAAGTTTTAATGGGTGAGATTTTGTTTTATTATTGTGATCTAACAAAATCTTTTATGACCATGAAAAATATTTTTACTTTTTTAATTGTTTCAACCTCGCTATTTGGCTCAGCACAGGCTATTCTCCAAAATAGCAATGTCGGATTTGGCGTCGGGGATTCTTTCACCTTGCACACGGTCTACGCTGGCCTATCGGCAGGCAGTTCTGGAGAAAATGTCACCTGGGACTTTTCGAATTTGGCGCCCGGAACAAGTGCCACAACGACCGTAATTGCACCGGAAGATGCACCAATGGGAAGTTCTTTTCCGAATTCCAACGGAGCAACCGATGCAGGGGGTGGTGTGTATGGATTTTTTTCTGTTACTGCGGCTTCATATAGTTTTTGTGGAATCAATACCGGTTTTTCGGTGGCTTTTTATGATGATCCGCAGGATTTCCTTCGATTTCCATTTACATACGGAGATAGTTATGCTGATCCATATCACAGCAATTTTACAAGCGGAGTGGATTTTGAACGCACCGGAACTATGACTGTAGAAGCAGATGCCTGGGGAACATTGATTTTACCTTGGGGAACAGTTCAAAACGCCGTTCGAATTCACGCAACTGAAGAAGCAATTGATGAATCTGATGTTTTAGACCTAACTTATTTTACCGATTATTATACCTGGTACGCTCCTGGTTTTCATGGTTCAGTGCTTAGTTATAGCGCACAATCTGTAGATGGTGGCGATCCAAGTGAAATGTATATTTATTCTGCCGAGGTTCAAATTGACGTGGCAGAAACAGCAACAAAACCTGCACTCAGTATTTATCCTAATCCAGCTCGTGAAATGGTAAATTTTAAAGTAGCTGGAGACGTGGAATTTTTGGAAATCACAGATGCACAAGGTAGACTTGTTGAACAAATTTCCGTTGTGACATCGGCATTTACCCTGGATTTAAGTCATCTGCCTGCGGGAATTTATCTGGTGGCGATAACGGGCAATGAAAGAAGAGAAGTACAACAACTGATCAAGAATTAATCTATTGCAGGATCAAATAAGAAGAGGCTGGAATTTCCAGCCTCTTGTGTTTTTTACCACTTCTAAAATGCACTCTGCGAAATAAACGAAACCTGCGTTTTTACAATCTAAGTTTCGCTGTGCAGAATATATTAACCCTGCACCAATTGAATCTCTGCAGCGATGCGAACATCATCACTAACCAAAACGCCACCTGCTTCGAGTGCAGCATTCCAGTTCAATTCCCAGGCACTGCGTTGAATTTTGCCTGACACAGAAAATCCAGCCTTCAGATTGCCCCATGGATCTTTGCCGGCGCCACCAAAATCCACTTCGAGTGCAACTGGTTTGGTAATTCCTTTGATGGTGAGGTCGCCATGCAATTTCTCACCTTCAATGCGGCCATTTGTGAAGTCGAGAGTTGGAAATTTTTCAGTCTCGAAAAAATCGCCTGATTTCAAATGTCCATCGCGCTGGGCATCTCCCGTTGAAATACTATTCATATCAGCAGAAAAAGAGATTTTTGCATTGGTGAATTTGTCATCGTCACTTTCTACTTCAGCCGAAAATTTTTCAATTTTTCCGGTTACATTGGTGATCATCAGGTGACGAACTTTAAATTGCATTTCACTGTGTGAAGGATCGAGATTCCATTTCATAATTGAATTATTATTTTTTTATTTAGGGCCAAAGGTTTCTCTGAAAGGCAGCAGGTTTCATTGATAATTGTCAATGGAGTCAAACTCTTGACCAGGGTTAAACCCGAATGTTGGTAAACCTTTATTGTCGCGTTGCTCCTGAAATAATTCGGTAGTATTTTCGGACCATGAATCTTACTGATACCATTAGCGGACTTGGTGTATTGTTTATCCTGCTCGGATTTGTTCTCACAACCTTTAAAAGAATTTCATCCGATTCTCGTCCGTATTTCATCATCAATATCATCGGCGGTATTCTGGCATTTTGGGGAAGTATCCTTCTTAAATCGGTTCCTTTCGCTGTATTGGAAGGCATTTGGACGATTGTGGCGCTGTATGGTTTGGTGAAGTCTTTTCGCGCAGAAATAAGTCGATGAAATTATGTGTTCTGCAATTAAAGTATTGTAATACAGGAATTTAATCTACTCCGGTTTTCAACAAAAGTTAATAACCCCGGTTAATTAAGGGTTCACAACTACTTTGATGCGAATTTTTTGCAAAACGTTTGAATTACCTACCTTTCGCTTGCAATTCGATTCGTTAGACGGGTTGTAGTCAATGGCGTACGGCCGGCGACTTAAAATGAAAACCACATTGGTCCGTGTTCGATAGACTAACAAATGCGTAACAACATTGGAAACGAATTTGTGACAACGCGTGGAAGCCTGAAGCAAGCCACATTTTGGTTGATATGGAATGCTAAAAGAATTGCTCTTCGAATGCCCTCATGGGTTTAGGCACCTGTGAAGTGGCGGAACTTCCGGATTGGGATTGTGAGCCCGAAACGGAGACCTGTAATCAGGTAAAAGGGGAGCTGAGGGATCCACAAATTGTTGCATTATTTCCACCCTTTAACAGGAGTCTTTCAACAGAACTGATGTGGTTTTTTTAGAACCTTGTGCAGTTAAATTCAAACGTACTCCGTTTTGTTTTGTTCAAATTTTTTTTCTCACCGGAGCCTGAATCAATTTTAATTGAGCCTTTGCTTATTTTATAATACTAAACTAAAACTAATCGCTTATGTCTATCTGGGGTACCCTCGAAAATCGTTACACTACTGTTCAACCTAGGAAAATCCTTACACTCGACGGTGGAGGAATACGTGGTGTTATTACGCTTGAATTTCTGCTTGAACTCGAAACAAAATTGCGCGCCAAATTGAACAAAGATGCCAACTTTGTTTTAAGTGACTATTTTGATTACATCGCCGGAACCAGCACCGGTGCCATAATTTCTGCAGGTTTGGCTATGGGAATGAAGGTTGGTGATCTGCTTAATTTCTATGATCAATATGGCGAAAAAATGTTTGATAGCACTTTTCTTTTAAAGAAATGGAAACATTTATATGATTCAGGACCATTGCTTGATCAACTGAAAAAAACATTTGGAGGTGACACAGATATCAATCTTAAAAACGGGAAGCTCAAATCTCTTTTGTGTATTGTTACTATGAACCGAAGCACAGATTCGCCATGGCCCATCAGCAACAATCCACTTGCGAAGTACAATGAGGAGTCAAGGAAAGATTGCAACCTTCAGATTAAACTTTTTCAACTTGTAAGGGCAAGCACCGCTGCGCCAGCCTATTTTGGACCAGAGACTCTTCAATGGGAAGCGAACAATCCCGACAAGACCTTCGTTTTTGTGGATGGTGGAGTGAGTCCCTACAATAACCCGGGCTTTCTGATGTATCGCATGGCCACTGCCCCGGAGTATAGACTGAAATGGCAAACAGGTGAGAAAAATCTCCTGATTATCTCCATTGGAACAGGCATAGCTCCTGATGAGGGAGTCTATAAACACATTGGTAGTGTTCTTACCAACTTGCCAGGCAATCTCATGTATGCAATACAGGTGGAACAAGATATCAATTGCAGAACTGTGGGAAGGTGCACCTATGGCGAACCCATCGACCGCGAATTGAATAATATGGTACCGCCCAATCCTATTTCTGAGGACACTGGAAAGCAGTTTTTATATGCCCGATATAATGTTACATTGACACGTGATGAATTGGATAAACTCGGCCTCCATGACATCGATCCGGAAGATGTGCGCAAGATGGACTCGGTGAAATACATCGACGAGCTGCATCGGGTAGGTAGGGCCGCCGCTAAACAAATTTCACTCGATCACTTCGGTTCATTTGTCTGATATCGCCATGAATTTATTTATTATAAGACCATTTGGTGTTAAAACCATATTCAAGAAAAAGGCGGATAACGCGGTTAACAGTGTGGAAATGAATTTCGATGATGTCGATACCCAATTGATTCGTCCGGCTTTGGCAATGCTTGGAATTCAGGGAGGAACTACTGGTGATATTTTCGCCTCTGGTTCCATTAAGGCAGATATGTTTTCTCTGCTTCTGACAGCCGATATTGTAATCGCAGATATATCCATTCACAATGCAAACGTTTATTATGAATTGGGTGTGCGACATGCTTTGCGCAATCATGTGACCATTCTTATCAAAACACCTGGATTGGATGACGTTCCCTTCGATATTCATGGATTTCGGTATCTCAACTATGATAAAAGTGATCCGGGCAAAGAAGTCGACAATCTTGCAAGAATGATTCATGAAAGCGTTGAATCTGTCAAAACAGATAGCCCTGTTTTTGAAATGATACCCACACTCGAGGCACAAAATCCCGAGAACTTTTTTGCAATTGATGAGTCCTTCGCCAATGAGATGGAAGTGGCTGCCGGAGCGCGGGAGTTGGGCATTTTGAAACTACTTGCTGAAGAAAGTAAATTAAATCCATGGTGCAGACAGGCCGAGCGGGAAATTGGAAATAAATTATTTGATCTGAAGCAATTTGAATGGAGCATGGCCATGTTTGAAGATGTTCTTGAACGTGCACCGGGTGATCTTGAATCAAATCTCAAATTGGCTACTATTTATCAACGGCTGGCCAATTTTAATAAAAACCCACAACAGGCAAGGTCTTATATTGAACGGTCGAATATCTGTATAAGCAAAATTCTGGATCAAAGGCACAAACTAAAATCGGAGAAGATAGCAGAGGCCTTTGCTTTGCAAGGGAGAAACGAAAAGGCGAGGTGGATTGGAGCATGGAGCAATATACCGGATGAATTAGAAAAGCAGAAATCCGCCTTGCGCTCAAGTCATTTGAGTGATGCTCTTGCAAATTACGAAGCAGCCTTTTTGTATTCATTAAATCATTTTTATTCTGGTATCAATGCATTGGGGTTATTGCATATTGTTGTTGGTCTGGCTGAACGTTTGCCGGATGAATGGAACAGTATGTTTGAATCAGATGAAGATGCTGGCACAAAATTAAAAGTCTACAAGGAGCGAATCGTTGATTTTTCTGCTGCACTCCGTTTATCACTTGATTCGGATAAAAAGGTAATAGATGATATTCCTGACCAGCGAGATAAAGCAGATCGCAAAATCTGGCACCAGATCACTCGAGCTGATCTTGCCTTCCTTACCGTGCAAAGTCCGGAGCGCGCCGTCCAAAAATACCGGGAGGCATTCGCTGGAGCACTCGATTTTCATAAAGAATCCGTTGATCAACAGCTCAGAATTTTCCTGAATTTGGATATTCGAAAATCATTTGTTGAACAGGTTTTGAATTCGTTCACCTTTAAGCTTGCGGGCAATCAAAAAAAGCATGTTGTGCTTTTTACCGGACATATGATTGACGCTGCGGGAAGAAAAAGCCCGCGATTTCCGCAATCGAATGAATTAAAAGTCAAAGAAATGATTCGCAAAGAACTTCAGCAAATCAAAGACTCGGTGAATATAGACTTAGTTGGAATTGCGGGCGGATCATGCGGTGGAGATATCCTTTTTCATGAAGTGTGCGATGAACTTCAAATAAGTTCTGAGGTGTATTTGCTATTACCCGAGCAATTGTATAAACAACAATCGGTTTCCTTTGCAGGCAACAACTGGATTCAGCGGTTTGACATACTGGTAACATCAAAAAATACGCATCTATTGCAGGATACGCTTGAGTTACCCGACTGGACTGACGACATAACCGATTATTCTCCGTGGGTGAGAAATAACCTTTGGCTATTGTGGTCTGCTGCTTCAGGTGGATGGCAAGATTTAACCTTGGTGGCCCTTTGGGATGGACAGGACGGCGACGGCCCTGGAGGAACAAAACACCTTGTTGACGTTGTTCAATCCAGAGGCGGTCGCACTGTAATTATTGACCCACCCGCGGTCTGAAGCCAGAAACTATGAAAGATTGGTTCAACGAGTCAGGTTGTGATTTGAGTTCGCATTCAAAAAAAACAAGACATTTTCACCAGAGAGTCCAAATTATATGACAGCATATAAAGTCTTTGACTTAAGTGGTATTCCTATTCCAGATTTTCTTATTATTGCACTCAAACACTCTATTTTATACCCATGAATCACTTTGACGACGACGACGACTTTGAAGAAATGAGCGAGGAAGAACGAGATGAATTGAATAGGGAATATGAAGCCAAAAGACGAGCTGTCAAGAGCCATCCGCTTATGAAATCCGGACGTGAAGTATTTGATCTGCTCAATGCACTTATTGACACGATTGAAGATGAAGATAAGCAGTCTATGTTCAATTACCTGCGTGAAGATGCGTCCATCATGCTAACAAAAATTGCTGGTGCCCTTGCTTCAGACTCAAGACTTATTTCACTGGGAAGTGCTGCCATTATTCGCCAGCATGCTTATACGCTTCTCATTTCTACTCATACACTTGGAGAGTTCACGGATACGGATAATTCCTACATCAAACTTTTTCGCACAGAGATGGAATTATTCAAAGAAGTCTTTGTAAAATGGATGAAGGAAGTTCATGCTATGGATCGCGATGGAGAAGAAGATGACTGGGGAGTTTTTATCTAGCATGAACCTTATATAGGCTTAGTTTTGATTCTCTTGCGTTAATATTGTCATATGAAATGGATTCTGATCTTTGCCGGGCTTGCTATCTTTTGCAATGTCTCCGCAAAACCGTCTGCATATAAAATCCTTTCGTACAATATTCGGTATGATAATCCCGATGATAGCGCCAATAACTGGCAGTTTCGAAAAGAGGAACTTGCGGCGCGGGTTTTGAAACTACATCCAGACATCATTGGTATTCAGGAAGCATTGTTATCACAAACGATTTATTTGAAAACAAAGTGGAGTGGGTATGCTTGTTATGCGGTTGGGCGCGAAGATGGGAAGGAGAAAGGAGAAATGATTCCTGTTTTTTATGATACTACCTTATTTACCTGTGCCGGGTCCAATACCTATTGGCTCAGTGAAACTCCACTTGCACCATCCAAAGGTTGGGATGCTGCATGCGAACGGGTGGTTTCAATATTGGTTCTCATCGAAAAGTCTACCGGAGAAAAAATTTATGTCTTCAATACCCATTGGGACCATGTTGGAGCTGTGGCCAGGCAAAAAAGTTCAGATTGGATTTCGACTTTGCTTGATCCCTTGATTATAGAGAAAGCCCGAATAATCTTCATGGGTGATCTCAATGCCAAACCAGAGGAACTTCCTGTGCTTACGTTATCATTCAAAATTCAAGACACTTGCCCTGTGCGTAGACGGAAGAAAGAAACGTTTAATGGATTTGGGAGGAAGGGTACAATTCGCTCTCACATCGATTATGTTTTTGTCTCGGAAGCAAATCTTCAGCATTCCACCTATAAAATTCTGCACTGGAAAACGAAGAATGGAAGGTGGTTGAGTGATCATCATCCGGTTTTTGTAACCGTGAGTTGGAAGTGAAATTGTTCTTGTTGAACCAAATTGAAATTCTCCTGTAATAAGTATAGATCCTTTTCTATTCAAGGTGCATTAAAACCATATCGAATGAAAGTAGTCCTCAAAGTGTTGATTCTGGCAGTACTGGTATGTTTTATGAATCGGTGTCAGCATGGAAATCTGAATCCGGATGCTCATTCTATAAATCCCATAATCGGTAATGAATCCTGGCGAGAGATATTTGGCAAAGAACCGGATGGAACTGAAGACCAGCAATTGAGAATTCAAACACATCTCAGGTACGTCGAGAATGTGTTGAGGAACAAGGATGATTCTCATTTGAGTCCTGATGAACAAAAGAAAAGAATGCAAATGCTCGATCTTTTATGTTGTTATTGGCAGCGAGGTCAATTCCCAATGAATACTCAGTACGAAAATCAGAGACGACCCTGTTTTATTGATGACAACGGGACAATTTGTGCAGTGGGTTATCTGGTAGAGCAAACTGCCGGACTGGAATTTGCGCAACGAATCAATGAACAATTTCAATATGCGTATATTGGTGAGATGGAGATGCCAGAGCTAGATAAGTGGATCAGTGAAAGTGGTTTTACAGCAGAAGAAATTGCCACCATTCAGCCATCTTACCCTCACTCAAGACCAACACGTAAATACATGGTCGGAGGAATTGGTATGTCGGCCAGATCCATAAAGCCTGGTTTTCCCTCTGCCGTTTTGGGTTACGAAAGTGTTACAGATGGTTTTGGATCGCTTATGATGCGGTATGAGAGTTTGGGACCAAAAGATTTCATTACTGGTTTAAGAATGGGTGCCGGACTTCTTCTAAATCAGGAGAGTTCTTTTGGCTTTGGAATTGGACCAACTTATTTTCAAGACAATGGTCGATCGGGTATGAATTTGAAGGCCGATTGTGCTGTTTCTGTTTTTTATGCAACAAGGGAAAGAAAATTTATCCCTGAACTAAAGTTGAGTTATGGATATGATTTTGCCTTGTCGAATAAAAGTGCATTTCCATTGTCACGTGATGATTTTGCGCTTCATCTCTTGTTTAAATGGAATTATAAAACGAAGTCCGGATTGTGGGGTTGAAAAGCAACTTTTTCCGGAATTATTCAAAATCCAATCGGATAAGATCATCATCCTGATTCACAGGAGTGATGAGCAGAACAGGAATACCTGATTTGTTATAGATTAAGGTACCATCTCATAAAGTGTGTAAGTGGCGAAGTTGTTCTGAAATTTTTGACCCTCTCAAAGGTCAAAAAAATTTCGGAAACAACTTATGTTTACTTTAACAC
>JBJXFC010000198.1:0-14071 GCA_046153915.1 Flavobacteriales bacterium
CGGCCATGGGGCTGTATTGATTCTTTCCCGCAGACATGTGTTTGTGCACCAGATCAATCAATGCCTGATCCATGGGGAAATTGGGAAATCCCTGTCCGAGATTTACTGCATTATTTTCTGCGGCCAACTTCGACATCACCGTAAAAATGGTGGTGCCCGTTTGTGGGAGTTTACTTTTTATTTCCAATGAATTTTTCGTTGTAGTTGGCAAAAGATTTTTCAATTATTTTGATGGCCGCTTCTGGTCCCAAAAACTCATCAACATGCACTTCTTTTTTAGAAAGTGTTTTATAGTTCATAAAAAAATGCCGCAATTCCGAAATGAAATTCTGGGGCAAATCATCCACATGATCGATGTGGCTTACGCTCATATCGCCCTGAGCAACGGCAATGATTTTTTCATCACCCTGACCGGTGTCTGTCATTTCCATCACGCCGATAATTTTTGCTGGAACAAGACAGAGCGGAACAATGCTCACCTCACTAAAGATGAGAATATCAAGTGGATCGCCGTCATCGCCCAACGATTGTGGAATAAACCCATAGTTTATAGGATAAACGAAAGCCGCAAAAACAACTCTGTCCAATTTAATCAGTCCGCTCTTTTTATCTACTTCATATTTGGCTTTGCTGCCTTTCGGAATTTCAATAATGCCTTGAAGCGTTTTTTTACTCCGATCAAACTCCGGATCAGTTTCATGCCATGGATGTAAAATCATATAAAGTCGAAATTTATGTTGGAAGCAAAGGTGCATGAATTGAACCTTTATTCTTCTTCCAAACAAAAAAAGCAGCCTCATTGGACTGCTTTTAGTGTCAGATGGATGAGATTAATCTCCGCCGTTAAATTCTTCTGTTTCGCCGTTCACGGTTACTGTAAAGCCGTTGTTGCAAGAGCCACTGCCAAAATTGACAACACGTGTATCGGCATTCTCGGGAGCAATTTCCAATATGCCGCTTACCAGCCATGCACAGCCAATTTCAGCGCGCAGCGGTGTGGTAATATCAATACTATATGGATTTCCGTAGCGATTGACGCCATTCGCACTGCCATCAATTGAATAGACGTCGTCCCAAATATTTCCTGTTGTATTGTATCCTTCAAGCCAGGTCCTTGTGCGTGAGCTGTTCCATGTTGAAGTCCATGCATTGCCCGGTGCTGTGATTGTTCCCTGAACTAAAACACTGAAGTAAGGTTGACCATCGTCATTTACACCCTGATTGGTTACTGTTTTTGTTCCACCAATACCATATCCATTTACTGTGTAGTTCTGAGGAGTTATTGTAATGACTGTTCCTGCATCCCGGTAGCGACCTGTATAGGTTACGAATAGAATACCATTGCGAATTCGACCATCTGCACCAACACAATTATCGGTACCAAAATCAATCGTTATTGAACGCGGGTCAGAGATAGTATCAACAATAATAGTATCGATACAGCCAATAATATCTTCACGAATTCCATCTGTCTGATAAGAAACATCGTCTACTACTTTGTAAACATCATTGAATAAATTTTCTGCGGTGCTATTGTCACTTGCAAACGTATTGTCGAGCACTTTTTCCCTGTCTTTGCGGCAACTCGCAAGAACCACAAGCGAGATAATACATAAAATTAAAAATGAATTTTTCATTGGAATTAAGTTTTGATTTGAAACTTAGAGCGCCTGTCGGTCAAATGGTTTAAACAGCCGGTGGAATTTTGGTGTATTTGTAAATTTCAAAGTTGAATTCGTTGGTGCTGTCTTCAATACCTGATTGAATGTGCTCACGTTCCCATTCACTTTCATTGAATTCTGGAAAGAACACATCGGCATCGGGAAATTCAGCATTTACATTGGTGATGAACATTTCATCCACCAAACCTGCTTCCATGGCGAGTTTGTAGATCTGCCCGCCGCCAATGATAAAGATGCGGTCTTCGCCATTGTATCGACCCATATCAATGGCCTCTTCCAGCGATGTGCAGGTATAGCATTCTTCGAACATGTATTCCGGATCACGCGAAACAATAATGTTCACACGATCAGGAAGAGGGCGGTATTTGAGCGGAATGCTTTCAAAGTTTTTGCGCCCCATGATTACGTAATGCCTGGAGGTGGTGTTTTTAAAAAAACGCATGTCTTCTGCCAGGTGCCACATCAGTTGATTGTTGCGCCCGATTTCACGGTTTTTGCCCATGGCTACTATCAGGGCAATTTTCATCGGAATGCGTTCTTGAGGGATCTCCGGATTTTCGGGAAGGAGTTCAGGATTTTCGTCCATAAGTGAAATGATTTACACTGCAACAGCAGCTTTGATGTGGGGATGTGGATCGTAATTGAGGATTTCGAAGTCTTCGTATTTAAACGCAAATAAATCCGTCACTGCGGGATTCATCTTCATAGTTGGCAAAGGACGGAAGTCGCGTGTCAATTGGAGTTTAGCTTGTTCGACGTGATTGGAATAGAGGTGCACATCGCCACCAGTCCATACAAATTCGCCGGGTTCATAGCCACATACCTGAGCGATCATCAGTGTAAGCATGGCGTAAGATGCGATGTTGAAGGGAACACCCAGAAATGTATCACAACTCCGCTGATATAACTGACAACTCAATTTGCCATTGGCAACATAGAATTGAAAAAGGCAATGGCAGGGCGGCAATGCCATCTCATCAATGAAAGAGGGATTCCATGCGCTAACAATATGTCTTCTGCTATCGGGATTTTTTTTAAGTCCTTCGATCAATTTTACGATTTGATCCGTGTGTGTACCATCCGGATTGGGCCACGATCTCCACTGGTAACCATAGACGGGTCCAAGATTTCCGTCGTCATCAGCCCATTCATCCCAAATGCTTACGCCGTTTTCTTTGAGCCATGCAATATTGGTATCGCCTCTGAGAAACCAGAGCAATTCATACATAATGCTGCGCGTATGCAATTTTTTAGTGGTAAGAAGCGGAAATCCCTTTTGGAGATCAAAGCGCATCTGGTATCCAAATACACTCAATGTGCCCGTGCCCGTGCGGTCACTTTTGCTTTCGCCATTGTCCAGAAGGTGTTGCAGTAAATCATGGTATTGCTTCATGGGGCTAAATTATTGATGCAGCCGTACATAAACACGACGAATTACCATGCGAGTTTTAACAGAATATCAAAAGCAAGGAAATCAGGATTTTTTGGCCATCTCTTTTTTCAGTTTCCTGAAAATCTTTTCAAGTTGGGCCGATTTTTCGTCAGTGTACTCAAAATCAGGAATCAAACTGGCCATTTCTTCATCGTAAATAACCTGAACGTAGGGCTCATTGAGCATAGGGAATTCATGCCCTTCCACCGGTCTGAAAAGTCCGATGTCCAAATCCAGTTTTGAAGGTTTTTTAGATTTAGGCAGCATACGACTGTCAACGGTCACGATCTTGTTCACAAATGAACTTCCGCCATACCAGATTTCGTATTGAAAACCGGTTGGAAGATAGAATTCGTACAAACCGTTCTTCTCAGTATAAAAGGCTACATAAAGTTCTTTTTCCTGGTAAACGATGATTTGGGTAGCTACTGCCGACTTTTCAGTTCCTTCAAACATGTCGACTTCATAAACCTTCCCAGTGAGATGAAAATAGTCTCCGGTAATGTCTTTGCGCGTAGATTGTGCGAATCCCGCTAAGCAAGTCAGTAGAATAGAGAGCGTGAGAATGGAGATTTTCATCCAAGCAAATGTGATTTCATTCTGGTCTCTAAATTGACCTTTTGAAACGCATTTTCAACAGCAAATAGTTACTTACCGTTTGCTTCGAGAACGCCCTGAATCCGGCCATTCATTTGTTTGGAGTATTTGTCATCCCACAAAATCACGCCTTTGCTCTTGTTGAAAGAGGCTTTTGCAACAGGCGTGTAAGACATAAATCCAAGTCCAAGAAAATTCTGGTCTTTAAAAATGGAAACATCGAGATCCAGATTTACCACTCCAAACTCAGCAGCACGCGTAAAACCTTTTGCGTTAATTTCGATAACCTTGGTGATATATGGTGATTTACCGAATTTGAGATGGTAAATGGGATAATAGACGAGATTGATTTTGTACTTGCCTTTTGAACCGCTTTCAATCGATGTGATAAATTCTTCGCCCGACCAGATTTCTATCACCGCGCCTACGATCGGCCGTTCAATAGAGTCATCGAGATTAAGCTCAAATACCTGCCCGTGAAGATTAAAAGCCTTCAGTTTTTCGTCCTGGGCTATTGCCGCCGAAACCTGCATAACTGCAAGCACGGGCATCGCGATGTAGGTGGCAATGGTCATGGCTTTGGTCTTATTTGGTTACTGTATTTCAGGGTGCGGATAATGGATTCAGTGAGCTTTTCGTTGTATGCTGTATCCCAGGTCATGCAATTGGCTTCATAATCAAAGTTTGCAACCGCAACCGGCATCGTCTCTAGAAAATTGAAGTCTGAGGTCATGGGGTGGCGGAAAAGTGAAATGTTGTTTTGCAGTGTATAGCCAATATTTCCAGCTGGAAAAAAGGGCGTTTTAAGATTCACGTCTACCATTTTCACTACCCAGGGATTGTTGCCAAAACGAATGCGGTAGTTCATACCAAATACCAGATCGATTTCATAGGCTCCGTTTTCGGATGGAAAATGAGTTGACAGAAGCTTGCCGTCGCACCAGATTTCGATAGGAAATTCGCTTGATTTAAAGAGGTAATTTCCTGATTCGGCTGAAACCGATCCCTGCATTTTCACATGGGCCATCCCGGCGAAGACCAATTGGGTTGAAAACAGAAAAAGGAATAGGAATAAAAGCTGGTTTTTCATTTGTCTAAGTTAGGTGTCACTTTATACCGTCTCCGGTCAAAAAAAGTTGCAAGCGACTTTAAGTTACAGAAAATGAAGCACTTACTTTTTCGGCTTTTTGCGTTTTTCGGGTTTTTCGTGAAAGAAATACCTAAAATCGGCAGTAAGGTAGCTGCCTTTTAGAGCGTAGACCAGCGATGCTACCTGGCTGTTGTTGATGCTGAGAGAGGTTACGGTGTACCCAATATCGCTGAATGGCCTGTGGAATGAAGCGCCAAAATAGAAATACCCGTCTTCTTTGGTTCTCCATTCAAATCCGTAGTTTACAAGAAGTGAAAGTTGAATCCAGTTGTTTTTTATCGTGAGTTGTTGGTAGTCAATGGCAGTGGTGTCTTGAAAAAGCGAAGTATTGCTTCGCACATCGCTGGGGTAGATATCAATTGAAACTCCACCACTTGCATTCATCCAAAGTTTGTCGGTAAGACGCACATAGATAAGCGCCTGCAAGGGGATTTCATATCCGATATACCTAAATTTCAAATGCTGATTGGTTCTTGGAAATGGGTGTTGAAATTCCAAATCATAATTGCGCTGAACCATGTTGATGCCGGTTTCAAAACTCCAGTTTTTGGTGAGTCCACGTCGAATAACCATCCCCATGTTGAGCCCGAATTTGGGGGTGAATACCACAGTAAGATTTTCGCTTGTGATAGATGTGGGACCGGTATCAAAGAATTTGGAAGGCACCATGGGTTTCACTTGCAGACCAAAAGTTGTAACGTTGATCTGTGATATGCCGCTTATTGAAAGCAGACATATTAGCAGTAAAAATCCAAATCTGTACATCCCGGTATATATATTGAATCTCTTATTCATCAATCCACTCTGTTACATATTCCAAAGGTTTGCGATGACTTTCGGGCCATTCATATTTGGGATAACCAATATAAAACAGACCCAGGCATTTGTCATTTTCGTTGATACCAAGGAATGAATTCATTTCAGGTGTATAGATAAATTTCGGTGTTGACCAAAAACTTCCCAACCCATATGCAGTGCAAGTGAGAGCCATATTTTGAACGGCACATGCCATGGCTTCTATTTCTTCCATCTCCAAAATTTTTCCAGTAGGATCTCTTTCCATGCAGACCATAATAATTACCGAAGTCTTATGAGGTCGTTCCTGAAACCTCATGAATTTTGACTCCTTAAACTGATCAGGTGGCGTTTTAATTTTGTAGAGTTCGGGCAAAAAATCTGCCAATTTTTTCAGTCCTGAGCCCATAAACACCTTGAATCTCCAGGGTTGTGTCATGCCATGACTAGGCGCCCAGGTGCCATTGGTAAGAATAACCTCGACTTGTTCGCGGTGTACCTTGCGTTCGGAGTATTGCTCGGGCATGATGCTGCGCCGGTTTCTTATCAATTCAGTGGTCTCGCTCAGGTTAAATTTCATAATTCGATGATTGTGGTGTCAAAATTATACCATTGTGCTCCTGCAGATTTCTACATTTGGCAACAATAGGAAATACATGAAGACTTTTTTGATTACAGGTGCCGGTTCTGGCATTGGCCGCGCAACTGCTCAGGTACTTGCCGCAAACGAAGGTGTTGAATTAATTTTGGTTGGGCGCAATGAAAAAGCGCTCAATGCCACGCGCGATATGCTTCCTTCGGGGAATCACCGCATTGCTTCCCTTGATATCCGTGAGAAGGAAGAGTGGCGGGATTTTTTCAACCAGGAAAACAATAAGCCTGCAAATCTCTGTGGAATCTTTGCAAACGCAGGCATTGGCGGGGAGAACCTATATGGAGATGAAGATCGCTGGGATGAAATTATTTCCATCAATCTCAAAGGAACCTACGTTACGATTATGGAGTGTTTGCCCTGGCTGAAACAAAGTGGGGAGGCATTCAAACATGTTGTTATTACTTCTTCATGCCTGGGACGATTTGGTGTGCCTCAATACACAGCTTACTGCACAGCCAAGACGGGTTTGCTTGGACTCACAAGGTCTCTGGCACTTCAGCTGGCGTCTGACAAAATTCTTGTCAATGCCATTTGTCCGGGTTGGGTGGATACAGAAATGGCCAGGGCTGGCATTCAAAAACTCGCGGATCGAAATCAACAGTCGTTTGAAGTGGGTTTCGACGAACAAATGTCGTTTGTACCGTTGAACCGGATTTCTCAACCTGAAGAAATTGGAGAAATGGTAAACTTCCTGCTTTCAGGCAAACAAAATTCGATGACGGGTCAGGGAATCGATATCAATAACGGATCGTTTATGATCTAAGAAAATTATTCATTTATGAAGACACCAAAAAAAGCCTTAGTGGTCTTACTGATCTTGAGTTCTTTTTCGCAAATGCGGGCCCAGACGGATGCACAAGATTCTTTGATGTTAGCCTCTTTTTACGATGCCGTCTTAACAGAAGGTGAATGTTATTCGAATTTGCGTGTGTTATGCAAGGACATTGGGCACAGACTAGCGGGTAGCGAAAGTGCTGCGAAGGCCATACGTTGGGGAAAGGAAGTGCTGCAATCTTACAATCCGGATACTGTTTTTTTGATGGATGTAGAAGTGCCTCATTGGTCGCGGGGCAACAACGAATTTGCGAGTTACACCAAACAAACGGGCTCCGAAAAAATGGAAGTCAAAGTAGATATTACTGCGCTTGGCGGATCGGTTGGCACAGATGGAATCTTAAGTGCAAAGATCGTTGAAGTAAAGTCTTTTGACGAATTGAAAGCCTTGGGTGAAGCCAATGTGAAAGGGAAAATTGTCTTCTTCAACAAAGCGATGGATGCCGCACTCATCAATACCGGAGCAGCGTATGGCGGCGCGTATCCCATTCGCGGCGATGGTCCAAGTGAAGCTGCAAAATTGGGAGCTGTTGGATGCATCATTCGATCTCTCACGCTTGCCGATGATACATATCCGCATACAGGTGCAACAAAATACCAGGATGATGTGACACGCATTCCGGCGGGAGCTTTGAGCAGTGTTGCTTCCCGTCAATTGAGTGCAGATCTCAAATCAAATCCGGATCTTATTTTCTCGATGAACCTGAGTTGCGTGGCATACGAGCGCACGATGCAACACAATGTGATTGCCGAGATACGAGGCAGTGATTTTCCAGATGAGTATATTACCATTGGAGGTCATTTGGATTCATGGGATATTGGTGAAGGAGCTCACGATGATGGCGCTGGAATTGTGCAAAGCATGGAGGTTTTGAGAGCACTTATTAAATCGGGCTACAAGCCGCGTCATACAATCCGGATTGTGCTTTTTATCAATGAGGAGTTTGGGAATGACGGTGGGGAAACGTATGCAAAAGTGTGCAAGAAACAAGGCCTTATTCATGTTGCAGCTCTGGAAAGCGATGCGGGTGGATTTACGCCAATGGGATTTAACGCAGAGCTCAACGACCATCAGTTTGAAGTGTACTCAAAATGGAAACCGCTCCTGGAATCTTTTGGACTCTATGTTTTGCGCAGAGGAGGAAGTGGAGTGGATATTCGACCACTCAAAAAGGATGATAATCGCATAGCACTCTTCGGACTCAATGTGGATGGTCAGCGTTATTTTGATTACCACCACTCCAACAACGATCGATTTGAGAATGTCAACGAGCGTGAATTAAAACTGGGCGCTGCGGCCATGACGTCGCTGGTATATCTTTTAGATCAGTCGGGACTTCCGGCGAGTGAATAAATTATGCATTGAAAATCTACTATTTCCTAATGAATGATTTGGGTTTTTATTTAATTTAAATGTTAGAACCCATCAGCGAAAATAGGCTTTTATTGATCGACAAGAACTAAACCAAAGTCTCTTAAATCAAAGAGTAATACTTGGAAGATCATCTGCAAAAAAGTCGAGGGGGACATTGAACTTTCTGCTAATTAGAAGGGCCAACTCGTAACTAAGATGTGTTTCGCCCGCTTCCAATTTTGAGTACCCGCTGCGTGAAATGTTCAACTTTTCACCCATTTCTGATTGGGTCAAATCATTTAAAACGCGCAACTTTTGAATGCGCTTAGCAATGCGTTCTTGCATCGCTTGATCGGAGAGATTTTTCATAGCCTAATTGTTGCTTCAATTACACATTGGGCGAATTTAGAACAACGTGGCCATAATTCGGTCATTTAGCCTAACAATTTAATATGGTGCAAACAAATTTTTGTAATGCTTTAATTCACATAATACTTCAAACCTTAATTAGTTCAAAAACATGAAAAAACTCCTTACCTTATTATTTGCAATAGCAGGGCTTTCCTCTTTTGCGCAGACAGACTGGAAACTGAGCGGCAATAGCGTTTCTTCGGATTCCAAATTGGGCACCAACAATGGCTACGATCTTATTTTTGAAACAGCCAACATGGAACGCTTCAGGCTTACCGATGACGGTAAAATGGGCGTTGGCATAGCATCTCCTGAATACAAGTTTGACATACTCGGAGAAATGAGATTGGATGGAGTTTTAATGTTGCCTCAGCTTACTCCTCTGCAATCGGATGAGAAAACATTTCTTTTTGTAGATGAAGGCGGCAAGGTGAAAGGAATGACCTTACGCGGTGGTGGCGGAGGTGATCCTGGTCTTCTCCATCAATTATACATGCGAGATTGCAATCCGTTTACAGATGGACAAGGAAATATTACAGCTTACCCGGCACCTGTTTGGGCTTCATCCGCTGGTGCTACCGAGCAAGAATCCCGGCTTTATACAGGTTCTGTTTGCCCTGCCTATGTCGGCATAGGTCTCAACGATCCTCAGTTCAATCTGCATGTAGCTGGAAAAGCAAAGATCAGCAGACTGGGACTTTACGCTGATCCAAACTCAAACACCGTGCTGAATATGGCTGTTGTCAATTCATCTACTGACGGAATCAATATAGACTTTAATAGTATAAACGACAACCGGGTCGCCCTGAAGATGAATGCACCTCAGAATAATGACAAACTTATTCAGTTAAACAATACGACTAGTGGAACAGCGGTTATGGAGTTAAATGCTGGCGGAGAACTAACACTTAGACCATCTATGCCTACGGCTAAAGCAATTAGTATCAAAGATGCCTCTAATGCGGATGTCTTTCGATTTTCTACCGATGGTGTTATGTGGAGCACAGAGGTAAACGTAGCCCTCAAGCAGGACTTCCCAGACTATGTGTTTGACAAAGACTATGAACTGATGTCACTAAATGAGCTACGTGAATACTTGAAGGAAAACCAGCATCTGCCAAATGTCCCTGCTGCTGGCGAAGTGAAAGAAAAGGGCCTCAACTTAGGTGAAATGCAAGTCATTCAAATGGAGAAGATAGAAGAGAACACCCTTTACATACTTCAACTGGAAGAACGCCTTCAAAAGCTTGAAGAGCAAAATGTACAAATGGCCAAACTGATTGAAGAACTTCAAAACAAATAAGAGCCATGAAGACAATAGTATTGACATTATTTATTGGAGTATTTGCGCTTTGTGCAAACGCGCAAACTCCGGATCCACCTTGCTGGTATACACCGGACTGGGATTGGACCAACTTCGATGGAGAAAATTGGAAGGGCTACTGGGTGAATCAGGAAGGTTCCGCCTATATGGGCTGCCCTTTTGTCAACCCCGCCAATTCTGATATTTGGGATGTGGTGGACGCCAATGACTTCCGTGAGGAGCAGGGCTGGGTATTGCTCTACAAAGACTTTGGCTGCACCGACCAACCTGTAGGCGGAGGTATGCCTCGGTTTTTCCTCTACAACAAGTTTACCGCTATAGTAAGGATGTTTTATTATGTCCCATATGAGGCTAACTACCTCAAAGCAAAAGTAGAGATACAATGGCAAAGCTCGGACAACACCTCCCTGCTTACCCAAGCGCGTAAATTAGCACTGCCCAATGAAGAATACACCATGGCCGACAATCAGGAGATTACCCTTTACCTGATAGAAGACCAGCCCGCCAACGGGGCCTGGGTGATGGCCGAGCAACTGGTACACTTCGACCATGCCGACCTGCAGTCCGTCAATGCCTACGACCTCAAGTTTATCTTCACGAATATGACTAATTCAACAGTAGAACTAACAGGGGCGTTTGAATTCACTACCAAGTCGCAAGGAGTAAAAAACCAAAATACTACCTCCGAGAACAACAACGGCTTCAAAGATTTTCTAACAAACGGAAAAGAGCGCATTGGCAAATTGCCAAAACCTGAGGATGTGGACAAATTCATTACCTCTATACAAAGCATCTTTGGTACCTCACCAGATGCTACACCCGATGCGCCCGCGGGCCCCATGCCGCCATCAGTCCTTACACCTCCAGAAGACTATTATGCCAGTGCGGACCCGCTCGATATGTCTCCCTTGTTTGCCTCCATAGATGGAGGATCCGGGTATGGCGAGCTGGCGGGCAATTTTGCCCAGGTAAATGAAGTGACCAAGCAAATGAAATTTCAAGATAGAATACTTTATAAGTACATCATGCTTGGCATAAAGTCTTCAGGAGCCGTTGGTCAAGGTATTGGCCTGTTGCTTGGGGTAATGAACACATTTTCAGGCAAGGCAACAGGGTCATCCTCTACTGCACCCTCTATGCAACCCACGGTAAGCAGTGGTTCCATCACCCTAACCGGCACGATCACCACCGAAACAGATGGCCCTAATGCATTCATGCAACTGCCAGGCATGGCACATAACATATCGGCAGACCTGCCAGAAAACTGGTCGGGCCTTCCTATTTATGATTGCCCGCTAGGAAATTTAGCTTTAGAAACCATGCCTTTGATATCGAAAAAACACTACTGCCAATATATTGGATACAATGTTTGGGATAATGACTATGATTTTGATGGATATATCGATTGGTATTCGCGTCAGAATAACTACTTTCTAATGGATTCGTATAATTTTAGCGAGAACATTTCCCTTGCACTGAATGCTCCGAGTGGCTTGCAAATCGAACATTTATGGGCAAGTATCACAACTGATTTTTCCGGAGGAACAAACTATGAATACACTGGTGGATATCATGATATAAGTTTGCAAGAATACCAAGGGCTTGGTGCCAATGATGAACAATATATCAATCCAGTGAATGAATTGATAAAGAATGGAACTTACTCATACACCGGAGCTTCCATAGGTCAGCCCCATTCAGTTGCAACACCATTGATTCCGCTTGATGAGTTCAAAAATACCACGTTCAATGTACCTCATGGCTCTAAAATATATTTGAAAATAGCAGCAGTCATGCGACCTATAGCTGACGGTTATGAGCCTACCCCGGTGCTATGGACTACTACCTATGAAATACGGGATGATAAAATAACCACCCTCAATACACCTACAGATGTCATTTTTAGTATTGAAAGCAATGGAATTTTTCCTGACCAGCAGCAAGGTTTTCCTTTCACTTGGGAGCAACAACACAACCGCAATTCCGATATGGTCTTGAGTTTATTGCCTGCCCCTTCAGTTGTGCAGGGAGTAATGGATGATGGGCAATACACCGCATTTAATATATTGGCTGATGATGTGGACATTACCAACACCGCGGCAGGCGTAAAACTCACGGCAGAGCACCGCATTAAAATGATACCGGGACTCAAAGTAACCTCAGTGGAGGACAAGCCCTTTAAGGCTAAGATAGAAAGAACACTGCCATACACCACCGGCACCGATGCTACTATAGTAAACACCTACAACACAGGCTGCAACCCCGGTCAGATAAAGAATATGATGGTGGAAATGGAAGCGGAAGCCGCTGACGGGACTTCGCCCTTTGGCATATATGCGAGTATAGTCAATAATCATTTGGCAATTCGTTGTCCGGCGGGAGAAAGTTATTCAGGTACTTTGCAAATACTGAATGTTACTGGGCAATTGATAAATCAGCTATCTTTGACATCTATACAGGATAAGCAATTGCTAGAAGTAAACCATTTAGCTATAGGTGTTTATTACCTCAGAGGCCAATTGGGTAATGCAATGTTTTGTTCAAAATTCATAAAGGAAGAATGAAGTATATGAGTCTTTCCATTTTTTTGGTGGCTCTATGCCTGAGTTGCAGGCATGACACCTTAGTCGAACCACCATTGCCCGATCCTTGTCCGAATGGATTCGAACAAATATTTGGATTCATCAATCATGGAGATACAACAGTTAAAATAGTGGACCTTGATTCTAAAACATATCATGTCAATACAAACTTGAGTCACTATGATTATACGCAGTATAGGTCAATTCAAATGTACCCCGATGCACAATATCCACTTTCTGACTCGCTCATTCATCGTAGTTATGATTGCGTTGAGCCTGATTCTTACAAGTGGATGCTTGTAAAAATCACACAGAAAAACCCTGACGGTGCACATATTAGAATATCCACTTGGGAATTAGATACCACCGACTGGGTGTATATGTACGAGCCGGAAGATTTTACAGAATTTTTTCATTGGCCGGAGGACACGTTGAGATATATTAAGACTGATGATTGGTATCCAGAATAATGAAATAAAACAGAGGCTTCGGCCTCTGTTTTGTTTTGCGCATCACTTGCTTGACATTCGAGCTGCGCAGCCTTGTTAACAACCAATACACAGGTATGCTGCAAATCGTAAAGGTTGCCGGCCAAAGTGTGAGCATGTTGGAGATCCCTGTGGCTCAGGACAAACAACTAATCGGTTTCAGCTCTCTTTCTCCCGGTATTTATTACCTGAAAGGCCAATTTGGTCAAAATGTTTTTTGTTGTAAGTTTGTCAAAGAATGAAGGGTATGCAAATTCTAGGTGCTATGTTAATGTTTCTAGCCATAGCTTGCAGGCATGAACAACTGGTTGAGCCAGTGATAAATACTTGTCCGGACGGATACCCTCTTACCTTTGGCTTTGTAAATCATGCTGACACCACAGTTAAAATGATAAGTTTCAAGACCAAATGTTGGAGAGCCAATGTTGATTCTAGCTATATCACATATCGGCAGTATGAATCTTTAGAATCTGATCCCGATGATCAATTTCCGCTAACTGATTCTTTGGTGCATAAACAATTTTCCTGCGCTACAGCTGGTTCATGGAAATGGGCCTGGATAGAGATTACTCAACGTAACCCAGACGGAACTCACATTAGAATTTCAGAATGGACAATGGATACATCCGATTGGGTTTACATGTATGAACCAGAAGATTTCATGGAGTATTTCCGGTGGCCAGAGGATACTTTGAGGTACATAAAAACCTACGATTGGCGCCCGGAATAGCATTTTATAAAGGAGGATTTTGGTCCTCCTTTTTTTA
>JBJXFC010000199.1:0-4383 GCA_046153915.1 Flavobacteriales bacterium
TTGACAAAACAGATTTTTCTGAATCAGGGCTCGAGCCTGGCGAATATGAAAACTGTCAATTTCAGTCCTGCAATTTTTCCAATGTTGATCTCAACGGAGTTTATTTCATCGAATGTTCTTTCAGCTCGTGCAATTTCAGCATGGCTGCGATACAAGGATGTGCACTTCGAGATGTGAAATTTATTGGTTGTAAAATGCTTGGATTGCGCTTCGATCAATGCAATACAGCGATGTTGGAAATGCAATTTGAAAACTGTACATTGAATTTTTCTTCGTTTTTTGGATTGCGTCTTCGCAAAATTCGATTTGTAAAATGCAGTTTGCAAGAAGTCGATTTTACCAATGCCGATTTATTCAATGCCGTTTTAGATGAATGTGATTTGCTTCGCGCCCATTTCGAAAACACCATTCTGGAAAGAACGGATTTTCGAACGTCTTACAATTATTCTCTCGATCCGGAAATGAATATGATAGCTGGCTCCCGTCACTCGCAGGATGGCATTGCGGGACTGCTTGATAAATACAAAATTGAAATTTCCTGAGAGGATAATTATCCGGTCACTACAAGAACCTTCGTAACCTTCTGACCGCTTGACAAGCAGGTTACGAGATAACGTCCGGCGTTCCACTCACTTGCATTGTAGTTCAACGTAAACTCAGAATCAATAGCAAAAAAAGCCTTAGTCAAGATTAGCGTTCCAGCGGCGTTGTGGATATACAATTCGCTTGGCCCGGCAAGTTGCGATAGCCGAATAGTAACTGTGCTTCTTGTAGGGTTTGGAAACAACTCCATGGCGATGGATTCATTCACACTCAGCAAAGGTTCGGTTTCTTCACCAATGGATTCTTCAAGAATGGGTTCTTCGATTGGCTTTTGCTGCGGCTCTTCCAACAAAGCTTCGAGTTCAATGGGTGCTGGTTGATTTACATATTGAGGCTCTTCCGGAGAATCTTCTGTTGGAATTATCGGTGGCATATCAAATGAATACACAAAAACTCCACCACTGTATTTGTGATTCTTAAATGTCTTTCCACGTTGACCAAGCAAATCAACATGCAGGTCAGTTCGCATCTCGCCCTTTGTCCATGCACCCTGTGTAGAGTCGTATTCCGTCCCAACAAACTGAGAAAAATAAATACCGCCACATGCAAATGTGTTATTTCTCGAAGATGAACTCAATCCAAATCCCCTTCCTTCTTTTGCATGGAGATCTCTGCGCACTTCCAATACATGGCCAGCAGTATCTGCAATGATTACAAAAGACTGATCATTCGTATATGTTACCCAATCAAGCACAAAATTCCTCTCCTCACCATGAATTGTAATAGTGTCCCGGAAAGTGCAGAAGTACACAAGTTGTCCTTTGTGGTCCGTTTCGATTCCCCAACACATCAGTCCGGCAGTGTAATTCCTTCTTCCACTGATGCGATCTATCCATTTCATCTTTCCGTTATGATCCATGCACACCCTTTCCATGCCTTCTACAATCTCGCTTTCATTGTCTTCATAGGTGATTTGATTATCCTCATTGGATGAACACTCATAGTTGAATGTCACAGTCAAATAAACATTGGTGCTATCAGATGCTATCGATGAAATAAGCTGGTGTCCATCACCAAAAAACAAACGATGCCAATCGAACTTTCCATCTCTGTTAAAGTGCATCAACACAGCATGGTCCTCCCACCTTTCATAATCATTGCGGGGAGTAGGATTGGTGTCTTTCACAATATTTTTTCCATATTCCTGAATGAAGGTTGTCATACGGGTGGTGATATAATAATCACCCCTTGGTGTAAAATGAATCTTCGACGCCCGGCAATTGGCGCTGCGCATTTCGCCAAGATAATATTCTCTGGTTTCTGTTATTTCACCTTTATCGTTTAGTTTGGTATGTGAAAGAGTGTAATGAGAGCGTGCTGTATTCTCGAGACCATGACTGCGCTCATACATTATATCTATCCTACTTGTGAGTAGATGTGCGTTTCCATCATTATCAAAAGTGATAAAGAAAGACTCATTTGAAAATCGGATGGGCAGATCTACCGCAAAACGAATATCACCATTGGGAGAAATGGCACTTAGTAAAAGTCCACCTGGCAATGAGTCGCCTTTCACTTTCATTGTTTTTTGTTTTGTAGTTACTTTGGGATCTAACCCTGAGTATGGCGCCACAATCCATACTTCATTCTTCGTATTGCACGCAATTGCGCCAATTCCCGCGCCGGAATCTCTACCCTCAATGGAAACAACCCTATCCGTTTTTCCTTGTGGATTTGTGCGCACAATTACATTCTTCGAGTGAGCTGGGGCATCGATTTTGTAATTGAGCTCTTCGAAATTCATTCCTCCTTCGGGCACCATCATACTCCAGGTATTTCCTATGGAGTCCATCGCAATGGCAATCTGGCTCATGTGCGTTTCGCTCACAAAACTCTCAGACCAGTTGAGTTTGGTTTGAGCATTCAGCAGCGTGTGCAAGACAATAAATACAAAGCTGATGTTAATGGATTTCATGGTGCAGGATCGAAATGTACTACACTCATACCTTTCAGACGTTCATGGAGTATGCAAATGATTCACTTTTTCTTCTCCGCGTGTGTACCTTTCTTCTCAAGGAAAACCAAAGCCTCCAAAATCAACTTATCCGACTCAAGGTCTAGCATTTCTGATGCTACACGAATTTCTTGTGAAGGCGAAACATTGTCAGGATAAATGGTTTTGTCCCGATCTGCAAAATGCGACACTGCAAAGTTGAAACTCAGTTGATCATTGAACCAGAAATAACCATTGCAAGTGGTATATCCAACCGCAGTTGGTTCTCCCATACTTGTTGTGCACGGCCTGCCCTTGAATGCAATCGCGACCAGACTTCCAGAACTGTTGGTAATTGGTCCGGTAAGCACAACAACGGGTATTTTGCTCCAGGCCTTTGGTGCCTTTCCGTGCACCTTCACAACAGATGTCCCCGACAAGGTAAGATTTCCATCCAGAATTCTCCATTCATCGGTGATTTCATTATTCATATCCGTTTGGTAGGCCACCACCGCTCCGTCTAACAAACAGGAAAGTCCGCCCAGCATGGGATATGCATTTCCTCCTGTATTCCACCGCAGATCAACAACAACCCCCTTGAGTTTTTTTGGATCATAGCAAACTATGGAATCATAAAGCGATTGCGTATATTCCTGAATCAATTGTGGGTCCCACACCTGATATCCGGGGATGCGCATATACAGAAATTTATCTTGTATCAATTCTACCACTGGTTTGTTGGTCATGGCATTGGCCATCTCCAGCATGGGTCCAACCCTTTTCATAACCGAGTCCGGCACTGGTTGCCAATAACTCAGATAACGTTGGTTGTATGTAAAGTGTGAATGAACGTCGCCCAATACTTCCAACACCTGCACAAAGGATTGCAGTGTATCCTCAAGTGTTTTTGCATTCGCAACGTTAGTCCTAAAAACAATGTCCTCTTGCTTCCAATTTACCCGTTTATGGTGAATTGAATTGTATTTCATAAATGAATATACACTATCTACATTAGCTGTAAATTGCCCATAAATGGGGTAAACCAGCATAATAAAAAGCAAAGCGATAAGATTTTTATTCATTGGCAGAGGCGTGTGCATTAGAATGATTCAGAATTCATGCAAACGTTGCATCGATCGCTCCCAAATTTTCAGGATTCGTTCGTATGAGTTCCCAAATTCGCCTTCACAAACTACAATTGAGCAACGACGATATTACCAACCATAAACATAAGTGTCCATGCAATTAGGCTGTGAAAAGCACAAGCCTCCTGTGCTACGTAATCTTCTTTAATCGGCAAGAAGCATTCGTCCCAGTGGTACGATCTTATGGCACCCTGCTCCGCCAGAGCTTTGCAGAGGCCCCCGTCCTGTAAGGACGTGCTTACAGTAAACCGTGACCATATCGTTGCAGAAGCCCCCGTCCTGTAGGGACGGCCATACGGTGCCGAACATCTTGGGCTCCCTGAATCTCTGTTGTGAAGGAAAATGAGTCCGAACTAAGAAGTCAAGCTTCAATCTCTCTGGAACCCCGACGCGCCTTCACAAACTTCAATTGCGCAACAATGATATAGCTAACTATAGACATCAATGTCCAGGCAATTACCTTGTGGAAGCTGACGATCTGCCAGCCATCGTGTTGGTAAGAGTATTTCCATGCGCCAAAAAATGTTGCAATATTTTCGGCAAGCCAGATAAAAAATCCAATAAGAAAAAAAGACAACGACACCGGCATCCAGCGCTCGCGATTGGTGAAATAATACACGCGGGATTTCGAAAAAACCAGCAACACAAGAACAATTAACGCCCAGCGCAAATCCCAGAAATAATGATGGGTAAAGAAATTCA
>JBJXFC010000208.1:0-24431 GCA_046153915.1 Flavobacteriales bacterium
AATACACTAAAAGAAAGGCACGCCAAAGCGAGTAGAGGTTTTTTCATAATGATTAAGGTTTAAATAAAAAAATTAAAACAACTGCGCAATGTAATTCATCTTCTCAAAATCAGAAACACATATCTTGCGATCAAACAAAAGTGCATGAAGGCGACCGTTTATTGTTTGCTTATAGCAGTGCTATTTGGCTGCAAAGAGTCAGCAAATCAATCATTTAATAAAAGTGAATCGTTGGAATCCCTAAAAACGGCCATGGCAGAGCAGGAAGAATCCTGGAATAAAGGTGATGTCACGGGATTTATGAAATGGTACTGGAAAAGTGATTCACTAACTTTCATAGGGTCAAAAGGACTGACTTATGGCTGGAATCAAACACTCGCCAATTATCAAAAGTCCTATCCATCGCCCGAAGCCATGGGTAAGTTGCGTTTTACCAACCTCGAAATGGATATTCTCGACTCCAAAAATGCATATGTCCTAGGAAAGTGGGAATTATTCAGGCAAAGCGATACCCTGAGCGGACATTATTCCTTACTTTGGAAGAAAATGGGGCAATCCTGGTTTATTGTTGCAGACCATTCTAGTTGATTTACATGGTTTACGTTACTTACATCATCATTGGCATTACTGTTTTAGTTTCCCTGCAAGCATTTAACAGCCATGCCATCTTCGCTAAACTACTCAACAATCCGTACCAGGTAAAACATCGGCACGAATACTACAGAATCCTATCGCACACGTTGATTCATGCCGATTACCTCCACCTTGGCTTCAACATGTTTGCCTTGTATTCATTTGGAAGATTTACCGAAGAATATTTTACCTACACCTACGGCAATTTAAAAGGCGAAATCGCCTACATTTTATTGTATGTCTGTGGGGCAGTGGTCGCAACACTCCCCAGTTTGAGGAAACATGGTGACAATTACGGATACAACAGTGTAGGAGCAAGCGGAGCGGTTTCAGCCGTTATGATGGCAGCAATGATTATTATGCCAGTCATGAAAGTGTATTTTTTCTTTGCCATTGGCATGCCAGCTTACATTGCAATACTGGTTTTCTTCGGATTCGAACATTATATGAATAGAAGTGGAAAGTCCAATATTGCGCATGATGCACATATTTGGGGAGCCATTTTTGGGTTGGTCTTTGTGATTTGCCTTGATTTTGAAATCATAAAAAACGCGATTGCATTGATTTCTAAATATCCATGGGGAATCCCAAATTAATTCGTCGGACAAAAAGGCGATTTAGTCATTGTATATTCACATTTCATTGCTGATCTCTTCATACAGCATTGTTGCCTGCAGCACAAGGACAGTATAAATTGTAACCCGTTAAGAGCAGACCACGTTAAAAAGCAATACTTGATGGAGGGTGAACCCCGATATCAACGATTTGTATAGTAATAAAATGTGACAAATGTCGCATGCAAACCCAAACGTAGTCTAATTTTGACACTCTAAGCGCATGAAACGCACAACAAAACTGGTCATAGCCCTATGGGCCATGTTTGTTGCCCAAACTGCCTTTTCACAAAAAGGCACAGAGCAGCAGCTTGAAAAGGAAGCCAACGCATTGTTTAACAAAGGCGAATTCCTACAGGCATTCCCGATGTATTCGCAATTGGTATCTCTTTACCCCAACCACCCCGATTACAACTATAAATTCGGGGCATGCGCCATTTATAGTGAGCCGGACAAGAGCAAAGCCATTAAATTTTTGACCATTGCCACGACCAAAAATGTGGAAGAACCAATGGCCTGGTATTATCTCGGCAAGGCATACCACCTCAACTACCAGTTTCGTGAATCGATACAAGCTTATGAGCAATTTCTGCGCAAAGCCGACCCAAAAGTTGCAGCAAAAACCGATGCCCAGCGCGAAATTGAAACATGTATATATGGTTCAAACCTTCTCGCAAACATCAAAGATGTAACTGTCATCAATAAAACGGAAGCCGATAAAGAAAGCTTTTTCCGATACTTCAATCTGGAGTCCATTGGAGGCAAAATTCTAACGCTGCCTGATGAATTGAAGACAAAAATTGATCAAAAGGCCACAGAACCAGGCGTAATTCATTACCCGGGAAATAGCACAACGATTTATTTCAGTTCGTATGGAAAAGATGGCAAAACCGGCAAAGACATATATAAAGCAGAGATATTACCAGACGGAAAATTCTCCACTCCAAAAATTCTGAATGGAGATGTGAACACAAAGTATGACGAAGACTATTGTTTCATGCACAGTGATGGCAAAACCTTATATTTTGCAAGTAAGGGCCACAACAGTATGGGTGGATACGACATCTTCAAAAGTGTTTACGATCCCGCAACGAATTCTTTTGGACCTGCGATAAATCTGGATTTTGCTATCAATACACCAGATGACGACATTTTCTTCATTGCGGATTCACTGAATCAGCGTGCCTATTTTGCCAGCGCCCGCACCAGCGATCAAAAGCACTTGCACGTATACAATGTAATGGTAGAAAACAATCCATTGCAGATCATCTACCTCAAAGGTGATTTTATTTCGGAGATCAATCCGGAGCAGAAAAAGGCCACCATGAAAATCAACGACCAGATGTCTGGCCGCATTGTCATGGAAGGAAGCACAAATCAATCCAATGGTGGATATGTGTTATATGTGCCCGGAGCAGGAGAATACAATTTTAAAGTAATCACTGAAAATAGCCCTACCGTTCATGAGATTAAGGTCAACATTCCATCCTTCGGCAAACCAGTTGCATTGCGACAGGAGATGCGCCTCGTGAGCGATGGTGGTAAAGACAAACTCATTGTAACAAATTATTTTGAAGAACCACTTAATGAAGATCTGGCCGCACTTGCCGCCGATATGCTGCGCAAAAAAGCTGGTCTTGATGTCAACGTTGATCCTTCCAAATTGCAGGAATCAAATCTGACACCTGTTGCAGAAAATGTAAATGCCTTAGAACGCACAATTGCCAACGCACCTCTCGCTGCAGGTTATAGTGATGGAACCACTGTGGCATCGGTTATCGGTGCTATGGAAAATGAAGTCGCCACATTGAAGAAATTCTCCGATGAAAGTGATTCCAAATATGCAAACGCATTTGCTTTTGCTCAGAAGAAACAACGCGAAGCAGATATCGCATTGACCCAGGCAGAAAAATTGCGCAACTCAACAAGCACGTATGCATCGCAGGAAGACGTTAATAAATTGAGAGAATCAGTCGTATTGACGGAAAAGGCCAAGTCTCTCGAAAGAGAAGCACAGGCCGCCATAGCATCAGCCGTTGCAGTGATGCAATACAAAGAAGTAGAAAATGCCCGCGTAGCAGAAATCCAGGAGCAAATTACCATCCTTAAACAGGCCGAAAAAACTGAAAATTTCGATGCTGTTGTCGCTTCATTGAATACAGAAAGACAACGTCAATCTGAAATTAAAAGCGGAAATGCATCAACGCCTCATGCCGACTTAATAGCTAAAGCAAAAGCCAAAGAAGCTGAACAACAAAAAGCCGAGCAAAAACTCAACGATTTGCGTGCAGATGAAAAAGAACTGACCACCAAACTTGCTTTGGCCGAAACAAAGAAGAATACCGCCAAGAAAAAATCTGAAAAACAAGCTGCAGAGACTGAATATGTTAACATTAAAGCAGAACTTGACAACACCCGTCGCGACATTGTAAGTCAGAATACAAAGGTGACTGTGCTTGGAGAAGAAGCCAAAGATGCTTTTGCCAATGCTGCCGTATTTAAGAAATTAAGTGATGATACTTCGCTTGGCTTAAGTGCATCTGATCAGGTAAGGCTTACAGATACAGAGAGAAGTGCTTTGGAAATGAAGCTCAAAGAACTTGACTCAAGAGCCGACGCCCTTGAAGTAAAAGATCCTGAAATGTTAGCTCTTATCACCGACGCCAGCATGGATTCTTATGCGACCACTCCAAGAGAAAGTGGATCTGCTGTGCCTTCTGGTATGAAGTCCAGAGATGCTTTGAGTATTTCAAGTGATCACGATATCTTACTTGCAAAAGCAGGCACTCAGCCAGAAGCCGCTCCTGTTCGTCGTATGTTTATCGCAAACAGCCTTACTGAAACCAATGATGGAATCAGAATGCTCGAAATGAAGAAAAAACAGGCAGGTTCTCTCTCAGTTCAGGAAGAGGCAGACCTGAAGGAGTATACAAACCTCAGAACCCGCCTAAAAGCTGAGCTCGCTGCTAATCCAGAAAATACAGCATCTCAAAGTTCGGAGCAGATTCGCAATGTGGTTGTAGAAATGAATCCTGATTACAATAGCAGGGTAGCAGCCATCAACAACGATGAGGGTACAGAAATTGACCATGCCGTTCAGCTTGTAGCATTAAAAAGAGAAACACTCAATAAATTGTATGCAGCACGCGAGCAGAACGCTTTGCAGGCAGCAGTTGAAAGCGATCAAAATGCACTTTCTTCTATGACGTTGCGAGATCAGCAATATGAAGCCGCTATTCGCCAATTGGAAAGTGAAACAAGTGATGTAAACGTCTACAAATCCGCATTCGAAAGTGAAAATAAGGCTGTGATAGAAAGCGACGCCGTATTTAATAGCAAATTGCAGGATCAGATTGAAATAACTGAGCAATACGCAGATGTGTTGAGCGATGTCGAAGAAGAAAAACAATCGCGTCTTGATATAACAACGGACACCCAGGAGGCAGATGTTCTTCGCTTCCAGTTAAACGAAATTCGTGCTGAGAAAAAAGCAGCAGAAACAAAACTTGACAACTACCGCCACGATCTGAATCTAACTGCAGCAACCGCCGACCCAAAAGTTGACAGCACTGCAGTTGCCGTGAATACTTCCATTGTAAATCCAGTGCTGACTAGCTCCGGATCGTTGGAAGACGAAATCGTAAAGAGTG
Source organism: Flavobacteriales bacterium (assembly GCA_046153915.1). Lineage (GTDB taxonomy): Bacteria > Bacteroidota > Bacteroidia > Flavobacteriales_D > Sanyastnellaceae > JANNVZ01. The sequence goes on from JBJXFC010000208.1 coordinate 4,898, forward strand.
AGTCAGAATGGAATTTCTCTACTCCTGAATCAACCGAAGGTGACCCACAGAAAACTCAGGCACAACGCGATACAGACGTTACAGAAAAACTGTTCAAGAAACGTGAGCAGTCCGAATCCATTTTCGCTTATGAAAGCAGCAGTTTCGAAGAAATTGTAGCTCAGCATACTTCGCCAAATACAGAACTCAAACACCGTGATAAAATTCAGCAGATCAATGATGAGATTTTCCTTATTGAAGCTGAAATGGAAAACGAAAAAAGTGAATCCAAACTTCGCAAGCTGGATTACAGAGCTGAGCAATTGTATTTGCGCAGGTCTTTGATTGAGATTGATAATTCGACAGCCATTGCAACCATGGCTCAGATGGAATACGAAGAAGAGAAGAAAAAATCCGATGATTTGACAGCAGCAAACCAGGAAAAACTGGATGGACGCATGGCTGTGCGCGATCAGGTTGAACAATTGGAAAGACAGGCCAAATCGAATATGCAGGAGGCAGCAACTTTGCGTGAAATAGCGCCAAGTAAACAAGACGATATCGAACGTGCCGACTATTACCGTGAAGCATTTGCAAAGGAAGCACTGGCTATTGATCAATTGCAACAAATACAATCGATCAATGAGAATATCGATATGCTTCTTTCTTATGACGACCAGCAATTGGCGCAAATGAAAGCGGGCAAATCTCCGGATGCGGATTTGGTTGCAGCCATTCTTGCCGAACAAGCAAAAGCAAAAGATCCTACGTTGGAAGCTAAACCTGAGACAACTCCATCTGAAACAGATGTTGTTGAATCTGCAACGTCAGCTGTAAACACTGCAGAGACAACATCTGTTCCTGCAGAAACTTTGGTTGAGAACACCATAAAATCAACAGTAGTAGATCCTGCCACAGAAACAGTTAGAACAGAAACCAAAGAGGCCGCCCAGCCTTGGGACAATGAGCCAGTGGTAGACACGAAGTCGGTTACCTCTACAATGACTGTTCCTGTTACTTCGGCTTCTACAACTCCATCAGAAACGACTTCCATGGCTTCTGAGTCAAGATCAGCTGCGCCGGTGACGCCTTCTTACGAAGAATCTTATGGTGCGGAATCATCTGCCGGAGCCTATTCAGCATCAGAGGCAGAGGCTTATTATTTCGCAGCACCAACATCTCTCGAAAAAGACCTTTTTGTAAGAACAACTCGTGCTGTTTACAGCGAAAGCAAACCAATTCCAATGGATATGGAAATGCCGAAGGGTGTTTATTACAAAGTGCAGGTTGGAGCTTTCAGAAATACTATTCCACAAAATCTATACGATGAGTTTGCTCCGGTTAGCGGTGAAACCATGAACAATGGCATTACACGATATACCGCAGGATTCTTTAAGTCCTTCGATTCAGCAGATCAAACCAAACGCGAAATTCGCGGAATGGGCTACAATGACGCATTCGTTGTTGCATTTCGTGATGGAAAACGCATACCACTGTATGAAGCAATGGGCAAAACAGACCAGGATTTCCAGGCCAATGTAGAAAAAGAGTATGTGTACGGTGATAAGGGAACCGCGCCAAAATCGAATTCTGATAGTGCACCAGCAACAACGTCATCCAACGGAAGTGCCAAATCTGCCAACTATTACAGCGGTTATCCTGATGCAGCCAAAGCTATGCAGGTCGAAAACATCAAAGGACTTTTCTTCACTGTTCAGGTAGGTGTTTATAGCCGCCCTGTTCCACCAAAGAGTGTCTTTTACATCAATCCGCTGAATACAGAGTTGACAGAAAGTAATAAAATTCGTTACACCAGCGGTCGCTACAAATCACTCGGTGATGCCGTTGATAAGCGTGCAGAAGCCAAAGCTCTTGGAATCAAAGATGCTTTCATAACTGCTTATTACAATGGTAAAAAAATCACGCTCAGTGAGGCTGACAAATTGATTAAAGAAAAAGGCCAGTCAATTCTGGCAACCGAATAATAAACCACCCAACCAAATCAAGAGAAAAACCGCTTAAATTAGAGGCGGTTTTTTTCGTGGAATTAAACCAAAATATTCTTACAGATGAAAAAAATTCTTGTCGCATTAGCTATTTTGACGTCGTCAACCTTTACGAATGCACAAAGCGATAGCAACTATGTAGAAATTGGCGTCAACTCCATTCGATTGCTGCAAATGGGAATTGGGCAAACAAATGCTTCAAACTCCAATTGGAATCCATACCTATTGACCCTGGAAGGCCATTACAAAAGACTTGGTGTAAGGGTTGGGTTGGGAATGACAAACTTCAGCCAAACTGAATTACCTGGTGATGCGAATGGCAAAGTAGAAACCAATATCGACACCACTTCCAGCGATATCCGTGTTGGCCTTAACTGGGAATTTGCCTTGCACAAAAAATGGACATTCAAGCTGGGTGTTGATTATTTTACGGCAAAAAGACTCAATAGACTTTCAACAGAATTTGTGAATGAAAATGGACTTAAAGTGACTAACTCAATGGAGATGGAATATACAGAAAATGGGGTTTCTCCTGCATTTTTCTTTCAATATCATATTACTCCCAGAGTAAGCTTGGGCACTGAACTTTTGGTACGTATCTCCGGTTTTACGAGAATTGATAGCGACATTACGACCTTTAGTGATAGTGGTTCTTCGAATACTGAATTAATAAGGCTATATGACGGCACAAAAAGATCGATCATGATGCCAACTGCTTTATTTTTGACTGCACGATTCTAGAGCGACATGAAAAGAATAGCTTTCGTAATTTCGCTTCTTACGGCTCTCATAGTGTTGTTTGATGCCTGTCAAAAAGATGAGGTGCTAATGCAGGCGCGCGTTCCATTTTTGCCCTCTTTTGTTTATGCATATGATACACCAGTCAAGGAATCATTTTTCAATCCATATGGAGATTCGACCATTAACAACGACGTAGCAACTTTGGGAAGGGTTCTGTTCTATGAAACCCAACTGTCACACAACAACCGGGTTTCATGCGGCTCATGTCATATTCAAAATCACGGTTTTGCAGACAATAATACAGGGAGTTTTGGTTTTGGATTTGGTGTTACTGGCCGCAACACTCAATCCATTGTAAATACCGGAACTCAGGTAGGATTTTTTTGGGATTTACGTGAGGCTTTTTTAGACCACATGGTATTGCAACCCATTGCCAATCATTTGGAGATGGGTATTGCAGACACCTTGTATATGGAGGAAAAAGTTAGGCAGACTGATTATTATAGACCTTTGTTTATTAAAGCTTTTGGCAGTGATGAGATTACTTCCAAAAAAATTGGACGTGCACTGGCACAGTTTGTAAAATCACTGATTTCCGTGAGCACCAAATACGATGAAGGTTACATGATTGTAGACCCCAATGAAAACGGCAACGTAAACCACTTCGACTTTCCGAATTTTACTGAACAGGAAAATTTCGGTAAACAATTGTTCTTTCTGAAATTCCCTTGCTCAACGTGTCATGGAGGAGTTAATCTGGATGGCAGTCTTACATTCCCTCAAAATGTTGGGCTTGAAGTAGATTACAAAGACAATGGCATGGCTGGAATAGAACCTGATAGCGGCCAGCCCCGTGATGGCTGGTTTAAGACACCGTCATTGCGAAATGTGACACTCACAGGTCCGTACATGCACGACGGTCGTTTTAAGACATTGGAAGAAGTAGTTGAGTTCTACAATAGTGGAATACAACCGCACCCACAGCTATCACAAACACTTCGAAAACACAGCGATGGTGGCTTATTTGACTTTGGTCCGGACATTCCTGAAGAAGCAGAACCACCTGGGCGCAGGCCATTGCGTATGTTTATGACCAGTGATGAAAAAGCTGCTCTGGTGGCGTTTATGCGAACTCTTACCGATTACAGTCTGATTTCAGATGTTCGCTTCTCAGATCCGTTTATTACGCCTTAATCAAAATACGGCTTGAGCTATGGCTCTTGTGCTGCGTGCTTTGCCCATGGTATAATAATGCAAAACGGGCACTCCGGCATTTTTAAGTTCAATCGATTGTTTAATACACCAATCAATTCCAATCTGACGTACTTCTTCTTCGGACTTTGCCTTTTCCACCAATTGAACCAGCTCATCTGGAAGATTGATGTGGAAATGATGCGGAATTATATTCAACTGTGATCGCGTGCTCAATGGCTTTAAACCCGGTATAATAGGAACGTGAATGCCCATTTCGCGGCATTCATCCACGTATTTAAAATAGGCCCGGTTGTCATAAAACATTTGCGTTACTACATATTCTGCGCCTGCATCTATTTTAGCTTTGAGATAACGCAAGTCTGCTTTTCGGTTGGGGGCTTCAAAATGTTTTTCGGGATACCCTGCAACACCAATGCAAAAGTTCGTTTTCTGCACATCTTTCAAATCCGGATCAAGGTATTGACCTTTGTTCATTCGCACCGTTTGATCTACGAGTTCAACGGCATATGAATGGCCATCGGGTTCTGGTTTAAACCGACCTTCACTTTTGATAGGATCGCCGCGGAGAACAAGCACATTGTCTACACCCACAAAATTGAGATCGATCAAAGCATCTTCTGTGTCCTGTTTAGAAAATCCTCCGCAAATAATATGTGGAACTGTATCAACTTTATATCGATTGGTAATTGCAGCACAAATGCCCACTGTTCCGGGTCTTTTTCGAACCACCTGTTTTTCGAGTAGTCCATTGCCCGCATCACGGAAAACATATTCTTCTCTGTGATAGGTTACATCAACAAAGGCAGGTTCAAATTCCATCAGCTCATCCATAGTCTGGAAAATGGAATTGATGTTTTGGCCTTTGAGCGGAGGCAAAATTTCAATGGAAAATAGCGTCTTTTTGGCGTTCGAAATATGTTCGGTTACTTTCATAGGTGTTGATTGAAGGAGAGAAAAATATTAATAGTTGAGATTCGGACTTAGCCATTTTTCGGCTTGTGAAATTCCAATGCCTTTGCGGCTTGCGTAGTCTTCGATCTGGTCTTTGGATATTTTGCCAACACCGAAATATTTCGCGTCGGGATGTGCGAAGTAATAGCCGCTCACAGCCGCTGTTGGAAACATGGCCAACGATTCTGTGAGTTCGATGCCGATTTGATTTTTGACATCCAACAAAGACCAAACGGTACTTTTATCTTGGTGATCTGGACATGCCGGATATCCCGGAGCTGGCCTGATTCCGCGATAACCTTCAGCAATCATTTCCTCATTTGAGAGCAATTCATCTGGCGAATAACCCCAAAGAGTTGTGCGCACTTTTTTGTGCATGTATTCAGCAAGTGCTTCAGCCAGGCGATCAGCGAGGGCTTTAGCCATAATCGAAGAATAATCGTCGTGGTTCTTCTCAAACTCAGCGGTCATCAGATCCAAGCCAAATCCTGTGCAGACCGCAAAACACCCGATGTAATCTTTTTGGCCAGAATCAATAGGAGCAATAAAATCACTCAGGCAAAAATTGGGTTGTGATGCTGTCTTTTTCACTTGCTGGCGGAGGAAACGGAAATAATTTCCAGATTGTAATTTCACATCATCGCCTTCGCTGTTTGCTTCGAAAATCCCCACAATAGCTCGTGCTTCAAGGCTTTTGTTTGCAACGATGGTATTCAACATGTTTTGAGCATCCTGAAACAGATGCGTCGCCTGTTCGCCTACCACTTCATCCTTTAGAATAAGCGGATACCGACCTGCCAATTCCCAGGATTGAAAAAATGGAGTCCAGTCTATAAAAGGCGTTATTTCTTCCAGTGCGATATTCTTGAAAACATGAATGCCGGTAGATTTGGGCAAAGAAATTTGTGATTCATCAAAAATTCCTTCAAACTTATTCGCCCGTGCATCCTCCAATGAAACAAAATTTTTGGCCGAGGCCTGACTGGCATATTGCTCTCTCACGCGCGAGTATTCTGTGCGAATGGATTTTACATATTCTTCGTGATTATCGGTACTCAAAAGATTCGAAACAACAGTCACAGCCCGACTTGCATCCAGCACAGGGACAACGGGATGATCATAATGCGGTTCAATTTTGACTGCGGTATGAACCCGCGAAGTTGTAGCGCCTCCAATCAAAAGAGGAATATTCAATTGCCTCCGTTGCATTTCGCGGGCCACATGAATCATTTCATCCAATGACGGAGTAATAAGTCCGGAAAGACCAATGGCATCTACATTTTCGCTTATCGCTGTTTCAATAATTTTATCAGCACTTACCATCACGCCCAGATCAATGATCTCATAGTTGTTGCAAGCCAGAACAACACCAACAATGTTCTTTCCAATGTCGTGCACATCGCCCTTGACTGTGGCCATCAAAACTTTGCCGGCAGTGCTGTAAACCGTATTTGCCTTCTCAGCTTCCAGGTAAGGTTGCAGATATGCCACCGCTTTTTTCATGACCCTTGCAGACTTTACCACTTGTGGAAGAAACATTTTCCCGGCACCAAATAAATCACCTACCACATTCATTCCGGCCATGAGCGGACCTTCGATCACAAGCAGCGGACGTTGAAGTTTCACACGCGCCTCTTCTGTATCTTCATCAATAAAATCAACAATACCTTTCACGAGCGCATGTGCCAGCCGCGATTCAACAGAGCTTTCGCGCCACGACAAGTCCGTTTTAGATTCCTTTTTAGATGATTCTTTATTCCTGTCAGCATACTCAAGCAATCTTTCGGTTGAGTCTGCATTGCGATTCAATAAGACATCTTCAACAAGTGTCAGCAGTTCCTTTGGTATCTCATCATAAACTTCCAACTGAGATGGATTCACAATGCCCATATCCATGCCATGTTTGATTCCGTGGAAGAGGAATGCAGAATGAATAGCCTCTCTAACGCGATTATTTCCTCTGAAACTGAAAGATACATTGGATACACCACCACTTACCAGAGCGCCGGGTAGATTTTCTTTGATCCACTTTGTTGCCTGAAAGAAGTGGATTGCATTCTCGCGGTGTTCTTCCATGCCCGTTCCCACCGGAAAAATATTGGGATCAAAAATAATATCAGTAGGAGGGAAGTGTACTTTATTTACAAGAATGTCATAAGCGCGTTTGCATATTTCGATCCGTCTTTGAAGGGTGTCTGCTTGCCCATTCTCATCAAATGCCATCACTACAACTGCAGCACCATAACGTCTGATTTTTTTTGCCTTAAGAACAAAATCATCTTCGCCTTCTTTCAGAGAAATTGAATTGACAACACATTTGCCCTGAACACATTTTAGACCTGCTTCAATTATTTCCCATTTAGATGAGTCGATCATGATGGGAATGCGGGCAATATCCGGCTCACTGGCAATCAGGTGAAGAAATCTGGTCATAGCATGGCTGCCATCAATGAGACCTTCATCCATATTGATGTCAAGTATCTGAGCTCCGCCCTCTACTTGTTCCCGCGCTACAGCAAGAGCCTGATCAAACTGATCATTCTTTATTAGCTCCAGAAATTTCTTTGAACCTGTCACATTGCATCTTTCTCCGACATTGATGAAGTTCGTTTCGTTTGTGGCCACAAGTGGCTCCAGTCCAGATAATCGGAGTTTCGCAGTGAATGTTATTTCCTTTATTTCCAAAATGAATTCGATTAAGAAAGTACTTGTTCCAAACTTCTGGGAGAATGTTTTGCAGCCATCGATGCAATGGCCCTGATATGTTCCGGCGTTGTGCCGCAGCAACCACCCAAAATATTAACCAGATTTCGATTGCAGTATTCGCCAACCAGTTTGGCCATATCAGATGGCGATTGATCGTAATGACCCATAGCGTTTGGTAGTCCCGCATTGGGATAGGCACTTACATAACATGTGGCATTTTCGCTTAGTATCTCTACATATTGTTGCAATTGCTCGGCACCGAGTGCACAATTAAATCCAATGCTGAACATCGGAATATGCGAAAGTGAAATCAGGAATGCCTCTGCTGTCTGTCCACTCAATGTTCTGCCGCTGGCATCCGTTATTGTTCCACTAATCATAATTGGAATGCCCGTGCCTTTGGTATCTCCGGGCAACAAGGCATTCAGCTTTCTTTGATCCAATACTTCTTCGATGGCATACAATGCAGCTTTGGCATTGAGTGTGTCAAATATGGTTTCCACCAACAAAGCGTCAACACCGCCATCAAGCAATCCTTCGACCTGAATTTTATAAGCTTCAACAAGCTCATCGAAAGTAACAGCCCGAAAACCTGGATCGTTCACATCCGGCGACAATGATCCAGTGCGGTTGGTAGGCCCGATAGCTCCGGCTACAAATTTGGATTGACCATCTTGTAAACCTTGAGCAGAATTGCGGTATTGTTCAACCGCCTTTCTGGCGCACTTCGCAGCCTCAAGGTTTATTTCATAAGCAAGTTCTTCCATGTGGTAGTCTGCCAGAGAAATACGTTGAGCATTGAACGTGTTGGTTTCAATGAGATCTGCGCCGGCATTGAGGTAATCTAAATGGATTTCTGTTATGACATCGGGCCTCGTAATACATAAGAGGTCATTGTTGCCTTTGAGATCACCTAAGTGATGCAGAAATCGTTCTCCCCTGAAATCGGATTCACTCAATTTGTACCGTTGTATCATGGTACCCATGGCTCCATCCAGGATAATAATTTTTTGTTTAGCAAGTGCACTTAAATTCATAGCATTGTTTTTTCCCCAAAAGGGCATGCTATACCAACAAGAATCAGATGAATGCGCGACGAACAGTAAAAATCGCTGCCTCATCTCCCCCCAATGCTAATCGGGGCAGGAGTTGGCACCCGGCTCTCGGCGCGGCCGAGACGGGGTTGCCAGGACATCATGGGGCCTAATCCCTCCGTCCTTCTTGATAAAGCGCGGCAAATATAGAAAACCTTGAATCGACAATCTCTTTTTTCAGAGCTATTTTCAACAATGTTATCTTAAAGTGATATTGATCAAGCCAACTGTAAGTTACAAATCGACTTTGAAAATTGCCCTCAATTGCCGAACTTTGCTTGAAATAATCAAAAGATGAAAATAGTCTACTCAGCCTTGTTCTTATTGCTTTCTTCGATCGCTCTGGCCCAGCCATTGCCATACGAATTTACCATTTTAACTGAAAATTATGTGGCTTTTGAAGACGGTACTTCACTTACTTCAAGCATTGAGTGGGATGATGATTATTACACAGCTCCCATTGGATTTTCGTTTTCTTACATGGATTCCACATATGATATGATTTCTGCAATTGGCATATTTGGAGGACTTGGGTCTGAGTTAGTTCTGGGCGAATACGACACGACGGGGAAGTACGACATCATGTGTCCTGCATTACTCGATCTGGTAGATGCCGAAGGTGCTGAACAGAGTGATATCAGCTACATTACAACAGGTGAACCCGGAAGCCGGATTTTCAAACTGCAATGGACAAACTGTGCGTTGTATGGCGACAATGGCCCAACCAATGCACGAATCGAAATGCAGGTATGGTTGTTTGAGGCTACCAATAGCATTGATTTTCGTTATGGACTTGCTTCCAACTTAAGTCTTCAGGATTATTTATTCTTAAACGGAATGCCCGTTTATATTGGCAATGATTGTGAAGTAGGAGGTGACCCAGGATTGCCCACCAATATCTGGATACTAACAGGAGACGCAGCCACTGCTGATATTCAGTCCTTACAAACATTGAATGAGTTTTTCACTGGTGTATTTCTGGAAGATTATCCAGCGAATGGCCTTGTTTATCATTTCGAAGGAACACCAGACAATGTAAACAATATTGAAGCTGAAGCATTATTGGCTTACCCAACCATAAGTGAGTCTACTATCACAATATCGGGCATCTCGCCAAATTCAACCTTGGCAGTGTTGGATATGACCGGTAAAATGTTGGAGACTTCTACTATTCAATCAACAACCTTCGTGTTGGATATCAGCCGGTGGTCAAGCGGTCTTTACTTTGTAGAAGTCTTCGATGGCAATGCTGCCAGAACAACAAAGTTCATCAAGAAATAGATTTTCGCAGTCCCGATTTTGAAATGAAGTATTGATCGTTCAAAATTCCGTGCATCGGAATGGACGACCCTGTATACATTTGCGGCCTCAAATTTTAAATACCATTTAGTTACATGCCATATCTTTTCACATCTGAATCAGTTTCTGAAGGCCACCCCGATAAAGTTGCGGATCAGATTTCAGACGCACTGATCGATCATTTTCTTGCACATGATGCTTCTTCCAAAGTGGCATGCGAAACGCTTGTGACAACAGGTCAGGTAGTTCTGGCAGGTGAAGTAAAGTCGAATGCATATCTTGATGTACAAGACATTGCCCGCGAAGTAATTCGCAAAATTGGATACACCAAAAGTGAGTACATGTTTGAAGCCAATTCTTGCGGTATTCTTTCTGCTATTCACGAACAATCACCGGATATTAATCAGGGTGTTGAGCGCAAGAAACCAGAAGAACAAGGTGCTGGTGACCAGGGAATGATGTTCGGTTATGCCTGCAAAGAGACCGATAATTACATGCCTTTGCCATTGGAACTTGCTCATTTATTGCTGCGCGAATTGGCAGACATCCGTCGCGAGGCCGAAAAAGGCAAAGGAAAGCCAATGGGGTATCTTCGTCCGGATGCCAAGTCTCAGGTTACAATTGAATATGGTGATGACAACCAACCCATTCGCATCGACGCAATTGTAATTTCTACACAACACGACGATTTTGCAAAAGATGCCGTGATGTTGAAGAAAATCAAAGATGATGTAATCAACATTCTCATTCCACGCATCAAGAAAAAACTTCCGAAACGTGTTCAGGCCCTGTTCAGCGATAAAATCAAATACCACGTCAATCCAACTGGTAAGTTTGTAATTGGAGGCCCTCACGGCGATACAGGACTTACTGGCCGCAAAATTATTGTGGATACATACGGTGGAAAAGGTGCACATGGTGGTGGAGCTTTTTCTGGCAAAGATCCAAGTAAAGTAGACCGCTCTGCGGCTTATGCCACACGCCACATCGCAAAACACCTGGTAGCATCGGGAGTTTGTGACGAAGCTCTCGTTCAGGTAGCTTATGCAATTGGAGTGGCACAGCCTGTGGGCCTCTACGTGAATACATACGGTACTTCAAAAGTTAAACTCAGCGATGGAGCCATTGCACAGAAAATTGCCAAAATGCCTGAGTTCGACATGCGCCCTTATTTCATCGAAAAGAGATTTAATCTCAGAACACCTATCTATGCCGAAACCGCAGCCTATGGTCACATGGGGCGTGAAAGCAAAGTCGTGAATAAGGTATTTAACAAGGGCAAACACAACGAAATCAAAATGACAGTGAAACTATTCCCCTGGGAAGAATTAAATGCTGTTGTTTCTGTGCAGAAAACCTTTGGGATTAAATAAATCTCATTCAGATAGATAAAAAGCCGGTTCGTGATGAACCGGTTTTTTTTTGACCCAAATCATGGTAATCTTGGTATCAGAAATCAATTGTGATGGTATAATTGTCATCAAATGTTTTCACCATGAGAAAAAAAATTCTTTACTTCAGTTTAATCGTACTTGCAAGTTGCACTGCGTCGAAAAAAACAGCTTCAATTGAAGCTGCATTGACACAGGCTGACGCGGATAGAGCGGCCATTAAATTCCCGGGTACGACCTTGGCTTCACTCAAGGAAGGTCAACTAAGATATGAAGAGAACTGCGGCAAATGCCATGGATTAAAGTCTGTAAACTGGGGCGATGAGGCTGCATGGAGAGAAATAATTCCTCCGATGGCTGAAAAGGCCGAAATTGATGGAGTAACTCAGGACCTGATTACCCAATACCTGGTTACGGCTGCTACAGCGCCAAAATAATGTAAAACATGAAGAATAAAATAGCACTATTGGTTATCCTGGTCGTGGTAGCCATTGCGGGAGCATGCAAAAAGAAACCACAATGCGACGGTTCAAATCCGACATACACATCATCCATAAAATCTATAATTGATGGTAATTGCAACAGTTCAGGGTGCCACAATTCGGGATCAGGCAATGGCGTTTTTACAACATACACCGGGCTTAAACCCTACCTCGACAATGGTTCATTTAAGAGATCAGTGCTCGAAGACCAAACCATGCCCGAAGGATCTGCCAAACTCTCTAAAGATGAGTTGAACAAATTGCAATGCTGGTCTGAGAATGGATTTCCTGAGAATTAAACCCAGATTATGCAGTGCGTTATGTATATGAGATTCAAAAGCCCAAAGAATTCGGGTGCTCGCGCAAGCGCAATAACCCATTCGGTGAGCACTCAAAACGAGCAAGCTTGTCCCGACGAAGGAGGGATCTGCGAATTCCCTTACAGGGCAGGCGCCGGGATTTTAGATCGGAATAGAAAGGCACTGCATAATTTGGGTTGAATTTCGTATTAATTTTGGGGAATGAACAATAGCCCCTTTAATCCTTTTGATTGTTTTAGCAGAAGACTATCTTTTCTATTACTCTACTTTGTTACGTGCATGTTTGCTTGCACCTCGAGTCCCGATGAAGAGAAGCTAGCCTATCAAAAAAAACTGGAATCCTTTCAGGTCACTTCATACAAAGGAGCCAAGTCGGTATTGCGCGCCAGTAGTAATATTCAGGTTGAATCGACCACAGTGGATAAACTTCTGGATGTAAATACAGACAATTCCGGAGGTGCAGGTGAAATTCTGAAATGGGTTGCACAGCTTGACAGCGACATGAAAAAGGACAGTGCTGTGGGTTCTCCGGAAACAATAGACTATCTCAAATTGTCAAAAGACATTTGGGGATTGCAGGAAGCAATGAAAGACAGCGACGAAGACAAGTATCCGCTCTTTTTGGAAAGAACTGCCGGCAAAACAACAGTTGTGCAAGTAGATTCGATATTCCGTTCATATGGGTATTCTTATAACAACTCCACAGAGCACTTATTATTCGCAATCATTGGTGCTATCAGCATAAAAACTCCGCCTGAAATTGTTTTATACGAATTGCACGAAGTTGAAGAGAAAGAATTGGGCAGAAACGAACTCTTGTTGTTCAAACAATTGCTTGAATCTTTCTATTTTTCAATGAATGGCTGGAATCATATGGCCGAAGAAAATGCAAGTGCAACCATCGATAATCTTGAAGACAAAAAATACGGAGCATCGATGTTAATGAAACCAACCATTTCAGGTCAACAGATTTTCCAGAATGAAGAACAAGCCAAGTCTTGCATGCAAATGCTGGCTTATGCGATGCGCGCGTACACGAGGTACATGTTAGGCGGCGACGAGAAACTCAACCAGGCAGAAGAGGATATTATTCAGGCAACAGAATTAGCGAATCGCTCAGGAATTCAATCTGACGAACTCACACTGGCTGCAGCATTGTATTGTCTTAAGTCAGACAATGCCGACAAAGCCAAAGAATTGTGCAATAAACTCATTGCGGTTAGCTCAAACGAAATCAACAAACAACTGGCTTCAAAAGTGCTTTTGGAATTGGATAAAGGAGAATCCAAACCAGCAACAAAAATGTTGGAAGAGAGACAATCAAAGGACGATTTTATTCTTGCTATTTTGAAGGAATATGCGCTTTTGACACTGGATAAAAATGGTATGTTGAATTCAAACGGATTGAAGGATGCGAAAGCGACCAAATCTTATTTTGCATTTTTGAATGCCTACATTTCAGAACAAAGCAAATTTACCCAATATGCCGATCCAACGTTTTACGAAAACAAACTCAAAGAAGCATTGAAGTAAGTTGCGATTCCACAAAAAAAAACACCAATTACCCGCGCACACCGCGATACTTGCGATGAAGCAAGTTGTCGCGAAGAAGATTAAAATGCATCAACAAAAAGGCGATGAGTATTCCGGTTAGGGCTCCAAACGAGACATCCCATGCCGTATGTGCTCCAAGTGCAACGCGGGAAATAGCAACCGAAGCAGCCCAGATCAATGGCAGGAAATACAATTTTCTACCCGTTTTACTCCTGGAATTGTAAAGGCTAAATGACAGAATACAGGCCAAAAGAAAGCCGTTGAATGAATGCCCACTGGGAAATGAATATCCCGTTTCTTCCGTCCAATGGCTTAGAATGTGCGGATTAATTCCTGCGAACAACGCATTATTTTCCTCAATAGTTTTGCTCAACAGCTCGTGTCTACCTGGGTTATCCAAGGCATACAGTTGTTGAAGAGACATTTCACCCTGACTTCTTTCTGCAACATAAAGATGGCTCGGCCGGGATTGTTTAAGTGCATGTTTAATGAGATTTTCGTTGAGATATGCAAAAACGCCAATAACGATAATCAGCTTCACCAATGTGAGTATGAATGTGACAAATTTTTTACCACCTCCTTCAATAAAACGGGTGAAGAAAACGCACGTCACCAGAAGAATAAGCAATGTTCCATACTTCCCTCCGGATTCTGTAATCCAGATTGCAGTCAACGATAGGAGTGCAGAGCCTTCAATGGCGCTAAAAGAAATGCCATGGATAAAAACAACTGCAACCATGGCCACCCAAATTCCAAGGGCCAATTTGAAAACATGTCCGGTCATACGCACAAATATGGTGCAATTGACATGCTTTCAGAATACCATAGTCGTGATTACCTTTGCGCGAATGCTCCATATGCGGTATTTACTGCTTCTTTTTTTACTTTCAATTGGTTCCCGTTGTCTGCCACAATACGATAGTTCGGGGGTGTCTCCTATGCCTCAGAACTGGGAAAAAATGAAATTGCGTGGAGCATTGGCATTTCCCGCACCCGATCGGGATGAAGTTCAGAATTCTATCCGCTGGAAATGGGATTGCATTGGCCCAAATGTACAACCTGAAGAATTAAATGCAGGTGGCAAGGCCATTCCATCCTATTCAAAAAACAGGGGCAACGGCACAGGCCGCATCAATTACCTCTTTATTCATCCCAAAAAAAAACAGCGTTTGTGGGCTTGCTCCCCAACCGGAGGAATGTGGTATACCAAAAACGGTGGTGAAAAATGGCTGGAAGGGGGAACTGATAAACTAAAAATTTCAGGTGTATCAAGTGTTGCTGTGAACAGTAAAAATCCTCATCAATGGGTTATAAGTACAGGAGATGGGGACGACCAGTTTATGCACTCGAATGGTATCTGGCGCACATTTAATTCAGGGCGCACATACGAATGTATCAACGGCGATGACCCTTCGACCGCTTTGCCTTTTAATACGAGCGACGAGAAAGGATTTATCAGCGAGGTTGTAAGCAGCCCTGCCGACTTCAATGTTCTGTTTACAGCCACAAGCAAAGGATTCTGGATGTGCGAAGATGCCCGCAAAAAATCAATCAAAAAATGGAAGCGCATTGAGACTGGGAATTTTTATGACATAGAAATCATCGACAGGAATGATCCGGAATTGGACATCGTTATTGCAGCGGGCGAGAAATTTGTAATCAGTTACGATGGCGGTGCAAACTGGGAAGTCATTCCACTTCCCTACATCAAAGATTCAGACCATTTTCCTTTTCGCAGACTGAGCCTTGAATATTCTCCGATGCTGCCAAATTTTTTGTTCGTTGCCATTACGCTCAGCGAACAATGGGCCAGCAGTCCGGCAGGTGATGCCTCGCTTCAACTTTTCGATATCAAAACCAAAAAATGGAGTGTAGTACGTTCACTGAGTGAAGGCATGTGCAATGCTCTCCATACGCGCGCCCGGGCTTTTGCGGTTTCTCCAACCGATCCTCAACTGCTTATGGTAGGCAACGTGCAGCCCTTGTATAGAAGTGTTGATGGCGGTTTAAATTTCAGTAAAATAGAAAAAAATCAAATGCACGATGATTGCCATCACATCGAGTTTTCTTCGGACGGCAAGACTGTGTGGGCTTCGCATGATGGGGGAGTGAGTGTAAGCTACGATCAGGGCCTTACCTGGAAAAACAAAGACACTGGAATTGGGGCATCCAACGTTTTTGGACTCAGTGTTGCTCAGATCAAAGAAGTTCAGGTGCTTTATGGCGGATACGATATTGGTTCCAATCTTTTGCGCGATCACAAATGGTATCATGTATCATGGGGCGATGGATTTGAATCAGTAACTCATCCGCAGAACCCGGATATTATGTTCAGTACGATGCAAAATGGAGGGATTAAAAAAAGCACATCAGGAATCAATTTTGAAGAAGGAAAAAATCCCAATGCACGCACCGAATGGCACACCTGGATCCGCATGAATCCGCAGGTAAACAATACCATTTACATGTCGGGATCAATGCTCATGAGAAGTAATGACTTGGGCGAAAAATGGGAAACCATTATGAATGTACGAAAAACGGATTCCACTTTATATAACGCTTACAAATTTTTCCTTTCAGAAAAACATCCCAATGTAATGTATGTCTATTGTCTTGACGAAAAAACGAAAGTGAATCCGCAGATTTGGAGAACGTTTAATCTGTTGGAAGGAGATCCTTCAAGAATAGTTTGGGAGCGCGTTCAAACTCCGGGATTGGCTGGGTGGATTGCCGGAATTGCGGTAGATGAATCCGATCCTCACCAATTCAATTTGTTGTATGCCCATTCTGAAAGCACAGGTAAATTTTGGTATTACAATGGTTCTTCATACGAAGACAGAACTTTTAATATGGGACATTCGAGCTGCGAAAGCATTGTAACGCAAAAAGGCGGACGACTTTATGTTGGAGGAACCTACGGAGTTTTCACCATGAAACCCGGAGAATCTGAATGGACGCTGATGACAGGATTACCAGGCACTTTTATCAAGTCGATGGCCATCAACTATGCCTCGAACAAACTTGTGGTTGGTACCTTTGGGAGAGGCTTGTGGATGGGGGACTTGTGGAAAAACTAGTGTCCACAATTACTTATTATATTGCAACAACACATCCCTGCAATTGGCTGTCGCATAATACCCTATTTGAGTTGTCGCGGTGTTGTTGAGCACATAAAGTCCATTCCCTGTAACAACATAAACCTGATCATTTACTGTGTCATATTGAAGTGATAAAGGCTCCAATGCAATTCCTGTAGAAATCATCTCGATATCCTGGTTATATTGAACAATGCCATCCTGATGTGCAATGTAAAATCTGCCTTCATCTCCTGGCCAAATGCCCGTGCAAGTTGACTGATCAAAAAAAGTAAAAACATCATTCAGCGCGTTGGTTGCATTGTTGTATTTCACCAATTGACATTCACTACCGGAATTAGCAGCTACTAATACCTGATCGTTATTTGACAACGCGTGGAGACCCATGATTTCGGTGGACATATCGATTGCAAGACTTTGAAAAAACTGACCTGTGGATCTGTGAAACACACTGATGTTTTGTTGAGTGGAAGTGATATTTCGGACGTGCACAAAGAGAAAATCTTCATTGATGGCAAAGTGTTCTGCAACAAAATCTTCCGGAATTACAAATGCAATATTGCTAACGCTCTGATTGGTGCACTCTCTGATCTGAGATTCATTCCCACCGAAGTAGATAGCATGGTTGTATGGATCATGAATCACACAATTGTAAAATCCATTCTCAGCAGAAGCAGGCAATCCAATGGATGCATTGACCATAAAAGAATTCAAATCCACACTGGCTATACCTCCATAGTAGGTTTCGGCATATCCAAATGTTCCGAATCTGGAATCGACAGCTCCCTTTTCATACCTCCCATTGAGGAATAAAAAAGGCATTAATTCTCCTTCAGAACTCAGGCTGTCAATACCAATGAATGAAGACGTATTCTGTTTAACAAGCAATATCTTTTCCAATGCACGGGGTAATTCATTGAGTTGTATTTCGCGAAATGCAGTGAATTCGTTTGTGCCATCTCCTGCCGTTATCCGTACATAATATGTTCCTGACGTAAGGTACTTATCGTTGTGCTCAAGAACAGTTTGTACCTGCTTTTCATTGCTACTAGTTGTGAGATTGATTATCTGGAGGTACTCATTGTTTGATGCATCAGTGACCGTAATTCGGATAAAATCCAACTTCACATCATCTTTAACATTCGCCTTTACCTGAATTATATCTCCAAAATTGTAGGTACTGCCTGATGCAGGCAATTCAAAAACAATTGAAGGTGGGTTCGTGTCTTCTTCCTTTTTACAGCGCACAAAAAGGAGCAAGAACAGCCAAAGCGCGAGATTAAATCGGGGGAAAGACATGGTAAGGGTAAAAAACAAATATAAGAGCCAACAACGTATTATTTTGACTTTCTTCTCATCGTTTGATCCTTGCTGTCTTATTTTTGCCCCATGATACAGGAAGCTGTGAAAAACGCATTGGATACCATCGAATCTGCAATTGAAGACATTCGTCTGGGCAAAGTTGTAATTGTTGTTGACGACGAAGACCGCGAAAACGAAGGAGATTTTATTGCCGCGGCAAGTAAGGTCACTCCGGAAGTGATCAATTTTATGAGCAAACATGGCCGCGGACTTATCTGCATGGCCTTGACAGAAGAGCGTTGCGAAGAACTCAAGCTCGAAATGATGGTGGCCAATAGCACTGATCCGCGAAAAACGGCTTTTACTGTTTCCGTTGATCTTCTTGGGCATGGATGCACTACAGGCATCTCTGCGCATGACCGGTCCAAAACGGTGATGGCTCTCGTTGATCCAACTATAAAACCCGGCGATTTCGCTCGTCCTGGACATATTTTTCCACTCAAGGCCAAGAATGGCGGAGTTCTCAGGAGAACAGGTCATACCGAAGCTACCATCGATCTGGCGCGCATGGCAGGTCTGGAGCCGGCCGGAGCTCTTGTCGAAATCATGAACGACGATGGCACCATGGCCCGATTGCCTCAGCTGCTTGAAATCGCAGAGCATTTTGACCTCAAGGTTATTTCCATAAAAGACCTCATCGCATACCGCCTGAAAACGGAAACCCTGGTTGAAAAGGTGACTGAAATGGATTTCCCTACCGCTCACGGCGAATTTAAACTCATCGCCTTTCGTGAGTTAATTGAACAGAAAGAACACCTTGCGTTGGTAAAAGGTACCTGGAAAGAAGATGAAATTGTGCCTGTAAGAGTGCATTCCTGCAATATTCTGAGCGACATTTTTTCGGCCATGCAAACAGGACACAACGATCAGCTCAACAGAGCCATGCGCCATATTGAATCAGAAGGGAAAGGTGTAATCGTTTACATGAATCACTTGCAGGGAAAGCACAGTTTGATTGATGAAATGATGGAATTGCAAAAAATCAATCAAACTCCGGTAGGTTCTAAATCATCCATGGATTCGCTGGACTATGGTATTGGCGCACAGATTCTCAGGTCACTCGGTGTTTCCCGTATGAAATTGCTTACAAATCACCCGGTAAAACGCACCGGAATCGTTGGCTATGGACTGGAAGTGGTAGAATCCATTGGTCTGGGAGAATAAAACTACTTTACATCACCTGTGAGGTAATCTTCCATAAAACCAAACCCAAATCGGGTAATAAACGCAATAAAGAACAGAGATGTAAGAATAAGTCTCAGTCGTTTTTCGTTGCGACCGAATGAATCCCAACGCCCAATCAGATCAACAAAAATGCTGGCAATCGCTAGCAATTCAA
>JBJXFC010000213.1:0-4770 GCA_046153915.1 Flavobacteriales bacterium
TTGATTTCTGAAATTTTGATCTGGGAGATGGGAACACTGTTCAATGCCAATCCGAGTGAAGTGAGCACCGAACGTACTTGTGGTTGAATAATATTGCCAAGAAAAACGAGCATCACCAATAGATTGATGGCAATGACCCATTGAGAACTTATGAGAAAAATCGCTATAGAAGTAGAAACAACGCAGGCCAGCATGATTTTGCTAAGCACACTCTGATAGGGCAATTCTTTGCGCCATAAAAGAAAACCGAGCAAAAACATCTCATAGAGGAACAGATTAAGTGCAAGAGATTGCTGATGAAAGAGCAAAGTAAAAACGATGGCATGAATGCCGATAATGGGAAGAATAAATTTGGAAGACATACAGGATAAGGATTAATTCCCGTCCTGAACTGTATTGTTTTGAAGAAAGTACATTGCCAACTTTTTTTTGGCAGTTGTGTGAAAATATGCAAATCTTCCTTTTGTAATGAAAGTATTCCGTTCATAATTTTTGATCGCTGCGAACATTCATATTGTGTTCTTTTGAAGCACCAAAATCATCATCATGAAAACCTTCAATCTTATTATAAGTCTTGCGCTTTTGTTGTGTGGAGCGAATTCCTTGTTATCTCAGGATCCGGCTATTGTAGCCGCCATGAAGAAGGAAACTTCAGCCTTTTTTGATCCGACAAGTCCGGGAGGAGCGGTGCTTGTGATGAAAAAAGGTGAAGTGATTTTGAAGGAAGCAATTGGTGTCGCAGATATGGAATTGAATGTTCCAATCCAACCGGATATGGTTTTCGAGATTGGATCTATCAGCAAACAATTTGCCGCCATATCCATTCTCAAACTGCAGGAAGCGGGCAAGTTATCAGTAGATGATATTATTACCAAACACCTTCCCGATTATCCGCTGAATGGAAAAACGATCACGATACGTCAATTATTGAATCACACGTCGGGTATCAGGAGTTACACGGATATGCCAACCTTCGATCCCACCATTCAACGCAGGGATGCCACTACCCAGGAGGTCATTGATTTTTTCAAGAATGAACCGTTGGATTTTGAACCAGGTACACAATGGAATTACAGCAATTCGGGCTATGTTTTGCTTGGAGCTATTGTAGAAGAAATTACCGGGATGGACTATGGCGACTACGTTACAACTGAAATTTTCCAGAAGTTGGGTATGAAAAATACATACTGGGGCGATCGTACAACCATTATCCCAAATAAAGTAAAGGGTTACACTCCAAATGGCGAAGGTGGATTTGTGAAGGCGTCTTATTTAAGCATGACATGGCCACATGCAGCCGGTGCCATTATGAGCACAACAACCGATTTGTACATTTGGACGAAGGCAGTGAATGAACACAAAGTAGTATCCAAGGCCTCCTTGGATATGGCCTATACCCCTTGTGTAATGAGCGATGGCAGAATTGAAGAGTATGGCTTTGGTTGGGGATTTTCTCAAATCAAAGGACGCAAGGTGATCGAACATAGCGGAGGAATTCCGGGCTTTGTTTCGAATGAACTTTATCTGCCCGAAGAGGATGTTTTTGTTGCCTTGCTCACGAACCAGGAAAGAAATGGAGGAACAGATTTAGCCTCTAAGCTGGCTGCCATTGCAATTGGTGATCCATACGTTTATCCTGTTTTTATGGTTGAAGAAAAAGCACTCAAAGGGTATGAAGGTGTTTATGCAAATGCCGCTGGCCTTGAGCGAATTATCACACTTGATGAAGGCACATTGTATTCGCAACGTCCGGGCAGTGCGCGCTATAAGCTGACACCATTTGCCGCAGATAAATTTGTGTTTGATGGAGTATTAACGGAAATACACTTCAACCGCGAAAAGAAAAAGATCACTGGTCTCGATTTCAGCAGCAGAACAGCGGGCAACGAACATTGGACCAAAACGGATAAGCCTGTTCCAGTTGTTAAAATTGTTCAGGTAGATGAGAAGATCTTAAAATCGTATGTTGGAGAATATGAATTGGCACAGGGATTTGTCATGACCATTACACTTGATAACGGCAAGCTATTCGGCCAACCAACGAATCAACCAACATCCGAATTTTTCGCTACAGACAACACCCATTTTTTCATCAAAGAGGTTGATGCCAAGTTCACTTTTGTAGTGGATAAAGATGGAAAAGCAACGGGTTTGATTCTGGATCAGGGTGGAGCTAAGATGGAAGGGAAGAGGGTGAAGTGAGAGGCCTGATCGAAGATGAAAGACTCTAGACTCAAGACTCAAGACGATTGCGTTTTCAGTATAGAATTTGGGATTACTATGGATCTTTAAGTTCTACTCTGAATCTCAGTACAAGTTTATTGTTGCCTCCTGTTGTATACTTCAGCGAATTGAGTTGTTTCTTCATCTGTTTCTCGATTTCAACTTCCATAAGCCTTGAATCTGCTGGGGATTTCAGCAGTTTGTAGGATGTGAAAATGCCGTTTTCGAAATTCATGGAGTAAAACCAATTCCCTTGTATCTCAAGCTCACGCAACATCTCTGGATATGCTAAATTTTTGACGAAATAATCGGAGAGATTACCTCTGGAAAATGCTGAATCAAGCGGAGTAAACATTTCATTGGAAGCAAAACGCAATGTGGTATCCGCCAGGCTGTCTATCTCGTAACTGACAGTCAGTTCGGGGTATAGCCGCCGTTCGTGATGTGCTTGTGGATATCCGCAACTTAGTGGATGGAGTTCCCGTGTTGTCTCTTGCACAATTTTTTTAGAACATCCCGTGCAAAACGAAACCAACAGAGCAATATAAATATAGCCTTTTCTCAACCAAACAAAAGTATGGAAGTGATCTGTGCTTTTCATTTCATCTTTGATCAATAATCACAATTCAGGCTTTGATTTTTCGAAGGAGAATGCAAGTTTCAGCAAAGAAGGTCAAATTAGAACCCGACATTTTGCAATGCCAAATCGAAGTACTCGAATTTCGTTTTGGGCAATTCCACATTCTCCATTTTCCATCCTCCATTCTCAATTTTCAATTTCCCCAAAGCCTATCCAAATCGTCAGCCTATCAATGGAACATAGACCATTCAAAGTCACTGTCCAAATCGCATATCGCACTTCGCAAATCGCGGTACGCTCTTCAATCCCCTTGAATTTCATCCATTTACAATTCCATTTGCCGAAGTGTCTGCTACTGCTTAGCTTTGACCTCACAACAATTAAACATTCAGGTATGTCAAACAATCTTCTGAAAGGTAAAAAAGGCATCATCAGCGGTGCATTGAACAATATGTCTATCGCGTGGAAAGTGGCCGAAAGAGCACACGCTCAGGGAGCTGAAATTGTATTGACCAACGCACCTATTGCGATGCGTATGGGCGAAATCAATGAGCTTGCTGCCAAAATCGGCAATGCCCCAATCATTCCTGCTGATGCGACCAACCTCGAAGATCTCGATAATCTGATTACCAAAAGCATGGAGCATTTTGGTGGCAAATTTGACTTCGTATTGCACAGTATCGGAATGAGTCCAAACGTGCGCAAGGGAAAACACTATACAGATCCCAACTACGAATGGTACAAACAAACTCTCGATGTAAGTGCAACCAGTTTGCACAAGATGTTGAGTACAGCCTATAAGAAAGACGCAATCAACGATTGGGGAAGTGTAGTTGCACTTACCTACATCGCTGCTCAACGTATTTTCCCGGATTACAACGATATGGCTGATGCCAAGAGCCTTCTGGAAAGCATCGCACGCAGTTTTGGTTACCACTACGGCACAGCGAAGAAAGTACGCATCAACACCATTTCACAATCTCCAACAGTAACAACTGCCGGCAGCGGTGTGAAGGGCTTCGATGGTTTCATCAATTATGCCGGCGCGATGTCACCACTCGGAAACGCGGATGCAGAGGCATGTGCAGACTATTGTGTGGCGATGTTCAGCGATCTAACCCGCTATGTTACCATGCAAAATCTCTTCCACGATGGCGGATTTAGTATTACCGGAGTTACACAGAGTGTAGTGGAGAAATTTGGTACGAAAGAAGAATGAAGCTGATGGGATAATTTGATTATGGGAAAATGTGCTAATATGCTAATGTGACTAATGTGCTAATGGGGCTTTGCGGTTTAATGAAATGTTTTGTCTTCAAAAGCGGATGATGGGATAATGTGCTAATATGCTAATGCGACTAATGTGTCTAATCCCACGCTGCGCTCTGGATAAGTTGTGCTAATGATGTGAACACGTTTTTAATCTTGCGCCGCACATAGCCATTCTACAGCACCCTCAAAGTCTATTATCTGGAGTCTAGCTTCTAGAGTCTACTGTCTCTCATCACGACGTAAACTTATACCCAACGCCTCTCACGCTGTGGAAATACCGTGGCTGGCGGCTATCGGGTTCGAAGTATTTGCGGAAAGCAAGGATGTAATTATCGATGGTACGGGTAGAAGGGAAGACATCGTAGCCCCACACTTTTTCCAGAATTTCCTCACGGCTCACCACTTCATTATCCCGCTGAATTAGCAGTTTAAGCAACATGATTTCCTTTTTGGAAAGTTCATGATCCGATCCGTTTTTATCTTTGATGCGGTAGTTGAGGAAGTGGATTTCACAAGGGCCAAAGGAATATTCTGTAAGATCGGCCAGAGATGCCATAGCCATATCTCTGCGTTTGATGAGTTTGCTAACACGCAAAAGCAATTCTTCCAATTCAAATGGTTTGGATAAATAATCATCACCACCAATGCGCAGACCTTCTACGCGGTCTTTTCCGCTGCCTTTTGCGCTGAGAAAA
>JBJXFC010000010.1:0-8267 GCA_046153915.1 Flavobacteriales bacterium
GGGGTCAAAATCTCTGCTTAGGCCTGAAAACCTTTGGCGCACAATGATTCCCCCTGTTTCTTGTGGAAGTGAATTAGCTCGCGAATTAAATAAAATGCAAACTAAAGGACCGCAGAGGAGAAACACGCAGAGTTCGCAGAGGGTTGTGTGATGTTGGTTTTGTTTTTTGAGAACGCAGAGATCGCTTCGCGATAGGGTTGTGGAATTGCTGCACAAGAGTTCTTCAGTTCGTCATATTTCATATATCGAAGACGTGGTGATGGTAGCCAATTGTTCTGCTCGAACTCATTCATCGAAGACGTTTGCCCCGCCTCTCCGATTGGAGAGGCAGCTGCCTTCCAGAAGTTAATGGAAGTAGATAGTTTTCAGCTATCCGAACTTAATTGGCCTGCGCAATTAGGCAGCGGTGAGGCGAAAAGGACGCAGAGATACCGCGCGTCGCTCCTTTAAGTAAGAATGGATCCTCCGTTTGGGTTGTGCAACGCACCCTTCCACAAGGACGTAAGTCCCTAATTAGCACATTAGTCACATTAGCACATTAGCACATTATTCTTCTCTCTGTTCGAAAATTGCCTTTCCGATAAACATTCTCCCGAATTAACTTCGCGCCATGATTCAGAATTTGTCACCAGAAGAAATTGTACGTCGAGAGGCATTGGATAAATTGCGCGAAAGAGGAATTGATCCCTTTCCCGCAGCAGAATTTGTTGTAAATACAAATGCTCATGAAATTCTATCCAACTATGAAGAAGGAAAAGAAGTGACTATTGCAGGTCGTCTGCACAATATGCGCGATATGGGAAAGGCCTGTTTTGCGCACGTTCAGGATTCTACCGGGAAGATTCAGGTGTATATCAATATTGATGCTATTTGTCCGGGAGAGGACAAATCATTCTACAAGGAAGTAGTAAAACATTTGCTTCACTTCGGTGATTTTGTAGGTGTAAGCGGAAAAGTATTTACTACCAAAATGGGAGAAATTTCCATCCATGTAGATAAGCTTACTTTGTTGGCGAAGTCTATCAAGCCACTTCCAGTTGTAAAGACCGATAAAGATGGTATGGTGCACGATGCCTTTACCGATCCCGAGTTGCGGTACCGCATGCGGTATGTGGATCTGGTGGTAAATGAAAAAGTAAAGGAGACATTTGTTGCACGCACAAAAATCGTGAATGCAATGCGCGAATTTTTTAATGAGCGCGGATACCTCGAAGTGGATACTCCTGTTTTGCAGGCTATTCCTGGCGGTGCTACAGCGCGTCCGTTTATCACTCATCACAATGCACTCGATGTCCCGATGTATTTGCGGATTGCGAATGAATTATATCTGAAGCGTTTGATCGTTGGTGGATTTGATGGCGTGTATGAATTTAGCAGAAACTTCCGCAATGAAGGCATGGATCGCACGCACAATCCGGAGTTTACGGTGATGGAAATCTATGTAGCCTACAAAGACTACAACTGGATGATGGATTTTACGGAGGAGATGATTCGTTTTGTATGTAACAAAGCACTTGGAACTACCACGGTTACATTTGGTTCGAAAGAAATTGATTTCGGAAAGCCATTCCTGCGCATCTCGATGACCGATGCAATCAAACAATTTACAGGTTTCGATATTACCGGCAAGTCTGAAGAAGCACTTTCAACGTTTTGCAAGAGTATTGGCATTGATGTAAATGATACGATGGGCAAAGGAAAACTCATCGATGAAATTTTCGGTGCTAAGTGTGAAGGCAATTTTATTCAACCTACTTTCATCACAGATTATCCTTTGGAGATGTCGCCGCTTTGCAAACGTCATCGCAGCAATCCGGAGTTGACGGAGCGATTTGAGTTGATGATCAATGGCAAAGAAGTAGCCAATGCATACACGGAATTAAATGATCCCATTGATCAACGCGCGCGTTTTGAAGAACAATTGAAGTTGCAGGAACGCGGAGATGATGAAGCGATGTTTATTGATTACGATTTCCTTCGTGCTCTCGAATATGGCATGCCACCAACATCCGGAATGGGAATTGGCATTGATCGCCTCGTGATGTTTCTCACCAATAACGAAACGATTCAGGAAGTGCTATTCTTCCCACAAATGCGACCGGAGAAATGGGATGTTGCTCCAGGTGTGGATGAATACATCGCTCTTGGAATTTCGGAAATCTGGGCAGAACATGTGATTCGAGCGGGGTATGATTCCATCGAAAAATTGAAGGGAACAAAACCAACGGTAATTCATCAAACCCTGAATGCCTACCGCAAAAAAAGCAAACTCGATATTCCGGCTGTTCAGTTGGAAGATGTGAATAGCTGGATTGGAGGGTAATATGCGATGCGTGGAACCTGATGGAGATTGGGTAATGGAGAATGTGCTAATGTGTCTAATATGCTAATGTGCTAATGGGGTATCCGTCTTCGTGGATGAACTCCCTTGTAACAATTTAAGTCGAGCTAGCAGATTGTATAACGTGCCGCCCCCAAGAGCCGTAGGCTCGAAAGAATACGCTAACATCGGACTTCAGTCCGATGGTAAAAGAAACGCCAGATAGGTGACATAGTGCCGTAGGCACGGCCCATATAATGTGCTAATGGGGTATCCGTCTGCGTGGATGAACTCCCTTTTAACAATTTAAGTCGAGCTTGCAGATTGTATAACGTGCAGCCCCCAAGAGCCGTAGGCTCGAAACAATACGCTAACATCGGACTTCAGTCCGCATGAAAAAAGAATCGCCAGATAGATAACATAGTGCCTTAGGCACGATCCATATGTAACGGATGACGAATCGGAGATAGTGTGCCTAATATGCTAATGCCTTCCATGGCGCGGGTTTCAGCGCAGCCTACTTGTGTTGTTTTAGACAGCATTTATAATTGCGAAGCAATCTCTG
Source organism: Flavobacteriales bacterium (assembly GCA_046153915.1). Taxonomy (GTDB): domain Bacteria; phylum Bacteroidota; class Bacteroidia; order Flavobacteriales_D; family Sanyastnellaceae; genus JANNVZ01. The sequence goes on from JBJXFC010000010.1 coordinate 2,886, forward strand.
CGCCTCCGTGTCTCTGCGGTTATATTTCAAAAGTTGCGGAGCAACACTCACTCCGCCAATCGAATATCCTTCACATTCAACTGCAACGTTATTTTCCCATTCCATTCATTTTCTTCCAACACAAAAAGGACATCAATCGCGGCATTTTGTTTTACCAGTGCATCGTGCCAATGACCTTGAAAGAAAGAAATTCCATCAAATGAAATCGAAGAATCAGGATCAGAAGATTTGAGATGCAATTTCAGGTGAGCGCCAGTTTCGCCCACAGCGCGTGTGTTTCCTGCATTTATCATATTCTTCATGAGAAAGGAGGGCCGCATATTTTCTGGTCCGAAAGGAGCAAACTGAACAAGAATTCTGTAGAAACGCGAAGTGATATCATCCGGCTTTAGTTCAAGGTCATATTCAACGTAAGGAGTTGGTCGAACACCATGCAACATGGTTTCGACGGCCTTGTCGAATTTTTGTCGGAAGGCTTCAAAATTTTCTGACTTCAAACTAAGACCTGCCGCCATGGTATGACCACCAAACTGGACAAGAAGATCAGAACATTCGCCCAAAGCCTCAAATAAATCGACTCCCGGAATACTGCGTGCGCTGCCTGCAAGTTTTTGATCTATTTCAACTAAAACCACGGCAGGTTTATAATACGTTTCTACAAGGCGCGATGCTACAATGCCCACTACACCTTTGTGCCAGGTGTCACCGCGAACAACACTGGTGAACGACGACTGATAAAATTCTTCGGTATCAATAGTCTGAATGGCTTCTTCGGTAATTTCTTTGTCGAGCCCGCGGCGGGTGTTGTTGTTTTCTTCCAGTGCCGGACTAAGTTTTGCGGCTTCTTCGATGGAATCTGTGAGCAAGAGTTCCACTGCTTGTTTCCCACTGAAAATCCTTCCGGCAGCGTTGATTCGGGGAGCAATGATGAAGACAACATCAGTGATTGTAAGTTTATCTTTCTTAAATCCGGCCTGATCGAGCATGGCCTGAATGCCGGGCCGACGATTGGTTTGCAACAAATCCATACCGAAACTGGCCAAAACCCTGTTTTCACCGGTTATCGGGACAATATCAGCACCAATGGCTATGGTCACGAGATCCAGATAAGGCAGCAGATTTTGTTGATCCATGTGATGGCGTATGCAGAAAGCCTGCAATAGCTTAAATCCCACCCCACAGCCGCTTAGTCCTTCGTAGGGATAGTTGCAATCGGGTCTTTTGGTATCGAGCACAGCCACCGCTTCAGGCAATTCGCCCGGATTATGGTGATCACAAATGATGACATCAATGCCCAATTCCTTGGCACGGGCAACTTTATCGCCGTCTTTGATACCACAGTCAAGGGTAATAATCAACGAGAATTGGTTGTTTGCAGCGAATTCGACGCCGGTCATCGAAAAGCCATAACCTTCGGCATAGCGGTCAGGAATGTAATAATCGCACGTTGCCCCCAGGTTTTTCAGAAATGAAAACATAAGTGTTACTGCTGTGGTTCCATCCACATCGTAATCGCCGTAAACCAGAATTTTCTCGCCATTCTGGAGCGCTTCAGAAAGCCGGTCCACCGCTTTGTCCATGTCTTTCATGAGAAAAGGGTCGTGGAGCATGTCCAGTGAGGGCCGGAAAAACGCTTTTGCTTTTTCTTCGGTGTTTATGCCTCTTAAACAGAGCAGATGCGACAGAGGTGCAGGAATCCCGATGGCAGCGGTAAGCCGTTGGACGTCATCGGGATCGGGAGAGAGTTTGGGGATCCATTTTTTATTCATGACGGAGCGTAATTACTGCAAAAATGGAAAAATGGCAGGGGAATTGGTCATAAATTTTGAGGAAAATTGCCTTTTGGTCGACTTTCCACATTCAATTTTTAATGATTTGCAACCCTTGAGCGGGGTAAATAGTCTGCGTTTTGTATATTCGACACCTGTTCTAAAAAAAAACAAGAATGAGATTCAAACATTACGCTCTGATTTTTCTGGTATCATTTGCGGGTTCAGTATTTCTGGCCAGTTGTTTAAATGAGGAAAACAGAATACCGCCAAACTGTTACGATGGCATCCTCAACAACGAGGAGTCGGGAGGACAGAACAACAATGACCAGGGCCTTTATGACTGTGGCGGACCTTTTTGTGAACCGTGCAATCACTGCGTAAACGGAATTATTGACGAAGGAGAAACCTGGATCGACTGTGGTGGCGAATGTGGACCTTGTCCAACTTGCGGCAACGGTATTCTGGATGTTGAATTCGGCGAAACTGGTATTGACTGCGGTCCTATCGGTTGCCCAGAGTGCAGTGAACTTTGCAACAACGGTGTTTTGGACGGTGAAGAGGAGGATGTGGATTGCGGTGGTGCTTGCGATGCTTGCCCTACCTGTGACGACCTTATGATGAATGGCGGTGAATACGGAATTGACTGCGGTGGTCCTTGTGCCCCTTGTTGTACTGTTAACAATTGCGATAACAACATCCTTGACCCAAACAACGAGTTCCTGGAAGATTGCGGTGGAAAGATTTGTCCCGATTGCGTTGACACCCTGCATTGGGCTATTGATGGCGAACATTACTATTGCCCTTCACAAATCACTCTTATTGATGATGGTCCACCGGATGCATTGGTAGTAAATGGTGGAGTGACTGACCTACTGTTTACGATAAGTGATGCGGTAGATCATCTCGGATTGAATAGTAAAGTAGAGATTCAATTGGTGAAACCAGGAAGTGAGTGGCAGTTCCCTGTTACTGAAACACCTGCAAATTATCCAATTAGTGCTGATGATGTATTCCCTGTTTGGATTTTGCAATTGGAATATACAAGCCCCGACGGATTTGTATACGCTTTGAATGCAGCAAACGACCAGGGCCAGTCAGAAGGAACTTTTAAATTCTTGCACGATGATGATGTTGTGCCAAATAGTACAATTGACGAGTGCAATAAACCAGCAGGTTCTTACTTCTTTTACTATGGATACTACTCAGGAACCCTTGCTTGCAACTCAGCCGGTATACAACCAATTGATGTAGACTATCTCGAATTTAAATTCACGTTCTACTATCCATAAGGCGAATTCTTATTTAAAGTTAACGATACTCAAAATCCCAATTGTCTTAGTACAATTGGGATTTTTTTTTGAAATCAAACGGGATAATATATCTTTTTTCACACCACAATAACCAAATCAAAATTCAATTAACCAATGAAGAATCATGAAATTGACTACCGCATTTTTGGAGAAGAAATGCAATGTGTAGAAGTCGAACTTGACCCACAGGAGACAGTAGTAGCCGAATCGGGTTCGTTTATGTACATGGACGACGGCATTCAGATGGAAACCATTTTTGGAGATGGAAGTGCGGGCAGTAGTGGTGGATTCTTCAACAAACTGGTTGGTGCGGGAAAAAGACTTCTAACAGGCGAAAGTCTCTTTATGACCGCATTTACGTATACCGGCATGGGCAAGGCGCGTGTTGCATTTGCATCACCTTATCCGGGAAAAATTATTCCGTTGGATCTTGCTCAACTAGGAGGAAAAATTGTCTGCCAGAAGGATTCATTTTTGTGCGCGGCAAAAGGTGTTTCTGTGGGTATTGAATTTCAGCGCAAACTAGGCACAGGCTTATTTGGTGGCGAGGGATTCATCATGCAGAAAGTGGAAGGAGATGGTTTGGCCTTTTGCCATGCCGGCGGACATATCATCGAACGCACGCTGAATCCCGGTGAAATGCTGAAAATTGATACTGGATGCATCGTGGCATACACAAAGGACATTGATTACGATATTCAATTCGTAGGTGGCATTAAGAATACGTTGTTTGGCGGCGAGGGAATGTTTTTCGCAACACTCAAAGGACCCGGAAAAGTGTGGTTGCAAACCTTACCAATATCACGCCTTGCCTCGCGCATCGTAAGTTATGGAGTTGGAAGAAGAAAAGAAGAGGGCAGTATTCTCGGCGGAATTGGGAATCTTCTGGATGGAGATGGATTGCGCTAATTGAAATTTTAAACGGCTCTGAAGTCCAAAAAAAAATCGCTTCGTTGTTTGTCTTTCCATGAGAAAGATGTTCAACGAAGCGATTTAGTTTTGAAATTATCCTAGTACCGGGTTACAAAGGGCAATCACTATTTTTCATCCGTCATTTTATCATTGGCTTCCTGCACTTCAGGTGTCTTCTTCAAAAATCTGAACAGACGCGCCTTCGTTTGTTCGCTCATTTCATACATCACCGGTACAAGAATGAGGGTAATAAACGTAGCAAATGCAAGTCCGAATACAATAGTCCACGCCAATGGTCCCCAGAATGCAACACTATCACCTCCGAAATAGATTTTCGGATTGAGTTCGGTAAACATGGTAACGAAATCAATATTGAAACCGATGGCAAGTGGAATCATTCCAAGAATAGTGGCAGTAGCAGTGAGCAATACTGGCGTCATCCGCACACGACCAGCTTCTACAATGGCATCATGGAGTGAATAGCCTTGTTTTCGAAGTATGTCTGTAAATTCAACTAGCAGAATTCCATTTCTGACGACAATACCAGCAAGAGCAACGATACCAACTCCTGTCATGACGATGGAAATTTCCATATCAAAAATGGCGAGACCAAGCAATACACCAATGATACTGAATACAATTTCTGAAAGGATAATGACAGTGCGTCCGATAGAATTGAATTGCGAAATCAGGATGAGCAATATCAAACTCAATGCAATCAAACCAGCAGAACCCAAAAACGCTGCCGTTTCGGCTTGTTCTTCGGCCTGGCCAGCCAGATTTACTGTAACGCCTTTTGGAAGTTTTTTGAATTCACCAGCAATCAATTTTACCTTCTCTGCAACTTCGTTTTCGTTAAATCCAGTCAAAACATTGGACTCAAGAGTAACCACACGCTTGTGATTTTTGCGTTTGATACCTGCATAAGTACTTGAGTATTTCACATCAGCAAAGGCTGAAAGGGGCACCTGTCGAATTTGTCCACCCATGTTCATATCACGATAGGTAATGATCAGGTTTTTTAACTCTTCGAGGTTGTTTCGTTGATCAACTTCATAGCGCATTACAATTGGGTAGTCGTCATTCACATCGCGGTATCTTGAAATTTCTCTACCTAAAACGGCAGCGTTGATTTCACCGCCAATTTGTTGCGTACTTATGCCTTCGCGGTTTGCACGCTCACGATCAATTTCAATAATAACTTCAGGTTTGTTGAGCTGAAGGTCGGACTTGATTTCTTCCACTCCTTCGATGGTCATCGAATCGAGGTATTGTTTAAGATCAACAGAGGCTGTAATCAGGTCTTCAAATTTTTCGCCAGTGATTTCGATGCTGATGGGCTTTGCGGTTGGCGGGCCATTTTGTTCCTGGTCCACTGCGACTTTTAC
>JBJXFC010000219.1:0-6235 GCA_046153915.1 Flavobacteriales bacterium
TCTTCTTTGCGGATTTTGGAGCGTACCCGAATTTTTCCACCGCGCAAACCAGCGTTGTAATCGGAACAATCGGCCAATCCGCCTGTTAGAAAATCAGGAAGGAGATGGGTGCGTTTGCCGCGAAGTACATCAATACTCGCATCGATAAGTTCGATAAAATTGTGTGGCAGAATTTTGCACGCCAAACCCACAGCAATTCCTTCAACACCCAATGCCAACAGCAGCGGGAATTTTACCGGAAGAATGTCGGGTTCTTTGTTGCGGCCATCATAGCTGCTCAGCCATTTGGTTGTTTTAGGATTAAAAACAACTTCCTGCGCAAACTTATTGAGTCGAACTTCGATATAGCGGGGCGCTGCAGCACTGTCGCCGGTAAAAATATTTCCCCAGTTGCCCTGAGTATCAAGCAAAAGGTTTTTTTGTCCAATCTGAACGAGCGCATCGCCGATACTGGCGTCACCGTGAGGGTGATACTTCATGGTATTCCCTATCACATTGGCCACCTTGTTAAAACGGCCATCGTCCATTTCCCACAAGGAATGCAAGATTCTGCGTTGAACGGGTTTGAGACCGTCGTGAATATGCGGAACGGCTCTCTCAAGGATTACATAACTGGCGTAGTCCAAAAACCAATCCTGATACAAGCCCTGAACCTGAATCACATTGCCGAGGTGGGCTTCCTCGCCTGGATTTATATCTTCTGTTTCTTCTGACATTTTACATTAAAAAGCGTGCATAGTTAAGGCATTCACGCTGAAAGAACCTGCTGGAAACCGGGGAAATTTTCAACCATAAAAAAACGGACCCTGCCAAAGTCCGTTCATTTTATGCTTCATTCACTGATTATCAACAACTAACCAAAATCGCTAATTTCTTCCCGGTCCATTGGGTCGACCACCCGGACCGCGCTGGCCTCCGCCACGGTTTTGGCGTCTTTCTTTCAGAGCCTCCATCATTTTCTTGCGAAAATCGCGCTCCAGACGAGAGAGGATCACCACTTTTTTGGCACCAAGAATGGGTAGGCAATCCTTGAGGAATTTGCTGTCCAGATCCACTTCTTCCTTGCGCTTTTTATCGATGGCATCAATGGCCTCAATCAATTCCTTATCACTAACCGATTCTCCATTGACTTTGTCGTTCAAAGAAGCGATTTCTTTTCGTATAGAGGCACGTTTTTTTTCAAACTCGTTGAACACCGGCCAGAATTTTTCAGCTTCTGCGGAAGTGAGTTCTAGCTTATCGGTAATGTAGGCTCGCTTCAAAGCATCCAGCTTTTCCTTTCGCTTGCCATCAACGGGCTCGACATCGGGTTGGGCCGCAGCAAAAAGGGCAAACATCCCAAACAATAAAACGAGCGCGAAATTTTTTAAATGTGTATTCATTTCAAATTGCATTATAAATCATCAAGTATATCGTCTCCACCTTCTTCGAGCAGAAACTCCAGAATTTCATCTTCTGTGAGATCGTCGAAGCTTGGAGTCTTCTTCTTGTCTTTTGGTTTAATATCTTTCTTGTCTTTTTTTTCCTTCTCCTGCGTTGCATCGGCGGCAGGAAGTGGTTTCAGCGGGTCTACAACCTTCACAGAATCTGCGATAAGTGTATCGGTTAACAATTCAATTTCGCTGAGCAACAACTGATCGTATTCTTCGTCTGTTGCAAAATATTCGAGATCACTTTCATCCAATTCCGTTTTTTCGAGTAACTCTGCAAACGAAGGTTGATTTTGCACCGGAGTATTTTGTGGCCAGATCATTACCACAAGAAAGGCAATGCATGCAGCCGCAGCGATTCCCATCCACATGCGGGCATGGCCTGTTCGGTGAAAAGGAATAACACGGGGTGTATTCTGAACTTCTGCAATGGCTGCAACAATTTCATTCGAAGATGATTCGAAATATCCTGAAGGAACGCCAAATTCTGCGTTGTCGTTCAACCCCAATTCTTCCAGTTTTATCCTTGCGAGAATATCCTTTTGTTGGTCATTAAAAAATGTCTGTTCTTCCGGATTCTCTGCTTCAAGCCCGGCCAGAATGCGCATTTCGGCGTCTACAAAATAACCTGAAGGTGTTTCGAATTCATCCACCTTTGTAAAATCGCTCAACCTGGTTTGTGCTACAATCTCTTCAAATTGTTGCTCAAAAAAATGCTCAGGAACCACAAACTCCTCCCGCTGCCCAGATGAATTCATGCGGGCTTTCAACCGGTCTTCGGCATAGTCGTCGTTATGGATATCAACTTCACTCATTGGGCGTTGAGGAATAATTCGATTTTGGTAACCGCGTGATGGAAACTCGCTTTGAGCGCGCCCACGCTGGTTCCTGTGATTTGTGAAATTTCTTCGTATTTTTTTTCTTCGTAGTATTTCATGATAAACACCGCCTTTTGTTTTTCGGGCAGTGTGGCCAGAGCTGTTTGCAATTTCATCTGAATCTCGTCCCCGGAGTACAACACATCTTGCTGGAGATGCGGAGTGAGTTCGTGTTCAACATTTCCTATATCCACTTTTCCGATGCGTTTTGAGCTATTGATGAATGAAATACTTTCATTGTAGGCGATGCGGTGCAGCCAGGTACTTATTTTGCTTTCACCCCTGAAATTTGCCAATCCTTTCCACGCTTTTATAAATGTATTTTGTGTAATGTCGTCGGCATCGTCGTGGTCCAAAACCATGCGGCGTATGTAATAATAGATTGGTTTTTGAAACTGCCCAAGCAACAAACGAAAAGCCGCTTCCTTTTTGGAAGGATCGCTAAACAGTTGCAGTATTTCCTGATCGCTGGTGCTCAAATGGGGGCAGGTCTGTTCGTCAGACCGCATACAAAGTAAATGGTTTAACGGCCGAAATAAAAAATGATTGGGTCTTCACAAGCGTGATCTGTCGTCTCAGAAAGAAGGCAATGGTTATCTTTACGGCGGGAAAAACAAAGGTTGCTCCATCGCTCCGGCTTTGCCGGGGAGGAAAGTCCGGGCTGCACAGGGCGCCGCACCTCGTGAAAAGCGGGGGCTTACGTTGGGTGACTGACGTATGACAGATAGTGTTGCAGAAATTTAAACTACCGGAAGGCGCAAGTTTTCCGGAAAAGGTGAAAAGGTGGGGTAAGAGCCCACCAGTGGTGGCGGTAACGTCATCAGCTCCGACAAACCTTGCGGGTTGTAAGACCATGTATACCGGGAATCCTTGTCTTCGGATAAGGTGAAGGGCGGCTCGTCCGGCCCCGGGGGGTAGGTCGCACTAGATAAATGATGGAGTCCGTGCTTCGGCATGCAGACAGAACCCGGCTTACAGACCTCGTTTTTCTCACTTCAACATCAGGGCTTCTTTCTAACGAAAGGGGCCCTGACCTTTTAATGCAAACTCCAGAAATTACAAGGCTAGAAAATAGCTTAAAAAGTCTTGTTCAGGTACAAAAAGACTCTGCAGGGGCGCATGCTGCGCTTTTTTTTTACCATTAAGAAGTGAAGGAATTAAGATTCCTGCGGACTTTTGGGGATGAGTAATCTGAATAGTGTCCTTTACCAAAGGTTTTCAATCTATTACTTCTGATCCAATTGATTGCTCAGGTATTTGACTATAAAACGAATCACCTGGCGTTTTACTTTTTTGTCGTCTTCTTTGTTGAGAGGATCTTTAAGGATATACTGGAATTTGAAGCTGGTGTATTCGTGTTTGATGCCTTGTATTTTCAGATTGTGTGTGCCGGGTTGAATCAAAGAATTAAGTTCTCCGAGGGTGCTTATTATTTCGTTTTGAAACCAATCGGCGTCACGCAGTTTTTCGATGGGAATTTCGAAATCGATGCTGCTTTTCTTTAGTTCGCGCCTGGTGTAATTGATGATTTCGCTGGTAAAAACTTTGTTGTTGGGGATATAGATGATATCATCGTCGTCGTTGAGCAGGTGCACGTTGGTGAGCGTGATATCCATGATTCTGCCTTTGTGTTCTTCGATTTGCACCTGATCACCGATGTTGATTACACGGGCAAAAGTCATGTACATACCGTTGATGAGGTTGCCGATATAATCCTTCGTCATCAGCACAACCGCAGCGGCAATAAGGCTCAGCGTAGTAATCGCTTCTTTAACAGAAATATCAAAAAGGGAAAGGATCAGGACTCCGCCGAGAACCAAGTAGAGCACTTTGGCGAGGTGCGAAATACCGATGGTGAAATTATCGCGTTTGAGGCTTGGGTTAGAAGGTCTGTAAAACGCAATGATTGCAAGTCTTAGAAATTCGGTGAGACAAACGGCGATGGCAATTCTATAAATCGTTGGAATAAGAATTTTGGGAATGATCAAACGCGTATGATCTGGTCCATCGGTAATCTGGCGCGTAAGTGGCTCAGTAAGCCTGATAATGGCATCATGAGCAATAAAAATAAGCACGGCAGCACCAAAAAAAACAAGGGCTTTTACGAGGGATATAAAATTGATATTTTTCATCGGCAGGTATTGCGAATTAATTGCAGAATGAAATGCGATCAATGGACTGTCGAAATACAATCGAACAACTGCAGGTTCATACCCCGTAGCATATTGGCAAGTTGAAGACTCAAAGTCTGTATTTTCGCCCCTATGTTAGATCAATTACCACGTATAAAACATACCGACAGCGGTCAGTTTTTTTTGCTGGCGGGCCCATGTGTAGTAGAAAGTGAGGATTTGTGCATGGAATTGGCAGAAAAAGTGCAGCACATCACCAATCAATTTCGCATACCCTATATTTTTAAGGCATCCTACCGCAAAGCCAATCGTTCGCGCAGCGATAGTTTTACCGGATTGGGCGACGAAAAAGCGCTCGAAATTTTAAAGCGCATTGGAGAAAAATACCAATTGCCTATCGTAACAGATATCCACACCAGTGGCGAGGCAGCTCTGGCCGCAGCTTATGTGGATGTATTGCAGATACCTGCATTTCTATGCCGCCAGACAGATTTGTTGCAAGCGGCTGGAGAAACGGGCAAATTTGTGAATATCAAAAAGGGTCAATTTCTTTCACCAGAGTCGATGGAGCATGCGGTGAAAAAAGTGCAGGAAACGGGCAATAACCGGGTTTGGCTTACAGAACGGGGAACAACGTTTGGGTATCAGGATCTCGTAATTGATTATCGCGGAATACCCACGATGCATCAATTTGCGCCAACCATTATGGATTGCACGCACAGTTTGCAGCAGCCCAACCAAAGCAGTGGAGTAACGGGCGGACGGCCAGACATGATTGAAACGGTAGCCAAAGCAGCCATAGCTGTTGGAGCAGACGGATTGTTTATTGAGACACATCCGAATCCGGCGGTAGCCAAGAGTGATGGTGCCAATATGCTGCGCCTGGATTTGCTTGAGGGATTGTTGGAGCGAGTTTGTAAGATCCGGGAAGCCATTCGTTAATCAAAAAAAACAGAGACCATACCATGAAATCAGCAGCCACAAATATTTCACGCGCTTTGGCCTTGCTCCTCGGAATGTCTTTTGCCTGTGCACTCTCAGCCCAGGAAGACACCGCCTATGTGCGCACTTATGGCGGTCCTTATTTCGAAGAAGGACGTCAGATCATAGAATGTGCAAGTGGTGGATATGCGGTGATTGGAACGACGGGGAGTGATGTGGCCAACAATACCAACTTTTATCTTTTGCGTCTGGATGCCAATCTGGAATGCATGTGGAGCAAAAGTCTGGGCGGTCTTGAAGTTGAAAAAGGCTATAGCATCGTTGAAGACGAAAATCAACATCTTTTTTTATGCGGATACACAAATAGTGAGGGGGCTGGAGGGTATGACATATTGCTTATAAAAACCAATTCGGAAGGTGATGAACAATGGCGCAAAACGTATGGTGGAGAAGATTGGGATTTTGCGTACAAAATTATTGCGCATCCAGAAGAAGGATTTTTAATCTGTGGGAAAACATACAGTATGGGCAATGGAGGTAGCGATGGCTACTTGCTTCATGTCGATGTTGAAGGAGAAATAATCAGTGAATGGACGTATGGCGGTGAAGGGGATGATGAGTTTGTGGATGTGGTATCTTCGTTGAATGATTCATTCAAGCTTGTCTATAATCGGAATACCAACTCTGCTAGTCGAAGTTTTAGCTTGGTTGAGATTGATTTCTCAGGACTTATAGTTTGGACTTTTGAAAAAGATTTTAATGGCGACCTATCTGAAGGACATGCCATCGAAAATTACGCAGAAGGTTTCATAGTTGCCGGTTGCAGAATCGATGAAGTGACCGAAAGGGGATT
>JBJXFC010000222.1:0-5332 GCA_046153915.1 Flavobacteriales bacterium
AGCTACTGATCTCCTTTGCAGAAGGAATCATGGTGCGTGAGAGTTAAAAAGTCAGGAAAAACAATCTTTCGAGAAAATAATGCAGTAGCAAAAGTGCACCTTAGTCAAACGACTGATTCGCATTCGCTGCACGTTGCAACAAGTCTTCGTATTGCTCCGGTGTGATGTCGCTGTAGAAGTAGAATGCAGGGTCTACCTTTTCACCGTTCTTCAATACTTCATAATGCAAGTGCGGACCGGTGGAAGTTCCGGTATTGCCTACGTATCCAATGATCTGTCCGCGTTTTACTTTTTCGCCAACACGCACACTCACATGACTCATGTGGGCATAAAGCGTTTCATAGCCAAATCCGTGTTGGATCACAACGTGGTGACCATAACCCGATAATTTGCTGTCGATAGCCTCGATAACACCATCGCCTGTTGCATAAATCTCCGTGCCGATATCAGCAGTGAAATCAAGCCCGGTGTGCATCTTGGCGATTTTGTAGATGGGATGAATACGCATTCCAAAACCACTGGCGATGCGTTTCAGGTCTTTGTTTGCAATGGGCTGAATCGCCGGAATGCATTGCAACATCTGGTCTTGTGCTTTTGCAAATTCGTAAATTTCTTCGTAGGATTTACTTTGAGCCACAAGTGCGCGCTGCAAACGATTGATGCGTTTCTGGGTTTCGATAATACCTTCACTGCTGGAATAGCCCTTCATGTTTTTATACCGGTCACTTCCGCCTACACCACCTTTTCTCAAATGCTCCGGAAATGGCTCAGCCCCAAAAATGCTGCGGTAAACGTTATCGTCCTTGTCCTGCAGGTCCTGGGCAAAATATTCGAGTGTGTCAATCTGATTGTTCAGGCTTGAAATCTGGGCTTTGAGGAATTTTACCTCACGATCTAATCGTGCCGTTTCCGGGTCTTTAAAGAAGGATGCATAAATAATCACTCCAATAGAACCGAGAACGACTCCCGCAAAAATGTATCGCAAACTGGCAAACAGGTAATCCCGAATGCCGTAACTGATCTTCTCAAAATTGAGAGTCGTAGGGTTGAATTTATACTTCAGCCTTGCCATGGTTCAGGGCGAAAATAACAAGAAGACAAGTCATTTGACCCTAAAATACCTTAAATCCCATTGAATCAGACCGTTTTCTGCTCGATTGGCCCGTATTTCACTTTTAGGAAGGCGTCACTTTGAGCAGGAACGATTAGCTTTGCCAACCATTTTTTAAGACACTATGACTTCCAAGGAAATACGTTCCAGATTCCTCCAGTTTTTTGAATCCAAAGGCCACCAGATTGTGCCTTCTGCTCCGCTCGTGGTTAAAGGCGACCCCACATTAATGTTCGTCAATAGCGGCATGGCTCCTTTCAAGGATTTGTTTCTTGGCAATCAGCCTATCAAATATCCTCGTGTAGCTGATACCCAAAAATGCCTGCGAGTAAGCGGCAAACACAACGACCTCGAAGACGTTGGTAAGGATACCTATCACCACACACTTTTCGAAATGTTGGGTAACTGGTCGTTTGGCGATTATTTCAAGGAAGAGGCAATCGAATGGGCCTGGACTCTTTTGACAGATGAGTTTAAGATTCCGAAAGACCGCCTTTACGTCACCGTATTTGAAGGTGATGCTTCTGAAAGCCTCGAATTCGATCAGGAAGCTTTTGATATCTGGAAAAAGTACATCGCTGAAGACCGCATTTTACGTGGAAACAAAAAGGATAATTTTTGGGAAATGGGCGAACAGGGTCCGTGTGGACCATGTTCTGAAATTCATGTGGACATTCGTCCGGATGAAGAACGTAACGCGGTAGATGGACGCGCGCTGGTCAACAACGATCATCCTCAGGTAATCGAAATCTGGAACAACGTATTCATGCAGTTCAATCGCAAGGCGGACAGATCGCTAGAGCTTTTGCCTGCCAAACACGTAGATACCGGAATGGGATTTGAGCGTTTGTGTATGGCTTTGCAGGGTGTAACATCGAATTACGATACTGATGTGTTTACGCCTTTGATTCGCGAAGTAGAAAATATTTCCGGTATTGCATACAAACGTTCGATGTCGAAAGAAGACATTGCCATCCGTGTAATTGTAGATCATATACGTGCTGTGTCCTTTACAATTTGCGACGGACAATTGCCATCAAGCGGTGGTGCAGGATATGTAATTCGAAGAATTCTGCGACGTGCTGTGCGTTATGGTTTCAGTTTTCTCAATTTGAAAAAACCATTCATGCACAAACTCGTTCCCGTTCTTGCAGCAGAAATGGGTGACTTCTTTCCTGAAATAAGAAACAATCAAAGTCTTGTTTCCAAAGTAATTCGTGAAGAAGAAGATTCCTTTTTGCGCACGCTTGAAAATGGTATCAGTCTGCTCGATACCATCATTGCCAATACCAAAGGCGATATTATTGATGGTAAAACGGTATTTGAATTGTATGACACATTTGGTTTTCCAAAAGACCTTACTGCGCTTATAGCAAGTGAGAACGGAAAAGGCATCAATGAAGCAGAATTCGATGTTGAGCTTCAGAAACAAAAAGAACGTTCGCGTGCTGCAACAAAACTGGAAACAGAAGATTGGGTTGAGATTGCCACTGGCGACACTCAATTTGTTGGATACGATGAGCTCGAAAGTGATGTGAAAATTTTGCGTTATCGCAAAGTAAAAGCCAAAGGAAAAGAATCGTTTCAGGTGGTATTTGATCGCACACCGTTCTACGCAGAAAGCGGCGGACAAGTGGGTGATCACGGTTATTTTTTCTCAGCGAACGAGCGCATCGATATCATTGATACCAAGAGGGACAACGGATTGACTGTTCATATCACCGATGAATTGCCAGAGAATCCACTAGCAATGTTTCATGCTGTTGTGGATGCATCGAGACGGTTTGAGACTTGCTCGAACCACAGTGCTACACACTTGTTGCACGAGGCATTACGCGAAGTTTTGGGCACCCACGTTGAGCAGAAGGGCTCGCTTGTTAGTCCTGATTATCTGCGCTTCGACTTCTCGCATTTTTCGAAGATGACGGATGAAGAAGCAGAGAAAGTTGAAATGCTCGTCAACGAACGCATTCGAAAAAATTTCCCGCTCGAAGAAAATCGCTCAATGAAAATTGAAGATGCAAAGAAGACGGGTGCGATGATGTTGTTTGGTGAGAAATACGGTGAAGTTGTTCGTGTTATCAAATTTGGAAACAGTGTCGAATTGTGCGGTGGAACTCACGTTAAAAACACCGGCGAAATTGGTCTCTTCCGCATTCAGAGTGAAGGAGCAGTGGCTGCAGGTATTCGCAGAATTGAAGCTATTTCATCCAATGGGGCATTCAATTTTATCAAGAGTGAATTGAATACACTTGAAGAAATCAGACAGGCACTTAAGTCAAAAGATATCCTGAAATCCATCGGCGATTTGCAAGCAAAGAATTCCGATTTGCAAAAGCAGATTGAAACATTTCACAAGGAAAAAGCACAAGTTGTTAAGAAAGAATTGACCGGAAAATGGCAACAACACAACGGACTCAATGTATTGCGTGAGCGTGTTCAGCTTGATCCGGGAGTGCTCAAAGACATTGCCTTTCAGTTAAAGCAGGAGAAAGAAAATGCCTTCATTGTTCTCGCGAATGAAGTCAATAATACAGTGTCATTCACGGTGGCACTTTCTGATGATATAGTGAAAGGAAAAAACCTGGATGCGGGAAAAATTATCCGTGATACTTTTAAATTGAAAGGTGGAGGACAACCTTCTTATGCTACTTCAGGTGCAACTGAAGTGTCTACGGTGAATAGTATGTTTGAGGAAGTGGAGAAATGTTTTGCATGAAATGACTGCTAAGAAATAAGCATGCGCATCATTATCCAACGTGTTTTATCTGCTTCCGTCGAAGTCGATTCAAAAATCATCTCTTCCATTCAAAAAGGATTTCTCGTTTTGCTTGGCATAGAGACGGAGGATACCACAGAGGATAGCACATGGCTCGTTCAAAAGATTGCATCCATGCGCATTTTTCCGGATGATGATGGCAAAATGAACCGCGACATTCTGGAAGTAAATGGAGATGCTATTGTTGTAAGTCAGTTCACGCTCCACGCTTCCACCAAAAAAGGAAACCGGCCTTCTTTTATTCGCGCTGCCCGACCCGAACAGGCCATTCCGCTCTATGAAGATTTTGTGAAACAATTGGAGTTTGCGCTCAATAAAAAGGTAGGAACGGGCGTTTTTGGTGCAGATATGAAGGTCGCACTGGTGAATGATGGGCCAGTTACCATCAACATGGACTCCAAAAACCGCGAATAATCGTCTTTTCGTGTTAACCCAAATTGTGCAGCCCATTTCTATTCCGATCCAAAATCACTGTGAATTCGCGCGCTTGCTCGTTTCGAGTGTTCTTCGTAAGGATAATTACGCCTGCGCGCTCGAAACTTGCACGAGCACACGAATTCTTTGTGATTTAGAATCTCATTTACGAAACCGACTGAACAATTTGGGTTTAAATCATTAAGTTTGCCAAAGAAGTAGACAACATGGAAGAAAAATTAAACGATCAGCTTGATTTTCAGCCGTATAACAGCAATCGTCCAGACTTGACGATTCCGGAATATGGACGGAATATTCAGCGCATGGTAGATCATGCCATTAAAATCGATGACCGTGAAGAGCGAAATCGTTGCGCCCGTGCCATTCTCAGCGTTATGGGACAACTCGTGCCACACCTGCGCGATATCGAAGATTACAACCACAAATTGTGGGACCACTTGCATATCATCAGCAATTTCCAATTGGATGTGGACAGCCCATATCCAAAGCCTGATCCGGAGCATCTGGTGAGCAAACCTCAAACCGTTCCTTATCCACACAATGATATTAAAGTGGTGCACTATGGCCATTACGTAGAGAAATTCATCGAGAAATGTTCCGGTCTTGAAGAAGGAGACGAAAAGAAAGCTTTTTCGCTTTCGATCGCCAATCTGATGAAGTACAATGCGCACAACTGGAACCGCAATACCGTGTATGATGACGTTATTTTGCGCGATCTCGGGGTGCTTTCAAAAGGAAAAATTAAACTGGAAGATGGAGCCGGACTCAACGAAGTCAAGGGCACCGGACAAAAGTTCAAAGAATTCGAAACAGAGTCATTCAGCAAGAAATTTAAGTTCAACAAGAACAAAAACAAGAAGAAAAAATTCAAGCCTAAGGGCAAATTTTAAAGGAATAAACGCCGAACTGTAACCCTGGAAAACACTCCTCCGTTCAAGAGTTCGTCGTAATACATCTTATGGCAAAACGCGGCAGACATGAGTAGAGAACTTGCGAGCCGCGTTTTT
>JBJXFC010000223.1:0-13985 GCA_046153915.1 Flavobacteriales bacterium
TCTGAGAGTGAGCTTCAGGTAAATCATCATTTCTGCTGATCCACCTTCATCTCGTATCCGTATTAATTATACCCAGATGAAAGATCCTTCGCTACTTTTTCAAGTATACCAGTAATATCGTCGTCAATCTTTCCTGCAGCAAGTGCATTCAAGGTGTCTTTGTGTTTCGATTCCATGTATTGCAAGAATTCATCCTGGAATTTACGCACCTGATTTACCGGAATTTTTGAAAGCAATCCTTTTGTTCCGAGGTACAGAATAGCAACTTGTCTTTCTACAGACATCGGAGAATTCGAATTCTGTTTCAAAATTTCCACGTTGCGTTTTCCTTTCTCCAATACAAACTTGGTAGCATCATCGAGGTCGGAACCGAATTTCGCAAACGCTTCCAACTCGCGGTATTGAGCCTGATCGAGTTTCAATGTACCAGCTACTTTTTTCATCGATTTGATCTGTGCAGATCCACCCACACGGCTTACGCTGATACCTACGTTGATCGCAGGACGTACACCGCTGTTGAACAGGTTCGACTCAAGGAAGATCTGTCCGTCAGTGATCGAAATTACGTTTGTTGGGATGTATGCTGATACGTCACCTGCCTGTGTTTCGATAATCGGAAGAGCTGTCAATGAACCACCACCTTTCACTTTGTTTTTCAACGAAGCAGGAAGGTCATTCATTTTTTCGGCAACAGATTGTGTCTCGTTCACTTTCGCTGCTCTTTCCAGCAGGCGGCTGTGGAGATAAAATACGTCACCTGGATATGCTTCACGTCCTGGTGGGCGACGAAGCAACAGTGATACTTCACGATACGCCACAGCTTGTTTTGAAAGATCATCGTAAACGATCAATGCAGGACGACCTGTATCACGGAAATACTCACCAATTGCACAACCGGCAAATGGCGCGTAGAATTGAAGTGGAGCCGGATCAGAAGCAGTAGCGGCAACAACTACGGTGTAAGCCATAGCGCCGTTCTCTTCCAGAATTTTCACTGTACCTGCAACAGTTGATCCTTTCTGACCAATCGCTACATAAATACAGAATACCGGTTGTCCTTTATCGAAGAATTCCTTTTGGTTGATAATGGTATCAATCGCAACAGTGGTCTTACCTGTCTGACGGTCGCCGATGATCAACTCACGCTGACCACGACCGATTGGAATCATTGCGTCGATCGCTTTGATACCTGTCTGCAAAGGTTCCTTTACAGGCTGACGGTAGATTACACCCGGAGCTTTGCGCTCCAATGGCATTTCGAAAGTCTCACCAGTGATTGGGCCTTTTCCATCAATGGTATCACCGAGGGTGTTTACCACACGACCCAACATACCTTCACCTACATTGATAGATGCGATACGTCCGGTGCGCTTCACGCTGCTACCTTCTTTCAGATCACCGCTTGGGCCGAGCAATACAGCTCCCACGTTGTCTTCTTCGAGGTTCAATGCGATACCGCGTACACCGTTGTCGAATTCAATCAACTCACCACTTTGCACGTTTGACATTCCGTAAACGCGAGCGATACCATCACCTACTTCGAGGATGGTACCCACTTCCTGCAATTCGGCTTCGGTTTTAAAACCGGCTAATTGTTCGCGCAGAATATTTGAAATTTCTGCTGGTTTGATTTCTGCCATTTTATTCTTTGTTGTGGATGCGTTTAAAACATCATCCTCATTTTTAAAATCTAAAATCGCGCACAGCCTATGCTGCGCTTATATCTCAATTACAACTCGGGGATGTATGGATTGTCATCAAAATTGCGCTTCATGTTTTTCAATGAAGTTGCAACCGATGTATCAATCATCTGATCTCCCACACTAAGCACAAAACCACCGAGAACACTATCATCCACCGTTTCCACGAGATCAATATCTCCCTTCGAAATTTTGCGGGCAACAGCCAGAATATCCTGACGTGTTGTTTCATCCAGAGGAACTGCTGTAGTAACCTTTGCTGTAACGATGTCTTTGAAGAATCGCACTTGTTCCACAAAAGATTCAGCAACTTCCTCGAGATATCCTTCACGGCCTTTCTCTGTGAGAAGTTTCATGAAGCCATGGGTAATTTGCCCGATGTTTCCACCAAAAATTTTGTTGAGAACAGCCACTTTGGTGTCTGCTTTCACTACAGGACTGTTGAGCAAAACACTCAATTCATGACTGCTTTTGATGGTATCGCGGACCAATTCCATATCAACGAGTACACTGTCCAACTGGCCTTTTTCTTTGCACAGTTCTACGAGTGATCGCGCGTATCGGGAGGATATTTTAATTCCCTTCATGGATGGATTAGTTCGATTTGAATTCGGCTGCCAGAGCGTGGTTCAACGCCTTTTGTTTATCCGGATCAGACAGTTTGTCTTTCACCAGTCTTTCGGCGATGTCAATGCTCAAAGTAGCAGCACGGTTTTTCAAATCTGTGATGGCTGCGTTTTTTTGATTATCAATCTCCACACGTGCAGATGAGATCAAACGGTCAGCCGTTTCGCGGGCTTTGCTTTCGATTTCGATCTTCATTTTTTCAGCCACTTCTTTGGCATCGCGCATCATACGATCACGCTCATCACGGGCTTCGCGCAATAATTGCTCGTTACCAGCTTTGAGTTTGGTGATTTCTTCGCGCGCTTTCTGAGCTTCGTTGAGTGCATTTTCGATGCTCTGCTCACGATCCTGCAATCCTTTTACAATAGGACCCCAGGCGAACTTTTTTAAGATAAAAAGTACGACCAGAAAGGCGATGGATGCCCATGCGACAGTTCCAATGGAAACAGCTAAAAGACCACTGCTTGATAAAACCATTTTACAAGGCTTTAGAGATTAATAAAAAAAACTTCTGCTTATTTTGCCAAAGCAACGAGCAAGCATACGATCACAGCAAAAAGTGCCACACCTTCTACAAGTGCCGCTGCTACGATCATGTTCGCGCGAAGATCGCCGGTTGATTCAGGTTGACGAGCCATAGCTTCCAAAGCTGATCCACCGATACGGCCTACACCGATACCAGCACCAACAGCAGCCAAACCTGCACCGATACCAGCCAAACCTTGACCAACGTATGATGCTTCCAGAAGAGTTGTAAGTAATTCCATTTTATTTGATATTTATATGGTTATAATATTTCCTGATTAATGATGCTTCTCATCACCTTCATGATGATGCTCTTGTGTTGCGTCTCCAAAGTATAGCGCGGCCAACAGGGTAAATACATACGCCTGAAGAAATGCCACAAGCAATTCGATGAAGAACATAAAAATCATAAACAATACCGCTCCCACTCCAATGCTGTAACCAGCCACCGGACTATCCTGACCGAATAGAATAATCAAACTGACAAACGCAAGAATGATAATGTGACCCGCAGTGATATTGGCTGTGAGACGAATCATCAATACCGCTGGCTTGATGAAAATACTCATGATTTCGATGGGAACAAGGATAAGCTTAATTACAAAAGGAACACCTGGAGGCCAGAAAATGTGACCCCAGTAATGTTTATTGCCGCTGAAATTGGTGATAAGGAAAACCAATGCTGCAAGAACAAGGGTGATGCTCAAAGTACCCGTGATATTGAATCCACCAAGGAAAGGAACCAATCCGAGCATATTACACATCCAGATAAAGAAAAAAGATGTGAGCAGGAATGGAAAATAACGATCTGCTCTTTTCTTACCCAATGAAGGAATAGCAACTTCATTGCGGATAAACAAAATAAGCGGCTCCATCACATTTTGCAATCCTTTTGGTGCCTTGCCTGCACGAGTAGTATAGGCCTTTGCAACGTTGCGGAAAACCAGGATGAGAATAACAATCACCAGCAACATTCCAAATACCGATTTGGTAATCGAAAAATCCAAAGGTGTTACTGCGTCGTGTTCTTCTGTGGTTGAAGGTTCTGCTACCGGTGCTTGTACAAGCGAATCAGACACCATCCTTGTTGTATCGGCCAAATGTGCTGCATCATCAGAATGAACAGCCGTGTGGTTGGCATCATATACCTCGATTATTTCTCCATTGTTTACATACGTGGTTCCGGAAGAAGCGGTATAGGGCTGAAACTGAAGATGTCCGTGAGCATCGTATCCATTCCAGAAACGGCTGCTGGAAAACACATCCAAATGACCGTCGTGAAACAAAATAACCGGAAGTGGAATATCAAGTGTTCCAATGATGTTGATCTGGTGAGCATCCGCGATGTGATGCATGATCATTTCGCCGGGATCAAAACGGTGTTCCGTTTCATGACCTTCTTCGGGATTGGCATTTGCCGAAAATGATACTGTCAACAGGGCAAAAAAGAAGCAGAAAATTCTGTTCAAAGCCTTGACTGACGTGGTATTGGAATGGTTCTTCATGCAAAAATGCCTTTCTGAAAAGCGGTGCAAAAGTATTCAGGCTTAAGCATTCAAAAAAGAAGAACTTGAAAAAATATTGACACTTGTTGGAAAAGCCTTATTTGACAGGGCCTCCAGACCCAAAATAGTTGTGCAAACCTTTTATCTGTCAATTCTGTTTGGAACGGACTTCCATCAACAAATAACGAATGAGGACAACATTGAATATGAGATAAACGCCAAATGTGCCTAAGGCCACCAGCACACGGGCTTCTCCGTCGAAGTAGAGATAGATACCAAGGAATATCAGGCAGGCAAATAGTTTTGCTCCAACGCCAGCCGTAAATGCTGACACAAACCGCTGGGGGCTTTTGGCATTGGATGCTGCTATATAGCGATATAGCAAGAGTGTTAGCAACAAAAAGCCTGTTACTACGCCAAAAAGAACGGTGGCCACGTGTGTGCTTATCAGGGAAGTTGTACTTGCCAGAATGGCGATAATAGAATTGAGCACAACGGCAACAATGGCCAGAGTGATGGATAATTTCCTGAGATACATCGCGGTTTATTTCTTTTTGAGGAGGTCTTTGATCACCATATACATGGCAACACCAACCGATACAAGCGACAATGATAACGTCCAGGCGTGGACATCATTGGGGAATTTTTTGTCGAGTTGAATTCCTCCCCACACGCCCAAACCAATCGTAACAGCCATCTGAATGGCCATTCCGCTGAAGCGAAGGAATGCGTTAGAACGAACTGGCCGCTCCTGCTGTGGCTCCCGCCATGGCTCCTGAGACATCTGAATGGGTGTTCTTATTGAGTTCTTTGACCTTCGCGCCCATGTTGCAGGCTCCCGTAAATGTTGCTCCCGGTTCGATGGCCAGTTTATCGGTGAAAATATCGCCTTCCACTTTGGCCGATCCTTTGAGTGAAAGAAGCTGTTGCACATTTACCCGGCCTTTGATCAAGCCTTCCACTTCCGCATTCTGACAATGCACAGTGCCTTCAATGCGTCCTGCAGGGCCTACTACCAAACGCCCTTTTGTGGTGAGTGTTCCGGTAAAAAGTCCATCAATTCGGATATTGCTTTCGCATTTAATCTCTCCTTCGATACTGGTGCCTTCAACGATTCTGTTGATTGCCAGATCCTGAACCAGGTCATTGTTTTTTGCCATACGATTGCTGTTAAACATGTTTGAATGTATTACTCATAGTTGGACTCGTAGAACTCCAAATACTGCGCAATATCCTTGGTCTTAAACAAAGTGATATAATTCGGTTTTGAAATCAGGAAAATAGTGTTGTTGCCATTATTTATATCCTTCAACTTCTCTTCGTCCGCATCGAAAGTTCGGAGGTAGTTATAGCCTTCATCCAATACCTTGAAGGATTTTACTAACACGAGGTGTTGATCCTTGTTGAGCAAGTTATTCGTGACTTTCAACTGCGCAGATGCAAAAAAAGTAGAGTTAAAATCGGATACCGCAATCTTTGCTTTATTGATATCGCTTCCCTGAACCGGAATTAAAACAGCCATGTAGTGTTCTGCTTTTCCATCATACTTGTACGGACTTTCCACAATCCCCGGATCTTCTTCCTCCACCTGCTCTTCAGTCTGACCTTCTTTGATATCCAATCCATCGACTGGCTCTTTGTTATCGCTTTCACCTACTCCGGTTCCGCCTGTTTTGAAGGCCTTTAAAAGATCCTGCGCGCGTTTGGCCTCATCAGTGCCCGGACAACTTTTAACAAGATCATTCAATTCTTTCTGGTACATTTCTTTTTCTCCATAACTCGCTTCCGTATAGCCCACTGTTATCGCACGAAGCAGTCGGTATTTGCACAGCAAGTGATTCGTAGGCTCGGTTGAAATAACAGAATCACATGCAGCGCGCGCTTGCAGGTAGTTGCGATTGGCATACATGCCGTATACCATTTCGTAGGCCTTCGTTTCTTCTGCTTTCTGAATGTCCTTGACATCCACATAATCCGGATTGTCTACCAGATAGGCCCAATCGCTGTCGGGATAACGGCGCTTGATTTCATTGCCCCAATATGCTGAGTTGCACGTAGAACAAAGTGGGTTGTTCATATACCCCTTCGAGTTTTCTTTGCTATACCAGGTGCGGTAAAGCTGATAATAGGCTGTTGGATGAAAATCACTTGTCTCCATAGCGGTCAGCAATTCTTCCCATGTGCTGATGGCGTAATCTTCATCATCCAGTTTCTCTTTGTAAATGACTCCGGCCAGATAATATCCTTCCGCCGCATCCTTTTCCATTTGATTCAGCCTGGCGTTGTCGTCGCAAGGAAGATTTGCCAATAATTCGTCCAATTCAGGGGCTTTGTATTTCTCACCTGTGTCCGTTTTTTCGGGATCAACAGCCTGTGCATTCGGATCTACCTCTTCTCCGGGACCAAAAGATTGCGACAATTTGGATTGCAAACGCCAATTGTCTTTTAGCGGGCGTTCTGCCCAGCGTTCATCAAAATTCGCTTTGCCCGATTTGCGCAAACCTTCATTGTATGCCCAGAAAGATCCGTTGATGGATGCAACAGCATTGTTATTTGCTTCGAGTGCGGCCTTTTCATCTTTTTCGCGTTGTTCGTCCAATTTCCTTTGCATATCGCGCTGGATGGCGGCAATTTTGTTTTCGCGTTCTTTGGCAGGCAGTTTACAAATGACGCCGAGAGAATCATACAACTCTATTTTGTTCAGGTTAAAAACCAATTCGTTCAAACTCTCTGCGCGCGCTTTAATCACTTCGTAGCGTTCGTGTTTGTCATCAATTTTCGTAAGCGTACTGTCATAGTAAGCCTGAGATGGAACGTATTTTCGTTCATCAAAATACAAATCTGCCAAACGTAGGAATGTCTTGGCACGCTGGCGCACATTCTCTTTGTTGACCTCTAAAGATTTTTCATAATACATGACTGCATCATCGCGACGCTGCTCTTCGAGGGCAATATCCCCCAGCGCATAATAAATCTGATCGCGGTAACTTAAATTCTTATCGTCCTTGAGCATCTTAAACAGCTCTTTCTGAATCTCGTTGGAGCTACCACCGGTGCGGCTGTATGCAAGGGCTTTGTTGATACGCGCATAGAATTCCAGCTCGTAAGGTGGTCTGGACTTTATGGTTGCTTCATAATAAGCAAGAGCATCACTGCTTCGGTTTAATTGCTGATAGATCTGCGCAAGAATGAAGTTGGGTCTGGCCTTATCCCTTTTGCGCTTTGTCAACTTCAACGATGACTCAATTTCAGTTGCAGCCTTTTCCAGTTTGCCCTGATGGAGATACGCATCGGCATAAACCAAATGATAATCTGCCAGCAGTTTCTCATCCATTTCTTTGTTGTCCTCTTCTACCCGCTGAAGCGCCTGTATGGCTTTTCCGTATTCACCTTGTTGAATGTAGGTGCGGGCAAGCCAGGTATTGGTCGATGTAATAATTTCCGGGTCTTTGAATTTGCGGTTTACATAGTTAAACGTCTCTGCAGCCCTTGCATAGCTGCGTTTGTAAAAGTAAGCCCGGCCAATTACCATGTAGTTCTCATCGATCCACTTATTGAATTTGGGCTTCTTTTTGTCTTTGTTAGAGTCATCCTTCATGGTATGCCTGTTGATGACCTTTTCGCACTTTCCGATGGCTTTTTCCATTTCCGGGTATGATCCCTTGGCCGTATTCTCGTCGCCGTAAATAAAAATTGGAAGTATTTTATCGTAGTCCTCCTGATGCGTAAGACGGATTTTTTCTACGCCTTTTTTGACGCTTTCTTCAGCGTTAAAATATCCGTTGTAATGCGCTGTGGTATTGTGATACCAGCGTGCAGCAGTGCTATCCCTTTTGGTGGAGCAAGACACGATGGCCACGACCAGAATCAGGGTACAAAAACAAGGTAAAAGGTGACGAAAATTCACTGTCGGGGTATTTTGAGGCGTGCAAATAACTGTAAAGGCGCGAAAATATTTCATTTTTGTGGCGAATTGAACAACTTGTTCAGTACAATCTCAATATTGTTACGTTCATGGTAGCCACACCCCAACCCAAGCGCAAGCGCCTGATGAAGAAGCTGAAGAGCAAATTCAGGCTTACAGTGCTTAATGAAAAGACCTTTGAGGAGCAATTTAGCTACTCTTTGACTCCTATGAACCTGATTATCATGCTTGGAGGGTTTTTAGTTGTTTTCGGTGCGCTCTTTTACGCTTTGATTGCTTACACCCCGGTAAAAAGACTTTTGCCGGGATATACGGATCAAACTTTTAATACTGAAGCCATGGAAGCCAGAATGCGTGTCGATTCATTACTCGAAGTTTCCCGGCAGCAGGATCGTTTCATCAAAGATCTCAGGGTAATTCTTTCCGGTGGCACACTTAGCAACGCCGCTGATACAGGAAATAAAGAAATGCAATCGGCAGACCTTAACTATTCCACTTCCGGAGTGGACAATACTTTGCGACAGCAACTAAGTGAACAGGATCGATACAACCTCACACTTGAAGAGGAAAAGGGCAATTCTAAAAAAGGTTTTCTGCTCTTTAAACCTGTAAATGGCACTGTGAGCAATGGTTTCAACCCTCAAACCGGTCATTATGGAGTAGACCTGGTTGCTCCGAAAGAAGATCCGGTTAAAGCGGTTCTCGATGGAACTGTGATCGTGGCTTCCTTTACAGCAGATGGTGGCAACGTTATCCAAATTCAACACGCCAACAATTTCATCTCAGTCTACAAACACAATAGCGTTTTACTCAAGAAAACCGGAGACCAGGTGAAAGCCGGAGAAAGCATAGCATTTATTGGTGATAGCGGAGATCACAGCGAAGGCCCTCACCTGCATTTTGAATTGTGGGAGAATGGCATGCCCGTAAATCCCGTCGAGTATATCTCGCTGGGACAGGGCAACTAAATCATCCTTCGATCAGACTTTGGTCAATTTGATCATGTTGGTCATACCCTGTTCGAATATCGGCATTGAAGCCAAATTCACAATAAAATCGCCGTCTTTCAGGTAATTATTCTTTTTTAGAAAATAGCGGATATCCGAAATGGTTTGGTCGGTGCTTACCATCTTATCATAATAAAACACCTTCACTCCCCATACCAGGCTCATCTGGGTAAGAATGTCCTTGTTGCTTGTAAAGACAAATATGTTGGCGTTGGGCCTCCAGGCTGCAATTCTGTATCCTGTGTATCCGCTGAAAGACATGGTTACTAGAGCCCCGGCTTTCACACGAGAAGCAAGGCGGCAAGCACTGTAGCAGATACTATCGGTCATAAAACGATTTTCATCAATGATGGTCGGCAATTCTTCGTGGTAATACAATCCTTCGAAAGTCTCAGCTTCGGCAATGATGCTGTTCATGATTCGGATGGCACCAACTGGGAATTTTCCAACACTGGTTTCACCGCTGAGCATCACTGCATCAGCGCCGTCGAGCACGGCATTGGCAACGTCGGCCACCTCGGCGCGGGTAGGTGTGCTGCTGGTGATCATGCTTTCCATCATTTGTGTAGCCACAATTACTGGTTTTGCTGCATGAACGCATTTTTTAACGATCATTTTCTGAATCAGCGGAACACTTTGCAGTGGAATTTCAACTCCAAGATCGCCGCGGGCTACCATTACCGCATCGGTCACTGCTATGATTTCGTCAATCTGCTCCACAGCTTCCGGTTTTTCAATTTTTGCTACAACCTTGGCGTGTTTATCCTGCGATTTGATGATTTCTTTCAATTTCACCACATCATTGGCATTTCGAACGAATGAAAGTCCGATCCAGTCGATGTTATGGGCCAGTGCAAAATCAAGATCACTCAGGTCCTTTTCGCTCAGCGATGGCAACGAGACCTTGGTATTAGGCAAATTCAATCCTTTCTTGGAAGAAAGAGGACCACCCTGCAAGACTTCACAGATCACAGTATCTTTTCCATTGGT
Source organism: Flavobacteriales bacterium (assembly GCA_046153915.1). Lineage (GTDB taxonomy): Bacteria > Bacteroidota > Bacteroidia > Flavobacteriales_D > Sanyastnellaceae > JANNVZ01. Next base: position 10,280 of record JBJXFC010000223.1, read on the forward strand.
TTCCACCACTTTCATGCTCAATTTACCGTCGTCAAGTAAAACCGTTTCACCCGCAGAAACATCCGCTGGAAATTCTTTGTAGTTGGTATAAAGGACTTTGGCTGTTCCAATCTGTTTGGTGGTAGAAATGGTGATTTTTTGCCCGGATACCAATTCCACAGAACCGTTTTCCATCTCACCTACCCGCAATTTTGGTCCCTGAAGATCTGCCAGCAACGCAGTACTGGTGCCTAGTTCGAGGTCGATGGCCCTTACAAATTCAACAACTTGTTTATGATCCTCGTGCGCGCCGTGCGAAAAATTGAGGCGTACTACGTCCAATCCCTGCAAAATCATATCTCTCAAAACCTCTTTGGAACTGCTTGCAGGTCCAATGGTGGCTACTATCTTCGTTTTTTTCATATCTGTTTTCATTCTTCCGATTCCTCTTCGGTTATAAGGTGATGTCTGTTCTTCAATTTATTTACTTCAAGCGGAAAAGCGGCCAGCAAAAAAGGTGTTTTTCGCAATTTCCGGTAAAAATGGTCATCCAGGTTGGCCGCAGGATCTTCAATTTTGAGCAAAAAATCAAACTGGGCCAGCTCGGGCATCAACAGCCCTTCCGGGGTTTTGTTGTCCAACAAGGTGAAGTGCAACATGTCGTTGAGTTGCTTGTATTCAAATCGCGAGTGGCGCGAATGCTGGCCTTTGGTTTCTAAAAGCACATCTTCTGCCCGTGACAGATTCCATTGCATATGTTTGTTGAGAGACCACACCAGGCGGTAATCCTTTTCGTGGCTGCTGAGTCCAATCAGCTCAAAATCATACTCAATTTCTATGTCGAGGTGGTAAATGGGCACTTTGTGTATTTTTTACACTAAGCCGGCAAATGTAGGAAAAGCCGGTGTTTGACAAAACTGGATGATCTGATCTCCATTGCAGCTTAAATTTCGCAGAGTTATCCGCAAGCTATTGTGCGGGAGAAAAAAAAATTTCGGGCCAGCGGACAACTTTTTGATCCCTGCGTCTATCAATAAAGTGCAGTGATTCATGACAGACCAGGAACTTGCTAAAGGTATCATACAGGGAGATAGGGTAGCGCAACAAACGTTGTGGAAGCTCTATAGCCGGAAAATGATGACGGTTTGTATGCGTTATTGCGATAGCCGTGAAGAGGCCGAAGACGTCTTGCAGGATGCATTTGTAAAGGTGTTTCAGCGCATTTCTCAATGGCATGGTAGCGGTCCACTTGGTGGATGGATTCGGACAGTAGTAGTGAATACTGCACTCACACACATCCGGTCGGAACACAAGTGGCGCAATAGCACCGATTTGGATGCTGCAGAAGACCTTGACGCAGATGATGTTGACGCTGTAAGCCAGATGAATGCCGAAGCGTTGATGGAACTGATTGATAAAATGCCCAAAGGCTATAAGACCGTCTTCAACCTCTTTGCGGTTGAGGGATATGGTCACAAAGACATTGGAGAAATGCTCGGAATAAGTGAAAACACGAGCAAAACCCAATTCCTGAAGGCAAAAAACTGGCTAAAGAAAAATTTGACTATTACAGAAGATAAAGACCTTGAAGAATTTAGATAATCATATCCAGGACATCCTCAACAGCAAGTTGGGAAATCTCGAAACCGAGGTATCTCCGCATGTGTGGAGTGGAATTGAATCGCAGCTTGCCCAGCAGGCTGCTGCAGCTGGTTCTGCGACTGTTGCTAAAACGATTGCAACAAAATGGCTTTGGGCTGCCGCTATTTCGGCTGCCGTTACAGTGGCAACGGTAGCAATTGTTCAGATAAATAAGAATCAACAACCAATTGCTGCGCCTGCAACCGAAAATACTGTTGCTCCGGTAACAGATAATTCAGCAGCGCTGCCAACGAATTCTGAATCACCTTCTTCTGAAGTGGTTGGCGGTAAGCAACTCGAGAACAGCCAAACCAATGTCGGAACAAACACACAATGGTATACTTCAACGGGTACAGAACACGAGGTCGAAATGCATACCGATTTGTCTAGCCATCCAGAGTCAATAGAAAATCCAGGTTCGCCCAACATCGAAATTCATGGAACTGTTCCATCTGGTCAGGACATTCCTCCGTCAACCGGAAGCGGCCAATCTGCCAGTAATTCTTCGAATACACAAGATGACAACACCATTGAAATTGCAACGGCGAAATTTTCACCTGTCGTTGTAAATCAAAAAGAACTGCGTTATTTCTTTATTCCCGAGTACACCAAAGGCGCACAATACGCCTGGAACATGGGCGATGGCAACACTTATAGCACAGCCAACCCCACGCATGAATTTGCGGATGAGAATGAATATCTTGTGCAGTTGACGGTGACAGATCCATCAGGAAAGTCTTATTCCGAATCAATAACGGTTAAAGCATTTGAACCTCTGGAGGTTAAGATTCCAACCATATTCACCCCAAATGGAGACGGAATTAATGACGTATTCGAATTCGAAATCCTGAGTGGACAAGTAGAATGGAATAAAATTGTAATTCTGAACCAACACGGTTCTGTTTTCGAAAGCAACGGTGATCAAATGTGGACAGGTTTAGACAAACAAGGCAATGAATGCGCTGAATGGACCTATACCTATTTGGTTAGAGGCCGCGACAGGAATCAAGCCGTAGTAGAAAAGACCGGTTCGGTTACTCTGCGCCGATCACGCTAGATTGTCTATATTCGGCCCTCCAAAAAAATGATGCAACATTGACTACGGTGTTGCCTCGTACCTTAATTATTCGAATATGATGAGAAGTGTGTTAGCCTGTGTTTTTGCTCTATTCTTTTTGGTCTGTAATGCCCAAAAACAACTGCCGATTGCTGGGCCATCCAAAGTCAAAACTGAAAAATGGAGTTACTCTCCGAAATTGACTGAGGAAGAACTTTTTAATCCGGACAGATTGCACTACATGCCCAAAGAAGATTGGGAAAAATTCAAACAAGACCCACGCTTTGATGCGAACCGCGTAACCAAAATCCTTACAGACTGGAAAAAAGACCACACTCAGGCTCAATCCGTTCAAAAAACGAATAACAACTCCAACGGCAATTGTTTTTGGGTAGAACCCACCGACGAATACGAACATCCCAATACCATTCAATGGCCGGGCAATCAGGGAAACAGCACCGACAACTATTCGGATGTCATTAATCTCGGCTGGAATTTCAATTATTTCGGTCAAAATTTCAATCAGGTCGTTCTCACTACCAAAGGAACGATTGTTCTGGGAAATGCCGGTTACATTGACTTTACACCCTCATCCTTTCCTACTCCACTTGGCACAGAATCCAATGACGAACACGATCACATTTGTGGCTTCTGGACAGATTTCGATTTTGGTGCAAGCGGCGAATTGTACTACCTCGTAACCGATGATGCGCTCTATGTAAATTACATCGACGTTGGTTACTGGCCCAATCAGGCCGACAAAACCAATTCATTCCAGATGATTATTTGCGCAGATGGAAGTGATGTAATAGACGGCGATAACAATGTGCAGTTCTTCTACAAAGACATGCAGTTTGCCAATAGCCAGATCAGCGGTGCAAATGGAGGTTTGAATGCCAATGCCAATATTGCTATTGTTGGAGCAGATCGTGTTGCTACCAATGCCCAGTTTACGTTTGGCCGTTTTAATCTAGGTGACAGCGAATACAACGGACCTTATGGGGTAAATGCCAATCAACAGGATGGTGT
>JBJXFC010000227.1:0-3538 GCA_046153915.1 Flavobacteriales bacterium
TATTCCCTCTTATCAATCAAGCATTTTAAGTCAAAACATCATCTATGAAACTTGACGCCAAAATACCTCAGGGACCACTCGAGCAGAAATGGACCTATTATAAAGATCATGCACGTCTGGTAAATCCCGCCAATAAGCGCAACATTGATATCATCATTGTAGGCACTGGTCTTGCCGGTGCAAGTGCTGCAGCTTCACTTGCAGAAATGGGTTACACCGTGAAAGCCTTCTGTTTTCAGGACAGTCCACGCAGAGCTCATAGCATTGCTGCACAAGGTGGAATCAACGCTGCTAAAAATTACATGAACGATGGTGACTCTACCTATCGTTTGTTTTACGATACCATCAAAGGTGGTGATTACCGCGCGCGCGAATCCAATGTGCATCGCCTCGCTGAAGTAAGTGCCAACATCATCGACCAATGTGTGGCACAGGGTGTTCCTTTCGCCCGCGACTACGGCGGATTGCTCGACAATCGTTCGTTTGGTGGGACACAGGTTTCGAGAACATTTTATGCCAAAGGACAAACGGGTCAACAACTTTTGCTCGGCGCCTATTCTGCCTTATCAAGACAAATTGGAAAAGGCACTGTGAAGATGTACAACCGCCACGAGATGCTCGATGTGGTTGTAATAGATGGAAAAGCACGCGGAATCATTGCCCGCAATCTTATAACGGGTGAACTCGAAAGACATTCTGCCCACGCAGTTGTATTGTGTACCGGCGGATATGGCAATGTATTCTTCCTTTCGACGAATGCGATGGGAAGTAATGTAACTGCTGCATGGCGCGCACACAAACGCGGTGCGTATTTTGCCAATCCATGTTACACGCAAATTCACCCAACATGCATTCCGGTAAGTGGCGATCATCAATCGAAACTCACCCTGATGTCAGAGTCGCTCAGAAACGATGGACGCATCTGGGTTCCAAAACACAAAGAAGATGTAGAGGCGATTCGAAATAAAAGTTTGAAGCCACAAGATCTCGCAGAGGAACGCCGCGACTATTACCTCGAAAGAAGGTATCCTGCTTTTGGAAACCTTGTGCCCCGCGATATTGCATCACGCGCTGCAAAAGAACGTTGTGATGCTGGATTTGGAGTGAATGTAACAGGAGAAGCTGTATTCCTTGATTTTTCTGCTGCCATTTTGCGCTATGGAAAGGCTCAGGCCAATGTGAAAGGTTTACATCATGCAACCGAAAAAGAAATCATCGCACTTGGAACCAAAGTTGTAGCTGATAAATATGGCAACCTCTTTCAGATGTACGAACAAATCGTAGCTGAAGATCCTTATACCACACCGATGATGATTTATCCGGCCGTTCACTATACCATGGGCGGATTGTGGGTAGATTATGAATTGATGACAACCATTCCCGGATGTTATGCCTGTGGTGAGGCCAACTTCAGCGACCACGGTGCAAACAGACTCGGAGCTTCTGCTTTGATGCAGGGATTGGCTGATGGATATTTTGTATTGCCATATACTATCGGCAATTATCTCGCAGATGAAATCCGCACCGGCACTATCAAAACCGATGGCCCTGAATTTCAGGAAGCCGAAAATAATGTACGCGAACAACTTGAAGGATTCTTCAAAACGAGCGGCAAAAACCCGGTTGATTATTACCACAAGAAGCTTGGTTTGATCATGTGGAATAAGTGCGGAATGGCGCGCAATGAACAAGGATTAAAAGAAGCGATTGAAGAAATCAAAACGTTGCGTTCAGAATTTTTCCGCGATGTAAAAGTGCCTGGGTCTACAAAAGGTATGAATCCTGAGTTGGAGAAAGCCGCGCGTGTAGCAGACTTCATCGAACTTGGATTGTTGATGTGCATGGACGCGCTCAACCGCAATGAAAGTTGTGGTGGTCACTTCCGGGAAGAATACCAGGAAGCAGATGGTGAAGCACGCCGTGTGGATGATGTATACAATTTTGTTGCAGCATGGGTATTCACAGGAGATCCCTCAGCACCTCTTTTGGAGAAAGAACCTTTGGTGTATGAGAATATCAAGGTTTCTGCGAGGAGCTACAAATAACGAGGTCGCTCCGCGACTCTTTTGTTTCACCACAGAGACGCAGAGGACGCAGAGAAAACACAGAGTTGGTAAAGACCAGCTCTCAGAAATAAAAGGACTTTTGACTTATTAGTAATATGTAGTTCTTACAGATCTCCCTCTGTGAAAACTCCGAGAACTCTGTGACTCTGTGGTAAAACTCAGAGTGCAAAGCTCTCATTTTGTTGTATTCGCCAATTAAACACTCCAAATACATCAACTATGAAATTTCAGGAGAAGTCCTGGATAGTTCTTTGAAAGTACACAAGGCACTTGGCCCTGGATTGCTTGAATCGACTTATGAAGAATGTTTAGCATTCGAACTTGTAAAGCGCGGGCTAGCAATTAAGCGGAAACATCCTATCCCGTTGGTTTATGATAAAATAAAACTGGAATGTGGATATAGATGTGATTTGATCGTAGAAAACCAAGTCATTGTTGAAGTCAAATCCATCGAAGCTTTTGATTCGATTCATGTTGCTCAAATTCTGACTTACATGAAGCTAAACAATTGCGAGCTTGGATTACTGATTAACTTCAATGTTGAACTTTTAAAGAATGGTTTTAGAAGAGTTATTTTGAATAAGCAAAAAGCTTCTCACGAAGCAGATAAATTGTGACGCAATGAAACACAATATGAATTTGAACCTGAAAGTTTGGAGACAGAAAGACTCCAACGACAAAGGAAAACTGGTTGATTACAAACTGGGCGACGTATCTCCGGATATGTCCTTTTTGGAAATGATCGACGTATTGAACGACAAACTCATTCGTGAGGGTGCTGATCCCGTTACGTTCGATCATGACTGTCGCGAAGGAATTTGTGGCATGTGCAGCATGTTTATCAACGGCGAAGCACACGGCCCAAACCGCGGAGTTACAACGTGCCAGCTGCACATGCGTTCGTTCAAAGATGGCGATACCATCTATGTAGAACCATGGAGAAGCGCAGGATTTCCGGTGATTAAAGATCTGATGGTAGACCGCGGTGCATTTGACCGCATTCAGCAAGCAGGCGGATTTGTATCTGTCAACACCAGCGGACGCACACTCGACGCCAATGCTATCCCGGTTCCAAAAGACGATGCTGACAAAGCATTTGATGCTGCAACCTGCATTGGATGTGGCGCCTGCGCTGCAACCTGTCCCAATGGAAGTGCCATGCTTTTTGTAGCCGCCAAGGTTTCGCAATTTGCTCTTTTACCTCAAGGACATCCGGAAAGAAAAGAACGTGTACTGAAAATGGTCAAACAAATGGACGAAGAAGGATTCGGCAATTGTTCCAATATTGGTGCTTGTGAAGTTCAGTGTCCGAAGAATATTTCGCTTGAAACCATTGCCCGCATGAACCGCGAATATTTGTTTGCTTCGATCAAACCGGAAAATTAAATTTCCCTGACGAAAAAACTTCTGACGGAATTCAAAGGATAAAAAAAAACCGAACAGTTGTTCGGTTTTTTTATTCTTTCACGAAA
>JBJXFC010000080.1:0-22073 GCA_046153915.1 Flavobacteriales bacterium
TTGAGTTGTGGTGGTCCCATTGTAATGCCGGGAAGCAACAATGTTATTCTAACTCCAATTGCTCCTCATAATTTGAATGTGCGACCATTTGTAATCAGCAATACAAGCAAAGTGTCATTGCGCGCAGAAGGTCGTACCAGTGAATTTCTTCTAACTCTCGATAGTAAGTCATTTACCATCGACAATGAAACATTGCTGGAGTTGACTACTGCATCATTTATGATCAATCTGGTTTCACTCGAAGGTCAGAATTTCTTTAACTCCATTCGCTACAAACTGGGCTGGGGTTTGGATAAACGAAATTGATCAGAGAACTATTGGCTCTTCTTTTTTGGTAATTGGTTTTCTGCTGAATTACCAGATTTCAATCTTTTGAAAAATAGTCCACGTCTGAGTGAATTATAAAAAATGATGCCATCAATTTGTATTTTATCGGAACGGCTTTGAGATCTTGATAAAGCAGTTTTATCTGGAAAAGCAACATTACGGTTGTGCCATTAAACACAGTGAATGTACAGAATCGAAAAATGCCAAGACACGGAATAAATACCACTGCTGTTAGAATTGGATTACCAAGACATTTAATCATAAGTTCTGAACTGTAAAGGAATATTACGGCGACCAGTAACATGAAAATAGAAGCGTCGGCTAATCCACTCAAATGTCTTCTTGTGGCCGAGGCAGTTATGTAGTTTGGTGATGAATTCATAGTGTAGAATTTCCCGATTCGGCAAGTTGTTTTAAAATTTGATTTCGAGTCTTGAGAAATCGTCTCATATAATTCTTGAGAATGGTTTGATTGAAGATCCAGCCAAAAATACCATAAGGAACTTCATATTCAAAAATATCCAGCATGGTGGTAACTCCATTTTTCTTTTCGAAGTGATGTTCGTGCCGCATGTTCTTAAACGCACCTTTGATCATACGATCTTCAAAGAAATGGGGTTTGTCCATTTTCGTAATTTCCGATGTCAGTTTTTGACGAATCCCAAAATGAGTCGCTTCCCATGTGATTGTATCTCCCATTTCGCAAAGTCCGTAGGTTCGTCCACCAACAGCTTTTTCTTTTGTTGAACTGGTGGAGGCGATATGTGCATCAACACTTCGCGAGATATCGAAACACGTTTCTATCGAAGCATAAAACTGGGTTTCGAGAACAAGAGTAGTCATCGCGGTGCGTGGTCAATCACAATTTGAATTCTTGTTGCAATTTATTTCTCACCCAAGTCATTTGGCATTTAAGTTTGAATTTAAACCAAGTTTCACGCAGTTCGTCAGATTGTTCAACCAAATTCTTGAAATTTTGAAAGGGCTTGCGTCCATTCAACGTGCTGGTCAAAAGATTTCTGGCAAGTGGATCTTTGATCTCTGTGTTGACAAAGTCTTCCATGAACTGGTACATGTGGGATGAAGTCCACCTTTCAACCTCAAAATAGTCTTTTCTTTTTTTCTTGATTTCATTTATGGAATCTTTCCAGAGTTCAGTTTCACTGTCATCATGGTCTTCTGGTGCAGGAATCTCAATTGTTTTACCCGTTTGGCGGTGAACATAAACAAGAAGACCCATATCCATATCTTCTGCGATATTTCGAATGTACTCTTCGTTCGTAAGAAATTCACGAATTGCCATGCCTTATAAATTTGATTTGTGACGTATTCATAAATTAATTTCCACTTTCTAAAAACTTCTTCAGTTTTATACACTTCATAAGAGTACATGCCCGAAGAAAGGTGTACTGTATTTAGCACAAATGTTTCAAGCAAATTTAGTTGCAAAAGTATCCAGCCAGGTTAAAGCAATTTGAAGATTTACCCGATATTTACGAAATTGATTATTTTCCTGATATTTGATTGGCTTATTTCATAATTAGGTTTGTCTAAGCAATGACCTTTGTCGTGGTTGAATTTGTCTAGTGGATTTGGAAAGGAATATAATTTTCCCAATTACAAGGCGTGTACTGGTCTCCGATACTCATTTTTAAAAGGTTGCAGAAAATGCTTTCTGCATTTTCGCTATTCGATAGTATCAGGATGCCACAATTTCTTTCAGGGAAGATGATAGAGTAGTGTTGAAAACCCTCTGCATGTCCTTCTTTGAATGCAGCATACCCAAAAGGTGATTGCAATAGCCCCCAACCCAGACCATAACTTAATTGAATTGCGTCGTTGTCCTGTGAATGCTCCAGAGACGATATACCAAATTGTGTTTTCGAATGAATGCGAATGTTTGGTGTGAATAGAAGCTTTGGAATTTGGGATTTGTTCTCTTCCAATAGTAAAACGTTACTCAGAAATTTTGTATAATCATCTAATGTTGTTTCCATAGATCCTGCCGACCCGGCTTCTTCCTCCTTGTCTTTATCGACAAGCGACTGTTCGACAGTGTGCCCATAGCAAAATGAATTCTCAAACTTATTCTGCCACACATAACTGGTCATATTCATTTTTAACGGATCAAAAACTCTTTCTCGTGCTAATTGTTCGAGCCCCTTATTTGTGATGTGCTCAATGACGTATTGGAGAAGTTGAATGCCTTCACCTGAATAACTATATTCACTACCAGGCTCAAAGAGAAATTGAAGTTTTCCGTTCTCATCTATTTCACCGGTTTTCTTAATCCATCTCCAGTTTGGAAATCCCGTGGTATGTGATAAGCACATTCGAGCCGTGAGTAATTTGTAGCGGTGGTCTTGCGCAATGTCATGGAAAGATTTCCAATCTTCTTCGAATTTTAATTCTGGTATGGGAACATTGAGATACTCTTGCAATGGTTTATCGAGGTCTATTATATTCTCTTCTACCAAGCTGGCAACGAGGTATCCAAAAACTGCCTTGCTGAGTGAAGCACCATAAAAGACATGATCAGTTTGCAGTAGTTCTCCTGTTTTAATATTCGCTTTTCCGAAGGCTTGCTTATAAACAACATTATTTCCGTTGAAAATTGTAATTGCAAGGCCTGTAACCATAGCAGAATCCATAAGGCTTTGTATTCGTGTTGTTAAGTCGGAACTTAATATGGTGTTTCCGTCAATGCGATGGATCGTATCTTCATTGTGTATTTCTGTAGCGGGTTTTATTTGATTTTGCCTTGGAGCCGTATTACAACTAAAAAATGCAAGTGACAGAATATAAAATATTCCTAGTGATGTGATTGGTTGCATATTGTTTCTTTAGATTGAAGGTTGATGACTGACTCCTATACGGGCTAAATAAATTCTATTCTTTCTCCTCAGCCTTGGGATAAGGCGTCCACGTATAACTCTTCTGCACAATTCTCCACTCACCTTCATATTTCATCAGAAGAAAATAATCCGTAAAAATTCTCCAACCGGGAATGTCGATCACGGCTTTGGCCATGGCGGCGTTGTTTTCGAAATCAATGGATACAACACGTCCTTGTCGTGTGTTTTTTTCACCGGCTTTTATTTTCGCGATATACTCTGCACCATTTCGAATTCGAAGACTGTCTGTTTCTGAAACCATGTACAAATTGAATTCGGGATGAAATGCTTTTTTGACCATTTCGACATCGCCGTTGGCTGTGCCGTTGATGTAATTCATAAGGGTTTCTTCGATTTGAGCCATATCCGATTGAGTAGTATCTGTTTGTGCATTCAATGCATTTCCAAGCAGCAATACAATGGGAATAAGGGCAATTTGAAAGTGGTGCATAGTAATTTGGATTGGTAATTAGTTTTCAAATTTTATCAGAGTGAAAAACGTCGCCAATAGTTTGTTCAGCGATAAACTTGAAAAATTTGTTGTGCATATTTAAGAAGGTTTGAATTGGGGTAATTGTTATTCTTTCTTAATTCACCCTCAAGATATATGGTTTCCAAATGACGACCGGGAGTTTAATTTCAAAATTTAGGAACTGGGTCTTCCAGCAATGGACTTCAAGAAAACAAACACGAGTTTGATGTGAAGGAGATGCTTCGACTTCGTGTAAGGGGTATTAATTCAGGTCAACTAGAATTTGCTTATGGACCCGCTTATCTTCAGGAATACCTCTCTCCTGTGCTATTGGATAGGGAGTATAGAGCACAATTTCTATTCGATTCTCTTCAGCGAATACAGGTATTATTTGCCCGTCTATGGGAAGGATGGGTGAAGAGTTGTTAAAGGAGAAATAATAAAGTTCGTTATTCTTCAAAGTACTTACCACTTCAAAGAAATATATTTTATTTGAGTGTGAAGCAATTTGTTTATCAACCCGAAATCCCGGAACGTGTGTTGCATTTTCGGAAAGAGTAATGGTTTCAACATCGGCTGTTTTCAAGTTGGCATATACTGGATATTTTTCCCCTATTTCTGGGTACCAATAAAGCGATTTTCCCTTTTCCAAACTGTCGAAATATGAATTGCAAAGGTTGATTTCATTAATTGAAAGCTCGAATGATTCAAGACAACCAAATAGGGCCTCTTTTGTAGTGTATGTGGCATACAATCCGGATCGGGTGTCATAAAAGAACCACTTTTCATCACCCTTGCCGTATATGCAGTTTTGTGTCACACCAAAGGATGATAGTGCTATACTGCTGAGAATTTCTGTTGTTTCTAAATTCCAGGTTACGCCGTGGTCAATGCTGCTGGCTTTAAATGGTTCGACGATGGGTATATACCTTATGTCCCAATCCGAAATAGTGTTGTAAAAGGTTTTAAGTGGTTTTTTTTCGGAATTGAAATTACAACCAAGGACCAGAAGTGCTGCCATGGCAATTGTGAAACTTCGTGTCCTTAATGCCATATGTGTCATCGTTAGGACTAATTCGGATGGTGGAATTTTCGGTAACGGAACCATGGGGATTGATAGCAGCCCGCTAAGTTAAGCAAAGTACTATTTAAGTAAACGCAGTTGCTTTTCTCAAAGCCTGAAGTCGAAATTCCATTACGCTCCTGGATGCTGTGATTTGGTTTCGAGTAATTCCTGTTAAATAACATTTATCAACGGGCCATACCGTTCTTCAATCACCCTAAAATGCCACCGCTGATGTCCGCCGAAAATAAATCCAATCGCGTGAACGGAATATTCGCCTTTAAAACCCATTCCGGTTCTCGCCAGCATTTCCGAAGTAAAATTCGAAAAAAGTTGGATTGTGGATTTGCGCTGTGCAATGGCCTCCTCCAACAGATCTTCCAGACTGCGCTGGTTTGCGCGCGCCACACGCGCATAGGCGTCTTCGTCGTATGATTTTACCTCTTTTTCGCCTCGTGCAAACGATAAAGCACGGTAACCGAATACACGTTCGGTATCTATCAGATGTTGCAGTATGTCTTTCACCGTCCACTTACCTGGAGCGTAAACGGCATCTCCAATCTTTTTCCAGACTTCGAGCGGAGCGTTTTGCAACTCAACCAGACTTGTCAGCAAAGAGTCCATCACGGCCACATCATCTGTTAAGGCAATGTAGCGGTCGAAATACTCGGGTAAGTTGATTTCACTTCTTTTCATTTGATTCTATTTTTTGTCGTTTGTCCAGAAATAGTAATTGGTTGATTCTTCCAGTTTAAAATCTACTGCCGGGTATAGTTTGTTGCCTATGGTATTCGATTTAGCAGTATCGAGCAATAGTCCACATGCATTCGTTTCTATGGCGAGCTCTTTGGCTGCATCAATCAATAGTTTCGAAATGCCTTTGCCACGACGTGACTGCATTACAAAAAGATCATTGAGTAACCACATACGTGCTAAACGCACCGAAGAAAACAACGGAAACAATTGGGTGTAGCCAACCAATCCGCCCTCGTTTTCTTCCGCAACAAAAATTACGGCTTCACCCGATTCTAATCGTTCAGACAGGAATTGCCAGGCAGCCGTGAGATCAGAATCTTGTTTGTAAAAAATTCTATATTGGTTAAAGAGTTGTGCCAGTCCGGACAAATCTTCCAAAGTTGCTCTGCGAATAGTTGTTGTCATTGGTCTGTCAGATATCATCGTTCAAGTGTTGCTCTAAATAATTGTGAATGGAGTTCGGATTGTCCGGGTCTTGCAATACAAATTTTACCCAGGCATTGCGCTCAAACCAGAGCACTGCCATTTCCCAAATACAAGTTACAATGCCTTTGTCGGAAATCAATTCGTATTTACCCGTGTTTTCTGTTTTCGCAAGGTAAGCATACAGACGCAACATGTTTTCTTCCGTCCACCAACTGAGTATCGCAAAATTCCCTTCCCGCCCTTCGTGTGCAATCAGCGTGGCAACAGCATAAGTATGTTCGGTCTGTTTTCGTGCTAGCTCAAACCAGAGAGGAATATGAGCCCTGATTTCCTTGAGGGTATCAGAGGATATATATTCACGTCTATTCGAGATACTGTAGACTTTAACGCTCCACGCATCGTGTTTTTCTATTCCAAGAAATCGGATGGATCTTGGTTTATATGGAGGAAGGGATGACATCGATTAGTTGTTGGCTGAATTTTGACGTAGTTGTTCTTCATATTTCAAAATGGAAGACATTGCCTGAGAATCGTTCGCGAATTTCTTTTTAAGAGGTTCGATAATTTCAATTCCCCTCGGATGTTTCAAGGTGGCTATAAGCAAGACCTCATAAAAAATATCGTCTTTGTTGTTTTCTTCCATGGCTTTATTAAATCGACTCAATAGGATATCCAGAGCTTTGTCTTTTTTTTCCAGGGCCGAAAGAGTTTGGACTGCTACAAATGGATAGTCCCAGCCATTTCCCAAAAACCAGCGTGGCGATTGCACATCCTGAAGTGCGTTCAATGCAATTTCTTCACCGCGAGGATCGCCTAATTGCGCAAGACCAGACAGACAATGCATCAAACTTTGATTTTTCCAGGACGATTTTTTGCTGAGTTGAATCAGTGCGTCGTAGGCCCATGGACTTTTGGTTTTTCCTAAAGCAAGTGCTGCGGCATTACGCACACGATCGCTGATATCTTCAAAACACTGGATATAAAGATCCGCATAGGCTGTGTCGCACTGAGTTCCCAATGAGGAAATGGCTGCAGCGCGCACCCACGAATGTTCTTCGTCGATAATCTGTCTTAATAATGATAGTGTTTCATGATTAGAAGGAATAGGTTGAATAAAACGCATCTGACCAATCACATTGTATCTCAAACGCCAATAGTCCGGACCGCCTATCACTTCACGAAAGGCTTCCAGAATCGCCTCTTTGTCCCCGGTGGCGATGGTATCTTGCTGTGCAAATGCAACAAGCTCATTCAATGCGGTCTGACGTGCAGCCGCATCTTTACTGCTGGCGAATAGATGCAGTGATTCCTGCAATGTGCGCTCATGGCCTATTTCGCATATCCATGTGTCTTCGGAATTCACGTATACAGATAGGGGATGGTCTTCTTGTGAAAAATTGAAAGTGGTTTGCTTGTACGGCTCGATGTATACGACTTCTTTTTTCCCATCAATCTCCAATGCTATGTGACCGGAGAAATAAAAAGGTTCATCACTTACCGTGTCCTGTTCCTGAACTTGTGTTATTTCGAGTTGATACGTTTGGGCGGATTGGTCAAAGGCGTCCTTGATCTGAAAAACAGGATGCCCTGTGCGATAGATCCATTGATCGAAAAACCAATCCAGATCTCGTTGACTCACGCGCTCTACGGTGTTCTGAAAATCTCTTGTTTCAACCGGTTGAAATGCAAATAGCCTCACAAACTCTTGTATGGACTGCAATAAATGCTCTTCTCCAATTTCTTTCTCAAGCATCCGAAGCACAAGGGATCCGCGGAATTTGCAATAACTGTCACTGGCAAATTGCTCAGGATCATTTACTTTCTGGGGTACAATGGGATGGCGGTTTCCATTTTGCCAGTCTCCAAAAACGTTCGCAGTTTCCCATGGATGATACCACAACAGGTATTCGTCTTCGTCGTTTTTTTCCGCTGTAAATCTTCCTTCGAAGTATTGTGCAAACGATTTTGTAAGCCAAAAGTCTTCGATTTTTTCTGGTACAATCACATTCCCAAACCACTGGCTGGCAAGAGCATTGAAAGCCACACCATCCCAGAGATACAAGAAGTCGCGATGCGTACCGAAATCATCGATCATGTTGTCTGAGATGATGCTAAAGGTGTTCTGTCCTGTTAGTCCGGGAAACGGATAATCCTGCACCATCACCTGGGTGTATTTTTTGAATGGATAAGCGAATCCTGTTTTTTCTTCCAGAAATCGCAACATGTCATCGAATCTTTCTGTGGTGGCCATTGCGGCATCAACTTCATCCGGATAACACCAGGTGTTCAACTGCACTCCATTCACCACTTCTGCGAGCGCAGTGTATTCTCCGGCTACAAATGCCGCTAAGTAAATTGGATATGGTTTAGTAGTTGTGTAACGATAGGTTGTTGTGCCATCCGGATTTTCATTGTGCGAAGTAAGCTCGCCATTTGTGATGAATTGAAGACCCTTGTCTACTGTGGCTGTGAAGTCGGTCGTGCTTAGATCTGCAATATCCGTGTGACATGGAAGCCAATACGAAGTGCAGAATAATTCACTTTGAGTCCAACATTGTTTCCGCCTTATGGGATTGATTGCTGTGGGTTCGAAAAAACGAATGCCTTTGCCAAAACTACCACCTGGAGCATTGGGATCAGTTTCGTTTATGTGCTGCGTTTCGTATGCGATTGTGATATGAAGGCTTTCATCCGCTTCATGCATATTGGACAAATGCACTATCAACCGGTGGTTCAAAGTATCCACTTCGTAATGAACCTTTTCCTGGCTGGATAGGCAAACTGAGAGTATTTTCAATTCACTTGCAGCGAGTTCAATCTGGTTTGATGACTCATTGAATTTAAGAGATATCGTTACGAGGCCTTTGGCTTGCTTCTGCTCCCAGTCAACGTCCATTTGAATTGTATAGTGTAAAACGTCGATCCCTTTACCGGTGAGTGGAGTTGGACATGCCTGCACAACGGAACAACACTTCATCCACAAGCACAGAACAAATATGAATTTATGATTGCATGGCATCGTTACAAAGTGTTGTTTAATCCGGAGATACAAAATTACCAGACCTCTGAAGAGTTGTCTGGTCAACAATAGGACAATTTGGGCCAACGATAAAGCTTCAAATCGGATCACGTTAAGGACGTGAAAAAAGGGAAGGCCTGTTGAAGAAATCATCTTCGAACAGGCCGCCTTTCTTGGATTACCTAAATGCTATGTTATGAATTATTGTCTTTAATGAATTGCAATCTATTCTGATATTTTTGCAGCTTGTTGGCGAAAGTCCTTGCGTATACTTTCGTAAGTGAATAAATCCTCCAGTATGCTGTAATGTTCTTTATCACTTACAAAGTATGAAGCAAACTTCACAAATTCCAGACGTTTGTATTCTGATTGAAAAAGCATAGCAATGGATGCAATTTGAATTGTCTTGAGTGATTTTCCTTCCAATAGTGCATAACAGAGGTCCAGTCTTTTGGTGTCGGACGTTTCAGATTGTAGTCTTTTGTGAATTGCAGTTAGTTCGTTTTCTGAACTGTTATCCGGCAATGAACCTGCGTTTTGCTCTGCTGATTCACTCACCTGAACAACCTCATCGATTTCATAATCCGCCACCGGGTATTCGGATGATACAGCGGTTTCCGGTAGTGTGTGCTGAACTGTTGTGGACATCACAAGAGACGCTTTGGCATTTAGATTCTCCAAAATGTAAAGCGCATTGTCGCGTGCTGCAGATAGATAAATGTGTTTGTTGGTTTTCCCAAAACTCATTGTATAAGCACCCTTGAGCTTGTCAGTTGGTGCCTTATCGAGAATGGCTTGTTTATACGAAATATCACCGGTATCTACGTCGCGTTTGAAGACAAATGCACCATGAAGTTCGTCGCCATACGAGTTTAAAGCAAACAGATAATCACCACTGCCATCGAGGTACAGAAAGCTAAGGTCGCGGATGCCATTGGATTGAAGATTGTCATAGTTCTTTTGAAAGCTTAGCATTCCTGTTTGGACGTCTCGACTGTATTGCCCTATTTGTGGTTGGGTTTGGTTGGCTGCATAAACATCAGATCCAATGGTATAAACGTTTTTACCGTCCGGACTGATGATGAAATCTGCACTGGTGTAGTGCCGGTAGTTCGGGTTTTCTACTTCCTGAATTTCGGTTAAACTACCAGATTGGGCATTCAATTCATAAACTATGCAGGCCTTATGAATGTTTTGTGAAAAGACATTTAAGAATTGTTCATCAGGGCTAATGGCAATATCACCATACATGGCCAACAGTTCTGAATGTACTTTATTTAAATAGGCAAACTCACCTGTAGAAGTGTTTCTGCGGTATATCAGAAGGTCTTGATGCGAATTATTGGTAATGAAAAGAAAATTGCCTGCAGGAGAAAGTGTGAAATTTGAATTGAATTCAAATCTTTCACCATCCTGATTGTCGAAGGAATTTAAAATTTTTAATTCACCAGTTTTTACATCACACGCATAGGTCACGAATTCAGAATGAATGTCTTTCAATTTTCCTTTAAATGTCTGGATATATAGAAATTTGTCGTCTGGACTGAGGTAGACATTTGAAAACTCATCACCACCGGGACTCTTGAAGGTTTGTTTTTTCGTAAGACCACCGGTTTTTGTATTGATTTCATATATCGTAAGTCCATCTAAATTGATGTGGTATAAAAACTTGCCGTTGTGACTTACCTGACTTTCGGCTGAGTTCACTGCCGAAATATGATTCAAATAATTAATTTGACCAGACAACTCCCCAATGAAGAGGGTAAGTAGGAGGATGAATAAACTCTTTTTCATAGCGTTTTGTTTTAGATATTCATATTCAGGTACAACCTGTTAAGGGCTGCTAACCGAATACCGTGCCAAAACGTCCTTGAGAGCTGTTGTGTTCGCATGCATGTATTGAGCTGCAACAGACGTCCTATACCAGAGAGCTGGGATATCTATTTGTATTTAATAAAAGAAGGGCTTCACAATTGACTGATTTTTCAGACAACTATGAAACCCCAATTTGGTTTATATGAGATGACTATAAAATGGCTTGTCTTTTATTTCAAGCCCATATCTTCTAAGTCATCTTAAATTGCGTTACTTCACATCAAAACGATCAAGATTCATCACCTTAGTCCATGCGGCAACAAAGTCTTTCACGAATTTTTCTTTTGCATCATTGCTGGCATACACCTCAGCGATCGCGCGAAGTTCTGAATTGGAGCCGAAAATCAGATCGGCACGTGTGGCTGTCCAAACAACTTTTCCTGATTTCGTGTCTTTGCCCTCGAAGAAAACTTGGTCATCGGTTGTTGCGCTCCAGGTAACATTCATGTCCAATAGATTCGAGAAGAAATCATTGGTCAGATTGCCAGGTGTTTGAGTAAACACTCCACGTGATGAATTGTCGTAGTTGGTATTGAGCACGCGCATGCCACCAATCAATACCGTCATTTCGGGTGCAGTCAAGGTGAGTAATTGTGCTTTGTCTACGAGTAATTCTTCGGCGGGAAGTGTATAAAGTGTTTTGGCATAATTGCGGAAACCATCGGCTTGTGGTTCCAGCACTCCAATGGATTCAACGTCGGTTTGTTCCGCTGATGCATCCATACGACCCGGAGTGAATGACACATCCACTGTGAAACCTGCATTTTTAGCTGCTTGTTCTATAGCTGCTGAGCCACCCAACACAATCAAATCTGCCATCGACACTTTTTTGGTCGTGGATTTTGCATTGAATTCCTTTTGAATTTTCTCAAGTGTTTTCAAAACTCTATCCAATTGTGCTGGATTGTTTACTTCCCATGTGCGTTGTGGAGCAAGTTGGATACGTGCACCATTCGCACCACCGCGTTTGTCAGAACCTCTGAAAGTGGATGCAGAAGCCCATGCAGTTTCAACCAGCTCACTTGTTGTAAGCCCTGAGGAAAGAATTTGTTTTTTGAGTTCTACAATGTCCTGCTGATTTACTACTTCATGATTCAGAACGGGAATAGGATCCTGCCAGATCAATTCTTCCTGTGGTACTTCTGGTCCAAGGTACAAGGTGTGTGGTCCCATATCGCGGTGTGTTAGTTTGAACCATGCACGTGCGAAAGCATCTTCAAAAGCGGCCTGATCCTCAAGAAAACGACGTGAGATTTTTTCATATTCAGGGTCAAAACGCAACGAAAGATCTGTTGTAAGCATCGATGGTTTTTGTTTTTTGGTAGGATCAAATGCATCGGGTATAAACGCCTCAGCATCTTTGGCAACCCATTGATGCGCACCTGCCGGACTTTTGGTTAATTCCCATTCGTATTTAAAGAGGAAAGTAAAGAAATCGTGTCCCCACTTCGCTGGAGTTGATGTCCATGTAACTTCAATTCCAGATGTGATAGCGTCTTTTCCTTTGCCACTAGCATAAGAGTTGGACCAGCCGAGTCCCTGCGCTTCGATGGGTGCGGCTTCTGGTTCTGCGCCAACATGGGATGCAGAGGCAGCACCGTGCGTTTTGCCAAGTGTGTGCCCTCCGGCAATGAGTGCTACGGTTTCTTCATCATTCATTCCCATGCGTGCAAAAGTTTCACGAATGTCTTTGGCTGCGAGTTTTGGATCGGGATTTCCACCCGGACCTTCGGGATTTACATAAATCAAACCCATCTGCACTGCGGCCAGAGGATTTTCCAGATTGCGTTCACCAGAGTGGCGCTGGTCGTCCAGCCATTTTGTTTCCGATCCCCAATACACATTGTTTTCTGGTTCCCACACATCTTGGCGGCCACCACCAAACCCAAATGTTTTGAAGCCCATCGTTTCCAATGCAACATTTCCGGTCAGAATCATAAGATCTGCCCACGAAATTTTGTTGCCGTATTTCTGTTTGATGGGCCATAGCAATCTCCGTGCTTTGTCGAGGTTGGCATTATCCGGCCAACTATTCAGTGGGGCAAATCGTTGTTGACCCGCACGCGAACCACCTCGCCCATCGCCCGTGCGGTAAGTGCCTGCACTGTGCCACGCCATGCGGATGAACAATGGACCGTAGTTGCCAAAATCTGCCGGCCACCAGTCTTGCGAATTCGTCATGAGATCACTTAGGTCTTTTTTCAAAGCCGCATAGTCGAGACTGTTGAAGGCTTTTTTGTAGTTGTAGTCTGGTCCCATTGGGTCAGACAAATCTGAGTTTTGCCTCAGAACACTCAGGTTTAGTTTTCCTGGCCACCAATGCTCATTGGTAGTGGGAGTTTTTTCAGGGGTCCGCATGGAGCCGTGAAAGGGACATTTTTCAATTTCTGCCATGTTTTTTTGTGCGTTTAATGCAATGCCTGAAATAAGGAAATTGCGAGTATAAATTTATTCATTTTGTGGTTTTGCCTTTGATTGTTTTTCTATTTATTGTCAAACGTACTACTTTTGACTTCATTTATGAAAACGATATTTTCAATACAAACATTGATGTTATAGATGAACATTCAACAATTCCAGTATGTACTGGCAGTAGCGGAGAATCGCCATTTCGAAACGGCCGCCGATAAATGTTTTGTTACCCAGTCAACCCTGAGTACAATGATCTCGAAATTTGAGGATGAAATTGGGATACAGATTTTCGACCGCAAGAAAAAACCAGTAGAAATCACTACAGAGGGAAAATTGATTTTGGAGCAGCTCAAGGTTATTGCGAGTACTATCGAACAACTTGGCGAACTGACCAGCGAAATCAAAGGTGATATCAAAGGCAATCTGAGTATTGCTGTTCTTCCTACAATTGCCCCGTTTTTATTGCCTCTGTTTCTTCAAAATTTTGCAGCCCGATTCCCCAATCTTCATATCACAGTGCGGGAGCAAACTACAGAGGAGATTGTCCGACAAATTAAGTCGCGCGATCTCGATATCGGTATTATTTCAATTCCAGTGCAGGTGCCGGATATTCTCGAATACAAATTGTATGATGAGCCATTTGTTTTTTATGATGCCACACAAAAAGGACAAGGCCCTATTTCGATTCGTAAAATGAATATGGATAATCTCTGTTTATTGGAGGAAGGACATTGTATGCGCACACAGGTTATGAAGTTATGTGATTTGCACAAACGCAGTATTCATTCCAACTTAAATTTCGAATACAAGGCTGGTTCTATCGATAGTTTGTTGCGGTTTGTGAAGTCCAACAAGGCCACGACTCTGCTTCCTTTTCTTGCAACAGTGGGTATGCCCGCATCCGAAAATGAACTACTCAGTCAGTTTGCAGATCCTGTTCCGTACAGAACAATCGGAGCCGTGGTGCATAGGCACTTTGTGAAGAAAAAAATTCTGGATATGCTGCAAAAAGAAATTATCACGCATGTTTCGTTGCATTTACCAGTTCTAAAGGTGAAGGGCAAGAAGCTGAATCCGGTGTGAAATGTTTGATTCCATGAAAAATTCTTTTTAATGATTCTGTTTTGCGATTTTTTTATAACAAAACAATCCGTCTAAATTCGCCTTTCTACTCTTTTAAAATTCAAAAGTCATTCTCTCTGCATTACAATCAATGAACCAATTCCTCTTGAGATAAGTCACCTCAAGTGCTTTTTATTTTTACCAATATGCAGTTCAGGTTTTTGTAATGGGTGTCAAATGATATTTCAATAAATGAATTGCTGTGATTGATGGAGTGGTCTCTCCATTTTAATCGAGATACAATCAGATTGCTTCTGGACTAATTATAGGCGTGGCCGAAGACTTCGTTAAGGCGTGGTAATTTTTTTCGAGCTGATCTACCTGCGTCAGGTGATTTTTGGTCTTTATGTATTTCACAATAAACAAAGCGATGATATTGAGAGCCCCAAACACCAGGAAGATAATCTGCCAGTTGAAATGACTGCGAAGTACACCGACCAATGCCGCACCAGCAGACATTCCCAGATTAAAAACAGTCATACAAAATGTAAATTGAAGCGCCGAAATACGTTTCCAGCATAAATGCATGGACAAGGCGAGCGCTCCAATGGTGATAAGTGTAACGAGCATGCAAAAAAATACGATGAACGCTGAGACCAGATATCCATTGCTCCAGAATGAAGACAGAAGGGTCATCACAACGCCAATCGTTGCCATGAGGAATAGGCTCCACTGAATCATGCGCAATATTCCCAGGCGTTTGATAATTAATCCACCTACAAGCATCCCCATTATTCCACCTGATAAGTTGGACAGGGAATACACGTTGGAGTAAGCCAGGTTGTCCCATCCCAACTCTTGAATAGTGAACACAGGCAAGGAAGTGCGCATGTAATGCAATGCGGACGTAGCAAAAAATATCGCGGCGAGAAGCAAAAGTGTGTTGGGCAACAAAACAACCTGCTTGAAGGATTTGAATAATTTCTTCCAACTGTCAATCACTAAAAATGCGGCATCCGGTGAAGTTTTGCCTGCAGACCATGGCAGTAGTTTTTCACCCGGCCGTTCCCTCAATGACATTGGAACAAGCATGATGAGAAAGATAAAAGCAGATATGGTAATCGCTGCCCATGACATGCCGTATTTATTGATCAGCCAACTTCCTACAATTAGTGAGATGGAAGTTCCTATTGTTTTTGCTCCCCACATCAGACTATTGGCTTTGCCCTGTTGTTCGATAGGTACAACATCAATCACCAGACTGTCTGTAGCGACATCCTGAAACACTATGAATATGTGCACACACAATGCAGCAATCGAAAGTAGGAAGACATTTTCCAGTGGATGTGGTACAAATGATAAAGCGATGGTGCTGTATAGAATTCCAAATTGACCAAACAACAACCAGGGTCGTCTGCGGCCCATGGGCAGATATGTATAACGTTCCATGACGGGTGCCATCAGTACTTTCATACTGAATGGAATCATGATAACGGCGCTGTAACCAGCAATTTCCAAAGGACTTTTACCATTCATGGCGAGCCATGCAGGAATAGCAAAGATGGTAATGCCTTCCGGTATACCCTGTGAGAAATACAATACTACAAAGGTAAAATACCGCAAGAGCGAACTATCGGAAAGGGAGGAGGGCTTTTGTGTTTTGTGCACTCAGTATGACTTTTTATTTCACATCATGTGTGGGTGAATCGATAATTTTCTTTTCTCTTAATTGAAATACGACAAAACCAGCCCCGATAAAAAAACCTGAAATTGAAGGAACTACTAGAAAAACCGAATAGTCGTTATTCCACACAATAGTGACAAATACAAGCACGGAACCAAAAATGTAAATGCCACATGTGAGTAATCCCAAAATTCTACCCCATTTCAGATTTTTTAGAATACCATAACCACTTATTAAGGATAATGGTCCGGTTAAAACGATATCAGCCCAGGGTATCAGTACTGTCAATAGCTCTGTTTGAGAGAATATACTGCCATCTCCCCAGGTATAAAAACCACCAAAAATTGCAAAAGTCCCTGTAAGGATAAATAGTATTCCAAATGTCTTATTCATAGAGCGTCATGCGGCATTGGCTAAACTTGCAGACCCTCGAAGGATCGGCACATGCGTGAAGTAAAACTTATCCCGGTATTCCTTTGTTCGAATATTTTGGAATAAAGGTAGGCAAGTCCAGCATGAATCCAAACCTTACAAGAACTAATTGGGGCGATGCATTTTTTGTACCTCCGGACGAAAATTGGATAGGGATAAGCAGTCTTTTACAACAATCAATTTCAGGCAAAAAAGAAGTGCCAAACGAGGCGGCGAGTCCATGTTTGATTATTACTTAAAAGTACGTCCTGAACAATCGTTCATGGCCTGTCCAGAGTGTAAGCGTGGGAGCCACTCCTTTACATCGTGATCCGCCTTGGCTCGGCCGGGATGGGGTAAGCATGGATGTTTGTCTGTCGCCCGGCACGAACCGCTTTACAGTCAGTGGTTTCGACTTTGGTCTCCGCGTGATAAACGCTTGCGTTTTCGATGCGTGGCTGCCAGAGGTAGTTTATGACTGAATTAGTTTAGTTTGTCGCTACGGGAATATAAATATCAAACTGAGCGCCTTTGTTTAATTCGCCTGTTGCTGTGATGATACCGTTGTGGTTCTCTACTATTTTTTTTACAATGGCTAAGCCTATTCCGGTTCCAGCATATACTTCCTTGCCATGAAGCTTTTGGAATACTTCAAAAATGCGCTCGCTAAAACGAGGTTCGAAGCCGATACCGTTATCTTCTATGCTGATGTGGCAATAATCATTTTCGGAAGAAAGCTTCGGGTTATTTAGTTTACTGCCTTTTACAATACTGCTCGTCACGATGATGCGGGATATAATATCGTTTTTTGAAAATTTGAGGGCATTGCTGATAAGGTTGTATAGGAGTTGCCGAAACTGAAAAGCGATGATATTAGCAGGGCACAGGTCGGTGGCTTCGATGGTGGCCTGTTTTTCATGAATGGTATCTCTCAGTTCGGCTTTTACTTCTTCGATAATGGTATGCAGGTCTGTTTCTTCAAACTTCCGTTCGGTAGTGTTAATGCGGGAGAAAGCCAACAAATCTTCAATGAGTAGTTGCATTCTTCCTGCCGCTAATTGTATTCGCTGAAAATTATAGTTGCCGTTGTCGGATAGATTTTTGCTTTCTTCTTCGATAATGATGGAGACCAAGGTTTGTATTTTACGCAACGGCTCCTGCAAATCGTGACTGGATATATACGTGAACGCCTCTAACTCTTTGTTGGCAATGAGTAACTCGGCTGCGCGTTTTTCTTTCTCATTGTTTTGAAAGGCAAGTTCTTTGTTGGCAATGATTAACTCGGCTGCGCGTTTTTCTTTCTCATCGTTTTGAAAGGCAAGTTCTTCGTTGGCAATGATTAATTCGGCTGCGCGTTTTTCTTTCTCATCGTTTTGAAAAGCAAGTTCCTTATTGGCGATTTTTAAGTCAATTGCCCACTTCTGCTCGGTAACATCACGGGCGGCTGCAAAAACTCCCAATACATTTCCCTTATCATCCTTGTAGACGGAAGCATTGTATAAAACATCCGTTAAATTCCCGTCCTTATGTTTTATCGTTAGCGGATAGTCGGCAACAAAACCATGTTCAAAAACCTGCTGATAGCCTCTCTGTGCTTTTTTCGGTTCGGTAAAATAATTTGAAAAGTCTGTTCCTATCAGTTGTTCACGGGGCACACCTGTAACCTTTATGGATGCCTCGTTCACATCCAATATTTTGCCTTCGGCACTGATTGTTACGAGCGGATCTAAACTGGCTTCAATCAAACTGCGGGCATATTTGGCAATGATTAATTCGTCCGCCCTTTTTTCCTTTTCCTCATTTTGAAAGGCAAGTTCTTTGTTAGCCAAATTTAATTCCTTTGCGTTTTGCGTATACATATTTTGATTCAACAAGTTGAATTGATTTAAAAGTGATATAAACCTATCTATGGACGACTGGTTTTTTCATCTGCCTATAGTGTGACAATCTTGCAAACTAGTTTGTCACATGATTACAAAACTTTCTTTAGCTGGTTGCGTCCTATTTCCTGCTGAGAAATCCTGCACGATGCGTCTGAGCCCTTCGTGAATTATATTTTTGAGCTGTAAAAATTCAGCAGGTTTGCGCATAAAATAATGAGCTCCGTTTTCATAAATAAGATCCACCCTGTCCTGGTCAAAGGAGGTGGAGAATACAATTATGGGGAGAAGTGCAAATTTCTTGTCACGTTTTATTTCTTCTAAACATTCAAAGCCATTTTTTCGTGGCATATTGAGGTCTAGAAAAAGTACATCAGGAAGTTTGCTTGTTCCTGCTACCAGCAAGTGCATCAGTTGTTCTCCGTCATGCACAATAGTCAAGTGCGTGGCCAGAGACAGACTTTCCAGTGCGTCTTTAAAAAAGCTGCAATCGTCTGTATCGTCATCCGCCAGCAGAATTTGAAGTGCTTCGGGTTTCATGCGTTGAGCACGTAATTTACACGGCTGGTAGAAAATACTTTTTCTGAGGCTATGGGAATGGCGTTGTTAATGACCTCTTTGAGTTGTTTGAAATCACCAGGCTTGCGAATATATATATGTGCTCCCGCCTTGAAAAGTGTTCTCATGACGGCCTCGTTATTCACTGTGGAAAATATAACCACCGGAAGATCTTTGAACTTTTCATTTTGTTTTATTTCTGCCAGGCATTCCATGCCGTTTTTGCGGGGCATGTTGAGGTCGAGGAAGAGCACATCAGGAAGTTCATTTGTTTCATTGAGGAGTTGGTGCATCAGTTGTTCTCCGTCATTCACGACTATGAGGCAAGTGGATAGCGGAAGAGCTGCCAATGCCTTTTTAAAAAAACCACAATCGTCCGTATCGTCATCAGCAAGCAGGATTTTCAGTTGTTTTGCACTCATGTCTTTAGGATTTACTTCAATTGATTGTTTGAAAATAGGGTGCCATTTTATTTTACTGCGTATAAATTTCCTCCTTGTTCGCTAAGTGACCTCTTTTCTGACACCCTGATAAGCGCCTGATGAATAATCTCTTTCAGTTGCAAAAAATCCCCTGGCTTTCGAATGTAATCCTCCGCTCCTATGCGAGAGAGGGTGAGTATGATGTTCTGCTCGTATACAATATCCCGTTGGTAAAATGTCGAAAGAATGACCACGGGAATATCTTTCCACTTTTCATTTTCTTTTATTTCCGCCAGGCATTCGAACCCCGTTTTTTGAGGCATACTCAAATCAAGAAACAAAACATCGGGAAGTTGCTCCGTATTTTCAACCAGGTAATCCATTAGTTGTTTCCCGTCCAACACTGTGGTAAGGTGTGTGGCAAGTGGCAACTGTTCTAATATTTGTTTGAAGAAGATGCGATCGTCCGTATCGTCATCTGCAAGCAGTACATTCAGTTGTTTTGAATCCATTTTTATGTTTGAAAGGATACCACTTTTTAGCAGTTCGACTTCGGGTGTGAAGTAGAGTTTTTTTAGAAGCCTTTGTATTACATGATTAGATATATAAGTTGCATAATTCACACATTTACCCCAGATTCATGCAGTCGAATTTCTATTCGGCCTCACAACTCCTGAGCGTGCCACTGTATGGGGAATTCGCAGGTCGGTCCAGGTTTTGTTCGTTTCGAGTGCTTCCCGAATGGTCAGGATTCAAAAACACCGTATAGATGAATACGCCTGCGCTCCCGCAACTTGCGCGCGTGTCCCGGGCAATTCGAGGAGCGTGCGATTTTCCCTTTGCGAGACAGTCTTTTGGATTTTTACAACTTGTACACCAAATTGAATGCAAGATCTGGGATTAAATGAACCCGATATCCTGCGCTTTTATAGTAGACTTTTTATTTGGCAAGAAATTTTGAACCGATTATTTTTTCGCTTCCTTCCCATAACTCTTGCGCTTTTTGGTTATCATAGCTGTCGGTAGATGAACGAATTGCCTTATCCTTATCGTAGTATTGTCCACTTGTTTTAACGGAATCAATTAATTGAACAACTGCCTTTGCAGATAATTTTGGATTATCTGACAAACCGATGATTTTGAATACCAGATCAAGAATATTTCTGTAAAAATTCTCACCTGGTGTATGTTTTCTGCCAAGATTTGTGGTAAGCATCAAACCGGGATTTATGACATTAACCAGGGTTTTTATGGGTCGTCCTTCCTTTTTGAGCCTTCGGTCAAGTTCATAGGCAAATAACAGTACACATAGTTTGGAAGTGGCATAAAAGGATTGTTCCTGCTTCTGTAATGTTGAATTGGCATCCACGACGGGATAGGCTAATTCATTTACGGGTTTAAATGCAGCTTTAGCGAATGGCGATTTGTTTTTTGGGTTATGCAATTCACTTGATACCATAACGATTCTTTCTAGGTCATACTTTTCAAGTAGTAAATTGGTGAGTAGGAAATGTCCTAAATAATTTGTTCCGAAAGTTTCTTCAACACCATTTGTGGTATATCGAAATGGTCCTTCATACGATATTCCTGCATTACAATCAAGTGCATAGATATCTTCCTGAACTTTTAAATCGTCGACAAAACTCCTGATGCTATCAAAATCAGCCAGGTCAAGTTTTTTTAGAATGAAGGTTTTACTCTTGTCAAGCTCATGAAATCCGTCAATGGCTTTTTGGGATTTTTCTATATTACGACAGGCCATAATAACCCTGTAGTCTAAATCAAGAAGGTATTTAGTGGTCCATAAACCAAGGCCACTGTTTGCTCCTGTTACGATTACTGTTTTCATTCGGATGCTTGAAGTTTCTATTTTTTTGTTCAATTCACTTCGCAAGGTTGCCAGTATTGGCAGACCTACGAAAGGTAGTGACAAGCATGAAACATCTTCGCCCCTCAAGAGTCCCGACCATTGAGCGATTCTCCTGTTTTAGAATATTCTGGAATAAATGTAGGGCTTCTTGATTTGTTCCAGGAGCCAGATATACAAAATAGGATCCATGCATGTAATTAGAACCACAGTTAGGCGCCAAATGGAGGTGGTGAGCCTTTAGAACGCCAACGATGTGGAGAATATGGTGGGGCTTATCGAGGCTTTTGTACCCTGAAGTTCAAATTTGGTACAAAGGCCAAAAGGATGTACAAAATTTCAGCCTGGTACTAAAGCCCTGCCTTTGTCAGATCCTGATTGTGTGTTGTTTTTATTTCGCATCTATATATGGTAAGTCAACCAAAGTATTTGGTTTTAGATAAACATAGTTGTTTTGAAAATCTAAAATGGCGTTGAATCTTTTTAAAACCTCGTTACCTAGAATATGTATTTTGAATCCTACTGGATTTTCTGTAGTCATAACCTGAACCGGAATATTGAGTATGCTTTCTTTGCCCAAATTTAATTGTTTAATATTTACAGTGATAACTGGAATTTCGTCCCCTTTGCCATTTTTCATAATGACCTTTTTTATTACCTCTAAGTCTTTAGGGAAATATTGTTCCTGCAGCAGGAGAGTATCTAACATAATTGTTCTTTGATAACCTGTATGAAATAAGAAGCGATTTTGGTACTTTTTATTATTTATTTGAAGATTGCCATGTATATAAAACACACCACGGGTATACTCCATTTCAAATCTGGAATAGCCCTTTATTTTTTTAGTAAGTTTGGTGTGTACTATGAAAAGGTTTTTGTCATAATCGATCTCAATAATTTTTCCATCGAATAAATCCCAACCAAACCTACCATCAGTACTTTGTC
>JBJXFC010000242.1:0-2920 GCA_046153915.1 Flavobacteriales bacterium
GATCCAATTGAATATTACAAAGCTGATAAGTCAAATTGGCTAAATCTATTAGTGGCTCTTGAGAGTGATATGGGACGATGGTTGGATCCACAATTTCAGGATATCTACAAGGAACCTATACGCCTCAAAATAAGATTGCCTCTGCTGACAGCTCCACCGGACTGTAACTTTTTGCCGGAGTATTCGACTGCTTATTATTTTGTTTCAAAAAAGAAATCCTCTGGAAGAGTGGTGCTCTTACACCAAGGCCACTATTCGCGAGGCACAGATAGGCCATACCGAAAA
The DNA here is from genome assembly GCA_046153915.1 of Flavobacteriales bacterium. Taxonomy (GTDB): domain Bacteria; phylum Bacteroidota; class Bacteroidia; order Flavobacteriales_D; family Sanyastnellaceae; genus JANNVZ01. The sequence continues at coordinate 286 of JBJXFC010000242.1, forward strand.
AGTAGTTTAATTAACCGTGACTTCATTCGGTTACTTTACGCACTTCTGAGCGAAGGAACGGATGTTGCGTTAATACTAATGCCAAATTCCGATCCTTGCTTTGGTACACTTGAAAGTAAACATGCATGTTTTTGGAACTCTATAGTAACAACCGGGTCACCTCTTAAAGTGTTTTTGACGCCAGCTGCCTCCATGATGGCATATTTATCTGACCGAACAGCTACCAAAGATAGAGCGTATGAACAATTCAGCATGATTGGTCTTTCTGGGGGTGGATTCATTTCAACAATCTATTCCGCAATTGACAAAAGAATCAAAACAAGCATATCCGTTGCTCCAGGTATGATGCCATTTTACTTATATGGAACCAATCCAATTGCAACCCTTTTTGATTTAGATCTAAGCAATAAATATGTCTTTAATAAAGCCAACCCTCAAGACTATTATGCAATGGCATCGTACGGAAGTGGAAGAAACCATTTTGAAGTCTGGTTAAAAAACGATGAGGGCGGTTCGAATGGTATGAGTTTCTTTTACGGAAATCAACCTAATCACATTTGCAACGGACAATCGAATAGATACAAACATTCCATATCATACGACAGTGCAGGGAAAGAAGTGCAAGACAAAGTATCCAAAATTCTAGGTGGTAAGGGTAAGTTTGAAATCATAATTGATGAACCTCAATTAAAAGAATTTGATCAATTCAAGGTAGGTTTTAATAATGGTTATACTGGCATGGAGAATTACCAGTGCCCTTCACCGGGGTGTCACCTTATTTCTCAAGATGTCTTAACTCGTTTTTTGGATGTAACGAATGGGCGGCGGCAACGAGAATGATTCAATAGGCATTATGCCAGGTAGTTCGAATGGGCTGCTGCCAACATTTATGCCAGCTGCGAGTGACGTGTTAAATTGAAGTTTAGTTTTCATATTTCGTTTCGGTCACGTGGACAGGACGCAGCTTCGAAATCCGCAGCCGTCATAAACACGGGTCGTTGCGGTCAAAGAAGGAAAAAGCGAATTGTCTACCACCATCAAACAACTAGTCCCTTATAATCGCTTCGGCTTCCATTTCCACCAGGTATTCTTCACCGATCAATTCAGCTTTTACCATAGTGTTGACTGGCTGAGTAGTATGAAATCGTTCGCCATGGGCCCGGGCAATCGGTTCCCAATCATCTATGTTGCGAATGAATATCCGGGTTCGTACTACTTCCTCCAGCGTACCGCCCAGCGACTGGATGGCGCCTTCAATTTTATCAATCACAAAGTGTGCCTGGGCGGCAGGGTCGTTACCCCCAATTGCTTTCGAGCCGTGGGTTGCTGTCGTTCCTGAAACCAGAATTCGGTTTCCTTTTTTTACAGCACGGCTAAATCCGGCAAGGTCTTCCCACACCGTGCCACTCAGGGCTTTGGTTCTTCCATCGCTGCCAGTGTACGAGGGATAAGGCGGCGGCATTACTCCCACATGATGACTCAGATCGCCTGAAGCTGTCAGAAATGGCGGCTTTCGATATTCATCACCACAATCACCTGGAATGGGAGTAAGGAGTTCAATCGCTGATCTTAAAGCTTCCCTACTTTCTGCGCCTAATTTTAAGGATAGCAATGATTTATTTTCGTTTATATGTTCAGCCTTGCCTAGGCGCGCGCCAATAATTACAGCACCCACAGCAGGCTGTTCAAGCATAATGCGACTTGCCACATTCGCCATGGAAGTGCCATTCTTAACTGCAACGTTGTGCAATACTTTTAGCAATTGCTGAAAGGTATTCCAGCCACCGGCTGCATCAATGAAACGTTTGTATTTCATTTGAGACCAGGTGAGTGAATTATTTTGACCTGGGTCTGGCTGATCCAACCATTTATCAGTAAGAAATCCACCCGCAACTGTACCAAATGCCAATAACTTAACATTGTGCTGCAGACACAACTCAGTCATTTTATTAGAGGCCCTATGATCCAGTAATGAATAACATACCTGGTTGGAAACGACCTGAATGCCGCTGTGTAAAACAATGCGTAAGTGTGCCGTGTCAAAATTGGTTAGGCCAATGCATTTGAGCAGGCCTTCCGTTTTCAACTCTTGCAGCCAAAACAGGCAATCTAACCAGGAAGGATCGGCATAGTTCCAGGCGTGAAATTGCATCACGTCGATTTGTTCGGATTGTAATCGGGTCAACGACTTTTGCACTGCCGCGCGAACGGATTCCTTATTAATGGAACCCGGGGTAGGTACCCACTTCGTGAGCAATTGAGCTTTGCCCTTTCCATACTGTTTACGGAACATTCCAGCGATATCCTCAGCCGATCCATAATGGTCGGCCATATCAAAAGTGGTTAAGCCCGCTTCCAGGTATTGCTTCATGGCCAGCGCAGCCTTTTCCGGATCAAGTAATGTTCCGTCCCGTTCCAGGTCAGCCACCTGCCACAAACCTGTAATCACCCTTGAAATAGAAAGCCCTGGTGCTAGTTCGATGGATTGATCGGTAGAATTCATACGGACTTATTCAGGAGGCAAAGTTGAAAATAGTTGTTTTGTATCAACGCCTGATTTTTTTAAACGCTTCCAGTTAAAGAAGAATAGCAGCGAAGCCACCACCATAACAATTAACCAGACCGGAGTGGAATG
>JBJXFC010000243.1:0-17366 GCA_046153915.1 Flavobacteriales bacterium
CCTTCTGTTTGATAGTCGCGAAGATTGTACCATACGTTATCCTGATAATCTCCGGGTTGGAGATCGGCGATCAAAGTATCCAAACCATCATACACCAACCGACCTTGCGGATTGCTGTAAAAAGCAGATAACCCGCCAAAAACATACAATTTATAGTCTGGATTGTAGTATCCACGATTGCCCACGTCATTGTCATACCACACTGTCAATTCTGCGCGTGCACCGAATTCAAACATGCGATTTCTAAAATTGAGATTTCTGGCGCGTCTTGGAACATACGTTGTATACATGTCAGCATCCTGAATCAATATGTGATCAAAATTTGCCGCAATTGCCAACCTCTTTGAAAGTTTGTAACGGCCGTAGGCTCCAACTGCATAGCGCGTTTGACCGAGGTGCATATCCCAGACAAAATCCTGACGCTCCAAATCTTTACCACCGATATCTCCCAGGTAATTGGCAGCTCCCAGTTTGATTCCATAATCCCACTGGTATTGTGCATTTGCCCCAAGGTTCAGAGCCAATGCAATTAGGAATAGAAGTTTTTTCATGTATGAAAGTTAAATGGCTTACAAAAAGCGTGGCTAAAGTAATTGAATTTTAACTGATTCCAAAAAACTCTGGCTTTGGGTATCAACATAAATACGAACCAAAACCCAAAGGGTTGTCCCATTGTCGAAAAAATAAGCATTTTCGGGCTCCTACCAAGAGTCTCGATTTGCAACCTTTGCGCCTGATGACGAATAAAATTACAGAACTTTTTGGGATAAAATACCCCATTGTGCAGGCCGGAATGATCTGGTGCAGCGGATGGGAACTGGCGAGCGCCGTGAGCAATGCCGGTGGATTGGGAATAATCGGTTCGGGCAGTATGTATCCGGAAATTCTCGAGCTTCACATTCAAAAATGCAAAAAGGCTACCGATAAACCATTTGGAGTCAATATTCCACTGCTCTATCCGCAGATTGAAGATCACATCGAAATTATCCTGAGAGAAAAAGTACCCATTGTATTCACCTCGGCGGGCAATCCCAAAACATATTGCCAAATCTTTAAAGATGCCGGTATTACAGTTGTTCACGTAGTATCCAGTTCAAAATTTGCCCAAAAGGCGGAGGCTGCTGGATGCGATGCTGTTGTAGCCGAAGGATTTGAGGCTGGCGGTCACAATGGCAGGGAAGAAACGACAACGATTTGCCTGATTCCGGCAGTTAGAGATGCCGTGAAGATACCTGTAATTGCAGCAGGTGGAATTGGCGATGGCCGCGCTATGATGGCCGCCTTTGCGCTTGGAGCGGACGGCGTTCAAATAGGCAGCCGCTTTGTCGCGAGCCTTGAAAGTAGTGCTCATGAAGAATTTAAGCAAAAAGTAATAGCCGCAACCGAAGGCAGTACCTCACTAACTCTCAAGGAATTAACTCCAGTAAGGCTTCTACATAATCCCTTTTATGAGGAAGTGCAAAAAGCATATGCTGAAGGCGCTGACAAGGAACAGCTTGCCGAATTGCTTGGTCGCGGAAGGGCGAAAAAGGGTATGTTTGAAGGAGATCTCATTCAAGGCGAACTTGAAATCGGACAAATAGCGGCTACTTTCAATGAAATTTTACCGGCCTCCGAAATCATCAACCGAATCGTCCAGGAATTTAAAGCCACTGCCGATAGATTATCCGTCTTGAAATTGTGATCGTATAATTTTTCGACATCAAGCAACCATTTCGTTGTTTTTATCGTGTAATAAATGTAATTCAAAGCAGTTAAGGATGAAAGCACCTTACTTTTGCACCCTCATTTTAAATTGAATCGACTAAAGAAATATTGTTTGTTATTGACAGGGATGATGATGTCGATTATTTCGCGATCACAACCACTTCCACCGCCTGTATTGGAATGTCTCGTTGTTACGCCAATCGGCGATGTGGTCCTCAATTTTCAACCCATCACAGATCCTTTTGGGTCCTTCATCGAATACAAAATTTATTCCTCGCCCTTTATTGGCGCTGCCTTTACTCCTGTAGGTACAATTTCTGACATCAACCAGACAACTTATTACGATAACACCGCCAATGCCAATCTTGGTGCCGTCTGGTACTGTATATCAACGGGATATATGGATGGCATTGATGCCTATGAATCCATGGGGTCTGATTCACTTTCCACTATTTTTATCGAAGTTACGCCAAGTTCATTACCGATGGGCTATGCCATCATCGATTGGGATTCCCCTTTTCAATTCGATGAAGATATGCCTGCTGGCTCAGAATATCAGGTCTGGAAAGAATATCCTGCTGGTACCTGGACACAGGTGCAGACCGTCGCCACAGCAACCGAAATAAGTACTTACGAAATCCAGCATTGCAGCGAACAATTGAATTTTCAGGTCGTTCTTTCCATTCCCGGATCCTGTTCATTTGAAAGCAATATTACAGGCGATGTTTTTTCGGACGTTGTTCCTCCGCAAATTCCAGTGGTTTCTTCAGTTACTGTTGACCATCTCACCAACGATGTTGTTCTAAACTGGGTGCAAAATCCAAGTGAAGATACGCAGGCATACATCGCTTATGAATGCACAGGTACTACACTGGACATTCTCGACACCATTCAGGGTATCAATAACCTGACGTTTACCGATATTCTTGCATCGCCTAATGTGGGACCACAGTGTTACAGTTTAGCAGCTTTCGACACCTGTTTCACCGGCTCCGGCTATAATACCAGCCCAACCGCAGATATCTGCAATTGCACCATTTTTCTGCCTTCAATTTCTTATGGCATGTGTGAAGAACAAATTGATTTTAGCTGGACCGCTTACACCGGATGGGAAGCAGGCGTTGATTTCTATATCATCTACCATGCCTTCGTTCCAGAACCACTTCCGCCTCCGTCATCAATTGTATTTGCACCACTGGATACTGTTGCCGGCGTTCAGTTATCATACACCCATCTAAATCCAACCACCGTTGGTTACAACGTCTATTACATCGAAGGGGTGGCTTTTGGAACGGGATTCCGATCTGTTTCAAATATTCAGGCTGTGCTTACTCCATATCCCGTTCCACCCGACTATGTTTATCTGAGCAATGCCTCGGTTACCAACCAAAACGAAGTAACTGTAACACTCGAAATTGATCCAACTCTCACAGAACACTATTACTTGTTGGAGAGATATGACCTTAACGGCGGCAATTGGGATGAAGTCATTACTGAAAGTACTTCCAACAGCGCCCTGCTCGACATACAGGATCTTGATGTGGAAACCGATGTTTTTCCATATGACTACCGGGTAATTACAGAAAATCTGTGCGGCGACATTGTAGATACAACGAATCTGGGAATTACTATTTTGCAGCAGGGATTTGCAAGTATCGAGCAAATTAAGAATATTCTTACATGGACCGCATATGGCAACTGGGAACAGGGTGTTGAGAAATACAGAGTTCATCGGAGAATAGGTGAAACCGGACCAGATGTGGTAGTTGCCGAACTAAGTCCGGGCTTATTCGTCTATGAAGATGATGTTTCTAACCTTTTGTATACCGATGGCCAATTTTGCTATACCATTGAAGCTGTTGAGATTCCATCCACACTTTTGGGAATAAGTCATAGTTCTTTCAGCAATGAACTCTGCCTTTCTCAAGAACCCAAAATTTGGATACCAAGTGCATTCGTTGTTGATGGATTTAACAACACGTTCCGACCAGTCATTTCATTCGCTGATTTTCAGAATTACAGAATGTTGATCTTTAGCAGATGGGGTGATATAATCTATGAAACCAACGACATCAATGCTCCGTGGGATGGAACCATGAAAGGTACATTGGTTCAGGAAGGATCTTACGCCTATTTTATTTCTGTAGAAGATGGAAAAGGCCGGGCCTATGAACAATCGGGTTATGTTGTGATGCTCAATTCACGGGCAAAGTAGAGCGACCTTAGGATTTGTCCTGGCAAAGTTCTATCAATACTCCACCACTGCTTTTGGGATGTAAAAATGCAATAATTTTGCCGTCTGCACCATCTTTCGGTTCATCATGAATCATAGTATATCCCAAGTCCTTTAGCCGTTCTATTTCCGCATAAATATCGTTCACCTCGAAGGCAATGTGATGGATTCCTTCTTTGTTTTTATCTAGGAAACGGGCAATGGGGCTTTCTGGAGAAGTGGCCTGCAACAATTCTATTTTGTTTTCACCGGTTCGAAAAAAAGACGTCTGCACATGTTCACTTGCTACAAGCTCTTGTTTATATGGCGCCACTCCAAGGATATCTGTAAACAATCTGTTGGATTCTTCCAGATTTTTGACGGCAATGCCAATGTGTTCAATTTTTCCGAACATGTTCTTTTTCTGACAAAGAAAAGCCCTGCAACGTTTCTGAAGCAGGGCTTTCCAAAAGAATATTGAATTTTATTTTTTCTCTATAATTTCTCCGCCTTTGTTGTCGAAGCTAACGTAGTATTTTCCTTTGAAAAACTTGGAGGCATCCACCGAAGTGCCCCTTCCAGACTTTACAAGCGAACCATATTCACTGTAAATCTCATAGTCTGTTTCAGCAGAAAACTCAATAGAGTTGTTGATTTTGGTACTCTTGATTTTTACCGCCGGTGTTGCACTTTCGACTTTTACTTCCTGCGATACACGTTGGCCTTTGTGATCAATCTGATAAATACGGAAGGTATTGAGGCCGCTGTGGAGTTTGGCCTGAAACGCGTAGTCTGAACTTTGTAAAATACCTTTTCCCATTATCTCGCCAACCTTCATCCAGCGATTCCAACGGAATTGTTCGATGATGTATGGTATGGCTGATGATTCATTTTTGGTTGACCAGGTGAGTAAACCATCTGCTGTAATGGCCATGCTTACCACTTCAAAAGTACTGTTGGGGTAAATAACCTGGGGATTGATAATTTTGACTTCACACTTTTCTTTGCAGCGAAGAATGACCTCCACGGGATCATTTATTTTTAAACCCCATGCGGCAAGATCAACGGCAAACGCAGGAGAGTTGACCTCATCACTTGTAATGTTGTTGTTTACCAAAACCTCAAAAACACAAAAACCTACGCCACTCGAAGTAGTCGGGTTTTGGACATATAAGTCCTTTCCCTGGTAAACACCACTAATAACGACAACTTCCGCGCGGCAATAAATTGCAGCCAGGGCGATTAAACAGGTTGTAAATAGGGTTTTCATTCTAAAATAGATGGTGTTATGTGTTTTAGCCGGTGCTAAGGTAAAAATTTTCTTCAGACTGCACTATGAACTGAAGAAATTGCCTGTTTCATTTTGGTAACATGATCCATTTTGAACTCACCTTCTTCGCTGGTGCGGAAAAAATAGGATTTGCCCCCAATTTCATTTGAGCATTTGAAACTGTAGTCATATTCCGTGCCATCTGGCAAAATACGCTGATACATAACGCTTTTATCGCTTTCCTCAACTATGCGGTTGGTGAAAAGCATGTCTTCATTCAATTCTGTTTTGATCCGGATTATATCCGCCTTTTCCAGTGAAGCAACGATCCAGAATTGATCCCCAAGATGAATATTCAACTCACCCGTGCTATTGTTGAGTGTAATTTCAGGCGTGTTTTCAATCATCAGGTCTTTTGGAAGAATGATATTAAAATCATATCCGCCCTGGCTGATGTGAAACAAAGAATCGTTTGGTTGAAGTTGCACTGTGTTGACAGCGGTTTCTTTTTTAGGTTCATTCGAACACGAAAAAAGGATAAACTGGCATGTTACAATAGCCAGAAATAGGGTTAGATTTCTCATTGCATTTACTTTTTGAATACGTTCAATCGGTTTTAACGCAACAAGGCATCTAAAGTTTCAAAACACTTTTTTCAATTCGTGATAAAGAGGTAAGGATCCTGGAATGAAGTCTCGTATTGAATAAGCGGAAAACTCGTTGGCCCGTCTACAATGCTGCCATCGTGGATAAGCCAACGCGACTCACTGCAGGGATCTTTGATAAGAACGCCATCTTCCTGAACGGCTACGGCACATTCATTTTCGGGTTGGTATGTGCTATGTCTTTCCAATGCCGTAAACTCATCGCTGCTATTGCGGTAGATAATAATTCCACGGCTTCCTCCCGTTACATAAACCCAGCCTGTTGGTACCGAAAGATTGAAAAAATCCGGCTGATTTACATTGATTGAAATATTAACCGGAACATATGGCACTTGCCCTTGTTGGTTGCGATCACGGCAACGCGAGCAACTCAATACAACCAGTACCATGATGGGGAGAATCTTTCTCATTGCTATATCAAACGAAAATCAAAGGTAGAAAGTATGGCAGCAAATAAATTAATTCAGCAAAGAACGTTTGGCAATTCCCGGAATAAAATCCTTGAGATAATAAGGTTCGAAGGTGTCTGTGTTCTCAAATATCCCCATTTTAAATTGGGTTGTTGCGAGCTGCATCATCATCGATGCTGATGGCAAAACATCGAGGCCAATACTGCTAGCAGGCAAAATAGCTTCACATTTCTTTACTCCATCCCCAATAAAACAACACCGCTTTCCATCTCCAAAGGCAAAAGGGTTATTGCCCATTATGGCCGAAGTTGTAGCCATTACTTCACGGCCCTTGTTATCGAACACCGCCATATACACCTCATCTCTTCGTGCATCCATCAATCCACAATAAAAATCCATGTCTGGATGAAGTGTCTGGCCATAATCGCACATCAATTCGAGGGTATTGATGGCCAGCAGCGAAATGTCCAGCGCAAATGCCAAACCTTTGGCCGCGCTCACGCCAATGCGAAGTCCGGTGTAAGAACCCGGTCCTTTACTCACTGCAACCGCGCCGATATCTTTTGGCGTCAAACCTGAATCGCGAATGGCCTTGTTGATAAGAACATGCAATTTTTCAGCGTGAATAAAGGCATCCGATTTCTCGCTCAGTTCACAGATCAAAAAACCATTTCTGCATACTGCAACCGAACAGTTTTTTGTAGCCGTTTCAATCAGTAAAATAACAGAATTACTCATGCCTACTCGCCGCCCTTCGAATCGTTTTCTTTTTCAGCCTCTTCATCTTCTTTGCGTTCATCTTTGGCAGTTTTGACTTCGACTACATCTCCCGGTTTCAGCTTTCTGCTCACCAAATCATACGGTCCGGTAATAATCATTTCTCCCTCCGTCAAACCACTAAGAATATGAATGAATTTATCATCCTGAATGCCCGTTTTAACCACACGAATTTCCGCCTTGCCAGTGGACTCATTGCGCACAAAAAGCACCGTGTAAGGCTCATCGGGCAGAACTTTATCGGTTGGAGCGAGTTCCTTTTCTTTTAGTCTTTTGTATCCCGAATTGGACGTTGTATCCTCCCGCGATGCGATGGATTTAATGGGTACTGTAATCACGTTGTCTGTGCGTTCGGTTTGCACCTCCACAGTTGCGCTCATTCCAGGCCGAAAAGGCGAATAATGCTTGTCCTTTCCTTCTGTGAGATGGCTATACGATTCTGGTAAAATCCGGATCTTCACACTGAAATTTGTGACTTGATCGATGCTCGAAGTGAGCATATTGAGGGCAGTATTGCTGATTTCAGTGACAAGGCCTTTGAATTTTTCATCCTGGTATGCATCTACTTCTACCACCGCGGTGTCGCCCACATTCACGCGCACTATATCGCTTTCATTTACCTCCACATTCACTTCCATGGTTTGCAGTGCGGATATTTTCATAATGATATCACCACTCATCATGCTATTTCCCAAAACTGCTTCGCCCAGCTCTTTCGTCAAAGCTGTAACAGTGCCATTCATGGGAGCCAGAATTGTTGTCCTTTTCAAATTGTCTGCTGCTTCGACCACACCCGCTCTTGCGCTTTCTATTGCAAATTCGGCGCTGTTTATACTTTCAGCAGAAGCTTCGATCTCCGCTTTAGATGTTTCCCAGGTGCTGGTGATATTTTCAAATTCTGCTTTGGAAATGGCTCCGTCTTCAAACAGTTTCTTTTGGCGTTGAAAATTCAATTCTGTCACTTTGAACTGCGATTCAGCCTGCGTTTTCCGGGCCCGCGCACTGCTCAGATTGCTTTTGGCACTATTGAGTGACGCCTCTGCCCTGCTCAAAGCCGAAGTATACAAATCTGGGTTGATTCTGGCAAGCAATTGTCCTTGTACCACCTGATCGCCTTCTTTAACGGGCAATTCAACAATCTCTCCGCTCACCTGCGATTGAATTTTCACCTCCGTTTCGGGTTGAATTTTTCCACTGGCAGAAACACTTTCGATGAGATTTCGCTTCGCGCTTTTTTCGACCGTGACCTTTTTGACATCGTCTTTTCCGCCAAAGATTTTGCCCACCACCAGCAATGCAACAAAGATCCCGACAATCCAGATACCTATTTTGAGTCCTTTTTTCATTAATTCAGGTTGATTGTTTTACCTTGATAAAATTCAAGGATTTTAATTTTAAAAATGTATTCATACTTGCTTCTTGTAAGGGTGGCAAGAGCGTTTTCAAGTCGGGTTCTTGCATCAGCATAATCTACTGAATTGCTTTGACCATTCTCGTATCTCGACTCCGCGTAGGCGAATGCCTTTTCGCTTGCAGAAACGCTCAGGGCCGATGCATTGTATTGTGCAAGGGCCGCCTGTGCATCGGCGTGAGCACGATACACATTTTGTTCCACTGTTTGCCGGGTCTGTTGCAATTGCAATTCGCTAATTTCCAAATTTAACCTCGCGCGTTTAACGTTTGTACGGGCATTGAAACCATTGAATATGGGAATATTCAGTGAAAAAAACAACGACTGATTGACGTTGTCTTTCAATTGATCATTGAAAGGCTTTAGGGAATAAGCATCACCGCTGAAGTAAAACCCTTGAGCCAAAACCAATTCGTTGGAAACATTTGTAATCCCGATTGTATCCACCCTGAATTGAGGTATGCCAGTCAATACTTTGGAAGCGCCAGAATAACCCGTTCCATAACTATAGTTCATCGTAAGGCTAGGCAATTGAGAGCCTTTGGCAATTTTGACACCCAAATCGGAGCTGGCAAGATTGGTTTCTGCGCTTTTTACTTCCGGTAAATTATTCAAGGCTGCCTGAACCGTTATTTCCGGGGTTGTCATAACGTACTCCGAATTAAAAGCATCGATGGATGGAGTTGCAATACTGAATTGGGAAGCCTTTGCAGGATCCAGTTGAAGCAGTTGCATAAGCGAAATTATTGCAAGATTGTAGTTGTTTTCTGCTGTTACCACATTGGAGTTATCACTTGCCAATTGCGCTTCCATATCCGCTACTCCGCTTTGAGCGAGCTGTCCCGCTGCAAATAGTTTATTCAGGCGCAGAACTTGCCTTTGAGTGGCATCCTTGTTTCGTTTTGCAATATCCAGAAATTCTTTATTTAGGAGAACGGTGAGATAAGAAGTGGCAACATTGAGTGCAATATCGTTGCGCATTTTTTCATACGTCCATTTATTGGATTCAGAATTTAGACCCGCTTGTTTCCAGGTATTGACAAGGGCAAAGCCATTGAACAAGGTAATACCTGTAGATACCCCGAAATTGTTGCTGCGAATGCGCTCTGTGGCAAACTGGTTGGTAAATGGGTCAATACGTTGCCCCCAGTTGTAGCCGTGTGTTGCCTGCGCATTGAGTGAAGGCAGCATATTGCCTAGCGAAGTTAATTCATTGGCCTGGGTAATCTCAAGATTTAAGGCACTTTGCCTGATTGAAATATTGTTATGAAAAGCATACTGAATGCAGCTATCAAGCGACCACTGGCCCGAAACCATTGCAGGCAGCAGGAATACCAGAGCAAAAGCTAAACTTCTCATGGGTTTTAGGATATGCCACAAACATAACCCATTGCCATTCTTCAGACTAAAATGAAATGTTTAAAGGTTTCGAAATAGTACGAGTGGAAATATGCCATTTTGAGCAACAATCCTAAAAGGCAAGAAAAGAAAAAACCCTCTTTCGGAGGGCTTTCTATCAATTATATCTCGGTAACTTCTATTTCAATTCTGCGATTGGCGTCTATTTGCCAATCCGTTTGCGGGTCGGGCCACAGCATTTTTTTGTTGCCATCACCGCGTGTTGTAAGTCTGTCTTCTGCAATGCCGTGCTGAACCAAATAATCTCTTACAGATTCCGCACGTTTTTCACTTTGTTTGCTGTAGTATTTATCGCCCTTTTGCTCATCACTTGCCGGGCCATTAACGTGACCAACTACGCAAATTTTCACAGTTGGGTTAGCTTTTAGAAAGGTGATCAATTCTTCAAGAGCAGGCAACGATTTGTAATAAATTTCGGTCTCATCTCCCCGAAATGTAATGTCCTCAATGCTCGTTTTAACTCCAACAGAAAGTGGTTTTAGTTCGATACGCTCCAGGTGTAGATTCGACTCATCCGGCCAAAATTTATGAGCGAAATACATGTAGCCTTCTTTGATAACAGAGACAGAATACAATTGGTATTTTTTGAGGACTACAGTCGTGTCAGAGATGTCTTTGAAGATAACCGTTTTTCTTGGATTAAGCCCCTTCACCATTACATCGGCATCCATAACTCGTTTGGTGCGGAAATCAGTGACCAAAAGTTGCATCTTTTGCTCTTCCACTTCGGTTTGAGTGGAATCGATGGCTTTTTCAGTAGTAAACTGAGCATTTGAAACCTGAAAGGCACATACGCCGAAAGCGATGAGTAGAATCTTTTTCATTATAGAGTAATATCCTTTTTTGAATTTGGTAAGTTTTAGACGGCGAAGCCAAAAATTACACCAAAATACAAAGTAACACAAACAATTAAGAAATCATTCACTTTTACGCTGAGCTTAGCGTGCTGAAAAAGTGGAGAAAATCTTCTTTCTGAAAAACACAATTGCAATGGTTCCAAGCAACACATATGGAATGAGCATCAGGTAAACAATTCCATTGTTTAATCCTTCACCAATACCTCTGTTTACATTTTCTGTTGCACTTTCAGCCGTGGCTTTGCACATAGCGCATTGCGCATCTACATCCAAACCACAAAAAAGGAACAGACAGATCATCAAAACGAGTGCGAAAGCCTTTTTCATGGATACAAATATAAGGAAGATTAAACCCAAATTATGCAGTCGGTTTCGTAAATGAGATTCTAAATCACAAAGAATTCGCGTACTCGCGCAAGTTTCGAGCGCGCAGGCGTAATGCACTTACGGTGAGCGCTCGAAACGAGCAAGTGCGGGAATTCACAGTGATTTTGTATCGGAATAGAAATGGACTGCATAATTTGGGTTATACTGTGTAATATGGACTTATCATCAAATAAACGATAACACCGGTTAACGCAACATAGAACCAAACCGGCCAGGTAATTCGCGCCAGCTTTTTGTGACCCGGAAACTCGGAAATGAGCGCACGGTATGCTGTAAACAAGATGAATGGAAGGATAACACCTGCCAGAACGATGTGTGTGCCCAGGATGAAGAAATAAAGACTTCGGTAAGGCGCATCCAGCGGATAGGTGGTTTCTTTCGAAAACAAGTGATAGGCAATGTAAGAAACAAGAAACAGCACAGAAAGGAACATCGCCAGGAGCATAATGTTTTTATGCCATTTGTAGTTTTTAACCTTTACAAGAACCAGACCTGCAATAAGTAAAACGGTAACAGTAGCATTGATAGAAGCGTTGGCTGCTGCAAAAATGTGCACATCAAAACCAAGGTCTACATTCATTTTAAGGTAACGAAGGGAAGCCACAACAAGGAAAACTACAATTGAAACAGATATGATAATCCATTTGGCTTTTTTGTCGTTTTTTTGAATGGACGGGGACAAATATTGACTTCCTGTGCTCATGTTATTTCTCTTTTACCAGCAATTTTAAATCCTCAAACAATTGATTTACTTCTTTTGTTGAGGTTCCGTCATAATATCCGCGGATATGCATTTCGCGATCTATCAGTGTGAATTTGTCTGTATGAAAAACGCCGCCATCCGCTGTGTCTGAAGGAAAAGCTGAAAGCATGTACCCCTGCTGAGCCTGATCATAAATATCATCCGGTTTTCCAGTAACAAAATTCCAATTTCCAAAGTCGGCACCAATTGAGTTGCCGTAATTCTTCAGAACCTCAGGCGAATCCTCGAGTGGCTTCACCGAATGAGAAAGAAACATAACATCGCTTTGAAGGCTTTCATTTTTCACAAGGGATTGCAATCGGGCCATCTGGGAACTCATCACCGGGCAGATACTTTTGCATGTTGTAAAGAAAAAGTCGGCGACAAACACTTTGCCTTCATAATTCTTGTGGGAAACATCCGCATTGTCCTGATTGGTAAAAGAGAATTTTGGAATCCGGTAAAAGACTGTATCCGGAATACTTGATCCCTGGTCATTTCTCACCAATTCCACATCGTGTTCTCCAAAAAACGGCAATTTCTGGTGGGCAACAGGCGCCACAACTGCTGCTTCTTTCTTAATCTCCTCTTCACAACCGGAGAACAAGATAAGCAGTGCAATCAATGCACTACTGAACACCTTTCTCTCTCGCCTTTTTTTCATTGTATTTTCGAATGTCGATTTCCTTTTTTAACAAGGCAACGTCTTCCATTGCATTGAGCATATGGTATTCTGTGTTGCCATACAGCCCGCGAATATGGCCCGATTCGTCCACAAGTCTGAAAATGGCCTCATTTTTTAAATCCTGAATCAAAAACCCATTGCGGATAAAACTCTGCATGGCAGCCTGATTTCCTGTCAGATATACCCATTTGTCCTGCCGGCAATTGTACCGATTGAGCTGGTGCGTATAATTTTGAACAAGTGGCAAAGCATCGTAATCACAATCTGTGCAGAAAGTCACGATGCGGATATCCTTTTCATCTCTGTATCTGAAATTGAGATTCAATATCCTCTCTGTAATTTTATCCAGATGGGGATCATTAAGCGAATAAAATGCGGCCAGCCAGACATTTCCGACTAATGAATCGCGCGTGAAGGCGTTGCCATTCTGATCACTGAACACAAAACCCGGAATTGTATAATCCGAATGGGTTTGTTCGTTTGGTGACTCTATACCGAAATAAGGAAGTGTTTTAAAATTGTGTTTGCCCATCTTTCCAAAAAACAAAAGAAAAACGAGCGGAAATAAAAAAAGCATACCGACTAAAGCGATATACTTTTTCCATTTGATATTTTTTGACATCAGGATTTACCGAAAACTGTTGTTCGCATTGTGAACAGAAACACCTTCGTATAAACCAATGCAGATAAGGTACAGGATAAACAATGCATACGGCAGAAGAATCACATACTTCAGATTTCTGCGCTCGTGCCCCAGGTGCATGAAATTGAGAACAATAAAGGCTGCTTTCACAAGTGTCAAAAACAAGAACAGGAACTTGATGGTCTCCCATTTCAAGGTTCCATTGCGTTTGAAGTAAACGCCCATAAAGATTTCACCAACAGTAATAAGGGTCAGAATAATTGTTACCCGCCATACGTCTTTGCGAATTTTCACACCCTCTTCTTCGCTGTGATTGGCGTTTACAGAGTAACTATCGTTTACTATGAGGTCGTCTCTTTCCATAGAAGTATCTTTATTTCTTTAATATTTTAAACGAGGTAATAGAAGGTAAATACGAATACCCACACAAGGTCTACAAAGTGCCAGAACAGACCAATTTTTTCAACCATTTCGTAGTGTCCGCGTCTTTCGAAAACACCGCGAATGGCCATCAACCAAACTATAATGTTAATGATAACACCCTGCATCACGTGGAAACCGTGGAAACCGGTGATAAAGAAGAAGAAATCGGCATATTGCTGAGGACCGTATTCGTTTTTGCTCATATTGGCCCCGAATGCTGTAGAACCTTTCATCATGTTGTTCCAAACTTTTACGGCTTCCGAGCCACTCAGTTCCATTTTGCGGTAATCCTTGTCGTTTTCGTGCACCAGGACATACTTATTAACGAGCAATTCGAGTTCCCCGTTATAGAGTGTATCCATTATTTCAGCATGAGCAGCATGATCATGTCCTGCGTGTGCATCACCACCATCATGTGCGTGGTCGTGAGCATGGTCGTGGCCGTGATCGTGATCATGCGCCGGAACCAAGATCAAAGTTTTTCCGGAAGTTGGATCCATTTCAATTTTACCGCCCTCAGCACCATGCTCTTCAATATGCTCCTGGTAGTGCTCGTAAGCGTGACCAAATTCAGATTTGAAATGTATCCATGTGCCGGCAGTTAAGTTCATGGGAACGACTTCTTCATTTTCGTCTTTGGTATTTACAGCCATGGCAGAATCTACCTGAAAACCACCACCAGAGCCATGGATAAAGTGTGACCACTCCCAAGCCTGAGATCCAAGGAAGAATACACCTCCAAGAACGGTAAGGCCTAACCACTTAACTACACCCTTCTTATCCATGCGATGTCCGGCTTCTACAGCCAATACCATTGTAACCGAAGAAACAATGAGGATGAAGGTCATCAGGGCCACATAAATGAGCGGATAACTGCCATGCAGGAACGGCAGAGCTTCAAAAACCTGCTCGCCCACGGGCCATGGTTCCGAAATTCCATGACGAATCACACCATAAGCGGTGAGCAGTCCTCCGAATGTCAGAGCATCCGACACGAGGAAGTACCACATCATCATTTTACCATAACTGATACTGAACGGGGATTGGCCACCGCCCCAGAGCTCTTCTTTGCTTACTTCCTTTGAATGATCTGACATAAGGTTTTGGAAAGTTTTTTATCGGGCGCAAGTTTAATCACGATTTCAACTCTAAAAAGTGTCTATGTTGAAAAAAAAGAATGAGCGTTAAGATGTTGATGAAATCCTTGCCTGTATTGACCTGCAATCTACCCAATACCGTTGTTTATTTGGAATCACTCTAATTAAGAATGACTAGATATTCTCAGAAAATGAAGAAAAGAAAGGCAAAGAGGTAAAGCCAAAGCAACCCCATGAAGTGCCAATACATTCCGTTGACTGACAAACTAACCCAGTTATTCTGATTGAGGCGGCCTTTTGTAAGCCTCACCGTATTTACAGCAAGATAAATCAACCCAAAGAACAAGTGAATGATGTGCAGGTAAATCAAAACACTCAACAGTGCTCCACAGGCATTGAAGGTATTCATCACAGAATCAGTCACTGGTTTGCCCGGATTACTTGGCTTGTAATATTCATCACCGTCCTTAATTACGCGCTCGTGATCGATTTCAAACCAATAATCAGTTCCATATTCACCCGAAAATCTCCCGAGTGTGTTCCATCTGTAATACTTCAGTCCTTTGATATTGTGGCCAATGGTATATCCCATGCCGCGGCCCGAGAGCTCACCCCAGCCCTGGTTTTGGGTGTAAGTGAAAGCAATACCCAACACCAACGTGGCAACAGTGCAAATTGTAGCCAGTTGTTTTTTGCCCCTTTTTAAAGCATTTATTCCAATAATCATAGATAAGCTACTGATTATTATGAATATATTGCTATACCAAAACCAAACTGGCGGTGTGATATGGATCCATATAAGTTTACCGTAAAGGACAATCAATGCACTTGTAATTCCGCCAAACATCATAATGATTGCGAAAATGATAAACCACATCATCATCTTCTTCGTTCTCACCTTCACCTCAGGTGCAACACTTGCATATACGTCCATTTTTCCGCGGTATTCCGGCACCTCGTTTGTAGGATTTCCTTCAGCTAAATCGGTCATTGTTCTTACATTTTAAAAGACATGGCATATTTCTATCACCTCACTACAACTTATCCAGCACATAAAAAAGCTGCACTACGGGCAAATAGAAAAACGAAGTAAACATCACTCTTCGGGCATCTTTAACATCCAAAGAGGAATAAAGTTTGACACTGTACCAAAACATAATTCCACCTGCCAGAACAGCAACGGCCATCGCCAGATTGCCAACGAGTGGTTTGTCGAAAGGAAGCGCCCACGGAAGTAAACTCACCGGTATCAGGAATGCGGCGTAAAGTAAAATCTGAAAGGCATTTCGTTTACCTGGGCCACCGCGAAAAGGCAACAGATCATATCCTCCGCGTTTATAATCTTCATGAGAAACCCATGCAATACTCCAAAAATGGGGGAATTGCCACATAAACTGCATGGCAAACAACAATCCTGCTTCGAGACCATAATTGTTTGTCGCGGCAACAAACCCGAGCATGGGAGGAATAGCTCCGGGAAAAGCGCCTACAAAAACCGCCAGACTTGTTACTCGTTTAAGCGGTGTGTAGATAAATACATACATAAAAAAGGCGCACAACCCAAGGATTCCACTTGCAGGATTGATCATCACCCACAACATAACAATTCCCGCAATGCCGGCTACCATCGAAATAACGGTAGCTTCCATGGAAGAAAGTTTGCCCGTTGGAATTGGTCTTGTGCGGGTGCGATTCATCAGTGCATCCCATCTTTTTTCCCAGACCTGATTCATACCATTGCTTCCTCCCGTGAGAAGAAAACCGCCAAGACACAATGCAGTCATAATTTTCCAATCGATACTGCTTCTACCCATAAAATATCCTAGAACGGCAGAAATAACAACCAGAGAAGCGAGACGTAATTTGAACAATGCTGCTATGCTTCGAATCTTCAGCATAAATGTTGCAGAATCACTGGAAATACTGGTTGTTTTATAATCCATTGCTTTGAAAAGGCGGGCAAATGTAATTCAGCAATTGGTTTGACAGATACTTATTTATTCGGATTTGATTCTCGTTTATAAGTCGCAGGAAAGGCGCAAAACTCCATTGGAATCACCACTCACCACCTGCTCCACCACCCCCAAAACTTCCGCCACCAAAACCGCCAAATCCGCCGCCGCTGCTTCCTCCTCCACCGGTAAATCCACCAAATCCACCACCACCGCGGTTAAAACTATCCCAATAGCCGCGATGACTTCGTTGAGCTGCATTGAGCAGGGCCCAGGCGGTCCAGAAAGAAACATTGTTGAGACGTGAATAGGTTTTTGCCTGTTTGGCGCGCACTCCAACAATGACGGCTATAACCAAAAAGACCAGAAGAAAAAGCCAGTTTGTTTTACCACCGCCTTTTTTGCTGTCGTTTTCGTAACTCGCAATAGTGTATTCGCCTTTTGCCAATTGCATGATGACATTGGTTGCTACATCAATGCCTTCATACATTTTCCCTTCCCTGAAACGCGGCAGGATTTCGTTGTCAACGATCAAAAAGGCCTTAGCATCCGGTATGGCGCCTTCGAGACCGCGGCCCACAGCAATGAAAACTTTGCCTTTTTCGGTAGGAGTTTTGGGCTTTACGAGAATCACAATGCCATTGTCTTCCTTTTTTTGACCGATACCCCATTTTTCGCCAAGTTCGATGGCGAATTGGGCTTTTTCCAT
>JBJXFC010000264.1:0-7815 GCA_046153915.1 Flavobacteriales bacterium
CGCCCAACCGTGATTGAACTAACCGAAGGTGGCAATAGTATCAATGATGTATTGGTTCATGATGAGAAAGATTCCACACTTGCTTTTATTCTGGCCAATATGACTTACGCTGAAAATCTTCCTAGACCCATGGGTGTCTTACAAAGCCTCGCAGATCGAAGTTCCTATGAAGATCGGGTGGTTGAACAAATTCAGCATGAAGTGGAGGCGAAAGGAATTGGAAATCTGGAGAGTCTATTATTAGGACCTAGTCATTGGGAGATATAAGTAAACTCATTTGATCAGTCAAAAGGTTTTAACTGACAAAAGTCACCTTTTTCGATAAGCAAGATCATGTCACCTTCCAGATGGAGTAGGTTACTTTAACACATCAATGAGAAAGGAATGAAACTGACTCAGCGATAAATACTCATGGAAAGTTATCAGCTACTTACCTTCTTTATTACAGCAGTCATTTTGGTGGGAGGCGCCATTATCTTTGCCTACTATGCTGCACCCCAAACTCCCAGCACCGTAAAATCGGAACCTTATGAATGTGGTATCCCCACGGAAGGACCCACCTGGATTCAATTTCATGTGGGTTATTATTTGTTTGCTATCATCTACCTCATCTTCGATGTAGAGACCGTATTTATTTATCCATGGGCTGTTGTGATGCGCGAAGTGGGCCTCAACGCATTTATTGAAATCTTAATCTTCTTCACGATTCTTGGTTTGGGCTTGCTCTATGCCTGGAAGAAAAAAGCACTGACATGGGAGTAGACATTAAATCCATACCCTACGAAGATTTCAACGACAACGAAACGTTGGAAGAATTGAGAAGGTCCAGAAGTCCCGTGATTGTTTCAACTCTCGATTCTATTATCAATTGGGGTCGTTCTAATTCGGTTTGGCCTCTCACATTCGCGACTAGTTGCTGTGGCATTGAGATGATGGCCACCGGTGCACCTCGACATGACTTTGCGCGATTTGGAATTGAAGTATATCGCGCCTCGCCTCGCCAGGCAGATGTAATTGTTGTTGCCGGAACCATTGTACGAAAGATGGCCCCAGTGCTTAAAAGACTTTATGATCAAATGGCTGATCCTAAATATGTAATTGCCATGGGCGCTTGTGCAGTTTCAGGTGGACCCTTCTATTATAACTCCTACTCAGTGGTACGAGGTGTAGATCAGGTAATTCCTGTTGATGTCTATATCCCCGGATGTCCTCCCAGGCCCGAAGCGCTTTTATATGGAGTCATGCAACTGCAACGAAAGATACAAATGAAGACGATTGGCGAGAAAGAAGGAATTGTTACAGCTCAGCTGGATACCTCTACAGAAGATAAATCACGGTATCATGAGCCCACACAAGCCCAAGAACCTTTAACCGAAGGAGAATGCAAACAGAAGAGCTAAATACGTTGATCACTTCTTGGGTTCCCGATGCAAAGCCAGGACTAAGCAAGCAATATCTGGATTTGATTGTTCCAGTCGAAAGACTCCATGAAGTAATGAAGTTACTGAAAGAAACTCCATCCACTAAAATGGACTATTTGTTCTGTCTTACCGGAGCGGATCGCAAAGATGGATTTCATGTGGTCTATCACCTCACCTCAACAGAGTTTCATCATACCGTTGTGGTGAGAGCCATTCTTCCCGATAAAGTCAATCCGGTTATTCCAACGGTCTGTGATATCTGGAGGTCCGCTGAGTATTACGAACGTGAAGTTTTTGATCTGTTGGGAATTCGTTTCGAAAATCATCCTGACTTACGGAGACTATTTTTGGAAGACGATTGGGTTGGATATCCATTGCGCAAAGACTACAAAGATGCATTTACGCTTGAGCGTTAAGTTATGGAAGAAACAGTAGTAGATATTGACCTCGAAGAAAAAGAAGAATACATCATTAATATGGGGCCTCAACACCCATCCACTCATGGCGTGTTGCGTTTTGAAACTTGTTTACAAGGAGAGAAAGTAAAATACATCATTCCCCACTGCGGCTATATCCATCGGGGAATTGAAAAGATGTGTGAACATCTCACCTATCCTCAGATTATCCACCTCACAGATCGCATGGATTATCTATCCGCTCACATCAACAATGAAGCGGTGGCATTGTGTGTGGAGAACGCCATGGGCGTAGAAGTTAGTGATCGGGTGAAATACATCCGTACGATTTTTGCCGAACTCACCCGCATTGCTTCTCATCAATTGTGGTGGTGCGCGTTTGGTATGGACCTGGGCGCACTAACAACTTTTTTCTATGGCCTGCGCGATCGCGAAAAAATACTAGACATCTTTGAAGAAACAACGGGCAGTCGCTTAACACAAAGTTTCATCACACCCGGTGGATTGATGGCCGATGTGCATCCTAATTTCCAAAAGCGAATCAAAGAATTCATTACCTACTTCAGAAAGAAGCTTCCCGAATACGATCAGCTTCTCACCGGAAACATCATTTTCCGTGAACGCACTCAGGGCATTGGCATCATGAGTAAAGAGATGGCCATTGACTATGGAGTTACAGGGCCCAGCGGTCGCGGCTCCGGATTTCATTGCGATATCCGAAAGATTGCTCCCTACAGCGCTTATCCTTTTGTGAAATTTAATGAAAGTACGTTCACCGCTGGTGATACCTATTCGCGCTACCTCGTTCGCATTGCAGAAATGTGGGAGTCATTAAATATTCTAGAACAGTTGGTCGATACTATTCCGCAAGGTTCTATCATGTTGGAGTTAAAGGCCATCAAAGCACCCAAAGGAGAATTCTATCAACGAGTAGAAACGGCTCGTGGTGAATTGGGCGTATATATCATCAGCGATGGAGCCCCCTCGCCCGCACGCATTAAATTCCGTACTCCTAATTTTTCAAACTTGTTTGTGATTAATAAACTGGCAGCGGGGCACAAGATTGCGGATCTCGTAGCTATCAGTGGTTCATTGGATTTAGTAATACCTGATATAGATAGATAATATGTACGACTTCACCCCTCTCATCGATTCTATCACCAGCTACCTGAACGAAACGTTTTCTCCATTCTGGGCTGGATTGATTATGATGGTGTCCTTGGGTGTAGCACTGTTACTCTTTTATGCAGTGTTAGGTCTATATCTGGTGTATGCCGAGAGAAAAATTTGTGCACGCATGCAGAATCGCATGGGACCTAACCGAGTTGGTCCGATGGGTTTATTTCAAACTATTGCCGATTTAATCAAATTGTTGTTGAAAGAATTGATCTACATACGCAACGCAGATAATTTTCTATTCAACCTTGCGCCTTTCATTGTTATCGTTGCTTCCATCATGGCTATTGGCTCCATTCCATTTGCGAAAGGATTACAAGCAATTGATTTAAACATCGGTGTGCTTTACATATTGGCTATCTCATCTATGGGTGTCATTGGAATTTTATTAGCCGGCTGGGCTAGTAACAGTAAATATTCCGTGATTGGCGCCATGCGAAGTGGAGCACAAGTTATCAGCTATGAACTATCCGTTGGACTTGCCTTGCTCTGTATCATTACGTATGCAGGCTCCATGCAGTTTTCGGAAATTATCGCTTCCCAACAAGATGGCTGGTGGCTTTTTAAAGGACACATTCCGGCAGCAATTGCCTTTGTTGTTTACCTCATTGCAGGCACTGCAGAAACCAACCGTGGACCTTTTGATCTGGCGGAAGCTGAGTCAGAACTTACCGCAGGATTCCACACCGAATATTCCGGTATCAAATTCGCATTTTTCTTTCTGGCGGAATACATGAACATGTTTATTATTGCCGCGATTGCTACTACGATGTTTTTAGGTGGATGGCTTCCTTTCCATCTCTTTCAATGGCATGGATTTAATCAGGTGATGGATTTTATCCCGCCTGTTTTCTGGTTCTTTGGCAAGACTGCCTTTATCATCTATGTAATGATGTGGTTCAAATGGACTTTTCCGCGCTTGCGTATCGATCAGTTGCTAGCATTGGAATGGAAATACTTACTACCGATTAACTTGATGAATTTAATTCTCATCGCATTTTTAACACTTATGCAATGGCATTTTTAAAAACGATAAAAGAAATTGGACATTACTTCTATGAAATCTACGATGGAGTAACTTCGCTCGCTCGCGGCATGAAAGTAACGGGCTCCTATTTTATAAGGCCCAGTACAGTGGTCACGCAGCAATATCCGGAGAATCGTGCTACCCTTAAAATGTTCGACAATTTCAAGGGAGAGCTGGTGCTTATTCACGATGAAAATAATCAACACGGCTGCGATGTCTGCAACACGTGCGCCAGAAAATGCCCTAACGGCTCGATTGAGATTATCTATAAAAAAGTGGAAGGCGCGGATGGTCGCAGTAAAAAAATATTAGACAAGTACGTATATCATCTGGATACCTGTTCCTTTTGTGGATTATGTGTACCGTCTTGCGATGCCTTTGCGATTAAATTCGATCAGCAATTTGAACATGCTGTTTTTGATCGGAGCAAACTGATCAAGGTATTAAACAAACCAGGTTCATCGTCAAAATCAGAGAAAGAATGACAGGCCCTAAAATCATATTTTTCATTCTGGCCACAAGTATCGTGGTGTTTTCTATTCTTTCTGTTACAAGCAGAAGAATCCTGCGTGCTGCCATCTTTTTGCTTTTTGTGCTGGTCGCCATGGCAGGTTTGTACTATATGATGAACTTTCAGTTTTTGGCTGCCGTACAGTTAATACTATATGCCGGAGGTATAGTCGTGCTCATTATCTTTTCAATCCTGCTCACTAGTCAAATCAATAGCAAATTGGATCCTCCAAAAATAAGTCACCTGATAGCGGGTGTCACGACTGCCGTGGGAGGAATTGTGTTAGCTGCTGTCACCATTTTGCAATACACTTTTCGCCCCACAACAGAATCTGCCATTGGTACAGATATGCGCACCATTGGCATTCAACTGTTAGATACTCAAATAACCGGTTATGCCCTACCATTTGAAGTCATCAGTATTTTGCTATTGGCAGCGTTGGTGGGTTCCATTTTTATAGCACGCAAACACAACACATGAACTTACAAGCCGAAATACCACTCGATTATATGATTGTGCTGAGCACGATTGTTTTCTTCGTTGGATTACTGGGTGTTATCATCCGCAGAAACCTGATCTCCATGTTGATGGGTGTTGAGTTAATGTTGAATGCGGTGAACATTAACTTTGCTGCCTTCAACCACTACCTATTTCCACATCGGCTAGAAGGACATTTTTTCGCATTGATAGTGATGGCCATAGCAGCAGCCGAAGCCGCCATTGCAATAGCTTTAATCATTAACATCTACAGACAATTTGCAACGGTTAATGTGGACGATGTAGACGAACTCAAATACTGATCACCATGAACTATTCGTATACACTTCTCATTCTTCTTCTCCCCCTCTTACTATTTCTTTTCATTGGATTAGCAGGGAATAAGATGAAACCGCAACTTTCGGGTGTACTCGGTACAGCCGGATTATTCGTTATTACACTCTTATCTTATTTTACTGCATTCAATTACTTTACAAATAGAACAGGCGAAGCCTTTAAGGCGATCGAAGCTTTTCAATTTATTTGGCTACAATTCACAGATCGCCTGATCATCCATCTAGGCATTCTATTAGATCCGCTTTCTGTGATGATGCTGGTCGTCATCACCACAGTTTCTTTAATGGTTCATATCTACAGTATGGGATATATGAAAGGTGAAGTCGGGTTTGCCCGCTACTATGCTTTTCTATCTCTTTTCACTTTTTCAATGCTGGGGTTAGTACTGGCTACCAATATTTTCCAGATGTATATTTTTTGGGAATTGGTGGGTGTATCTTCCTACTTACTTATTGGATTTTATTATGAACGGCCCTCTGCTGTGGCTGCTGCGAAGAAAGCATTTATTGTCACACGCTTCGCAGACTTAGGATTTCTAATTGGTATTCTCATCCTATCGTTCTACACCAATACATTTGATTTTAATCTGCTTACCTCGGTTGATGGGCCAGCTATTGCACAGCCAACGACAGCGGTTTTTATGGGATTGTCCGTTACAACCTGGGCCATGTTGCTCATCTTCATGGGCGGTGCAGGAAAATCGGCTATGTTCCCATTGCATATCTGGTTGCCCGATGCGATGGAAGGTCCTACTCCTGTTTCAGCGTTGATCCATGCCGCAACGATGGTAGTAGCAGGTGTTTATTTGGTCGCCCGATTATTTCCTATCTATCACTTCACTTCTCCTGATTCACTTGATGTGATTATGTATGTGGGAAGCTTCACGTCACTTTTCGCGGCAATCATCGCGTGCACGCAATTGGACATTAAACGAGTATTGGCATTTTCAACGCTCTCGCAGATTGGGTACATGATGGTTGCCTTGGGAGTATCCGGATACGGAAGCGAAGGCCTGGGGTATATGGCCTCTCTATTCCATTTATTCACACATGCATTCTTTAAAGCACTACTGTTTCTTGGTGCCGGTTCCGTCATTCATGCCGTACATAGCAATCTGATGACAGAAATGGGCGGATTAAAAAAATACATGCCCATCACACACATCACATTTTTAATTGCATGCCTGACCATTGCAGGGATTCCTCCACTATCAGGATTTTTCAGCAAAGACGAAATTCTTGTTGCGGCTTTTGAACATAATAAGATTGTGTTTGCCGTTCAATGGCTAGTAGCAGGACTTACCGCCTTTTATATGTTCCGTTTATACTTCAATATTTTTTGGAATAATAATCGTGAGTATCACCATACGCCACATGAGTCGCCAGCCTCGATGACGATACCGCTGATCTTACTCGCAGTTGCTTCCATCTTTTCGGGATTTGTTCCCTTTCATGATCTCGTTACCACGGACGGCATTCCATTGCAGACCGAGTTTCACGCAATGATTGCGGTACCCTCTGTAGCAATTGCTGTTGTCGGTATTATTTTTTCAGCTATGCTTTATTTTCGGAAAAACTCGAAACCGGAATCCATCGCCAATAGCTTAAGTGGCATCTATACTTTCATGTACCACAAATTCTATATCGATGAAGTATACCTTTTCATTACACACAACATCATCTTTCAATTTATTTCTCGTCCGGTTGCCTGGTTCGATCGTCATATTGTAGATGGCACGATGAATCTCATCGGTAACACGACCCTATTCTTTTCAGGCGCAATTAAAAGAATGCAATCAGGTCATGTGCAGTGGTATATCTGGTATTTTACTTCAGGGGCGTTACTCCTGGTCTTGTTGATCCTGTATTTAAACTAGCGAGCATGAACCCATTACTTTTATTGTTGCTCATTCCTTTAATCACCGCAGCCTGCATTGCCTTGGCAAAAGACACAAAACAGGTAAGACTGATATCCGCTATTGGAATGAGTGTACAGTTGTTACTTGCGATCGCTTTACTTTTCCTTTTTTACAAAGAACGCAACGGAGGCAATACTGATGACATGCTTTTTGTTTCGTCAACCATGTGGTATGAATCCTTTAACATCCAATTAAAATTTGGCGTGGATGGCATTTCAGTTTCAATGATTCTTCTCACGGCTATCGTAACCTTCGCAGGGATATTCGCTTCCTGGCAGGTGGAATCTCTTTCAAAAGAATTCTTTATTTCACTCGTCATCCTGGCAACAGGCGTATTCGGATTTTTTATTTCGCTGGATCTATTTACGATGTTTCTTTTTTATGAGATGGCTGTAATCCCCATGTACCTGCTCATTGGCATTTGGGGCAGTGGACCTAAAGAGTATTCAGCGATGAAACTTACGCTAATGCTCATGGGAGGATCAGCGCTATTGCTCGTGGGACTTCTGGGT
>JBJXFC010000295.1:0-6367 GCA_046153915.1 Flavobacteriales bacterium
AATCCGATACCACCAAGAAAAAGGGAGGAATTCAGCCCTATAAGCAATTGATCACTTCAAAAGCTAAAACCAAAAGAGGGCTTTTCACCACCCATAAAATCAACGAAGACTATTATTTTGAAATTGCAGACTCCATTCTTGGCAGAGAGTTTTTGGCTGTAACGCGCATTTCAAAAGCACCCACTGGAGGAGGCTACGGTGGTGAAGAAGAAAATCGTCAGGTACTAAGATGGGAACGAGGACCTAACAACAAATTGTTTTTAAGGGCTGCACTATATATCAATACGAGCCCGGATAGCACCAAGCTCATTCAACAAGCTGTGCGCAATTCTAACTTAGAGCCCATTGCAGCTGCATTTGATATCAAATCCGTCCGCAAAGACACTTCTTTAGTTATTAATGTCACAGACTTTTTCAAAGGAGATAACCAACTCATTGCTTTGGATCCTTCTACGAAAAGGCAATTCAATTTGACCACCCTTCAGGCAGATCGTTCTTACATCCAAAGCATCAAGTCATTCCCTATCAATACTGAGATCAAGATGGTAAAAACGTACACTTCAGTTACGCCACCTCCTTCGGTGACACCAAGTCCATTCCCTACAACAGTACTTCCTGCTGGCTCCAATGCAGGAGTTGTCACTATGGAAATTAACTCATCCATGATTCTATTGCCAAAAATTCCTGCACGTAAGAGATTATTCGACAATCGTGTCGGGTTTTTTGCGACAGGATACACCGTGTACGGAGAACAATCTCAGCGATCAGAAACTGAAATATTTGCTGTTAGATGGAGGTTAGAGCCCAAGCCTGGGGATATTGAAAAAATGAAACGTGGTGAATTGGTAGAACCCAAGAAGCCCATTATATTTTACATTGATCCCGCTACCCCTATTCAATGGAGAAAATACCTAATATTAGGAGTAGAAGATTGGCAAAAAGCGTTTGAACAGGCTGGGTTCAAGAATGCCATTTTAGCAAAAGAATTAGCTCCAGGTGATTCTACCATCAGCACTGAAGATGCACGTTATTCCTTCATCCGATACTTCGCTTCCGATATTCAAAATGCGTATGGCCCGAATGTAAATGATCCACGAACCGGTGAAATTCTTGAAAGTCATATTGGTTGGTATCATAACGTGATGAATTTATTGAACAACTGGTACACTATTCAAACCGGTGCAGCCGATCCACGATCGCGCAAAAGAAAATTTGACGATGATTTAATGGGGCAACTTGTTCGCTTTGTTGCATCCCATGAAGTTGGCCACACGCTAGGCATGCGTCACAATTTTGGTTCAAGCTACGCAACGCCTGTTGAAAAGCTACGTGATAAAAACTATCTGGAAAAAACCAGTCATACTTCTTCTATTATGGATTATGCACGCTTTAACTATGTGGCTCAGCCCGAAGATGGCGTAACGAACTTCTTCCCCGGCATTGGCACCTATGACAAATGGGCGATCGAGTGGGCTTACAAGCCCATCTTCGATACCAAAAGTGCCGATGAAGATAAAAAGGTTTTAAACAAATGGACTTTGTCGCATGCTGGCGATCCACTGTACTGGTTCGGATCTGAGATTAACGCGTATGATCCACGCTCTCAAAGTGAAGACCTTGGCAATAATGCCATGATTGCCAGTGAATACGGAATCAAAAACTTAAAGCGGATTCTGCCAAGTCTGAATGAATGGTATACCGAAGAAGCGGAGAAATATACCATGTTGAACGAGATGTACAATCAACTGGTTGGTCAATACAGAAGATACATGGGCCATGTTACAAAATACATTGGTGGTATCTACGAAACACCAAAGACTACAGAGCAGGCTGGATTTGTTTATGAGCCAACTCCCAAAAACTTGCAAAAAGATGCTGTTGCCTTTTTGAACAAACAACTATTCGAAACACCAAGTTGGATGTTGGATCAAAATGTACTGAAAAGAATTCGCCCCGGTTCAGGAGTAGAAAATTTGCGTACCATTCATGAAGCGACCATCAATAGCATTTTTGAATACAGCCGTATGCAACGATTGATTGAATCGAGTGCCATATCTGCGAATGCTTACAGTTTAGATGATTTATTCACTGATGTGCGCAAAGGAATCTGGTCTGAGTTGGCAACACATAAAAACATAGACAGTTACCGCAGGAATTTGCAAAAAGTGCATGCGGAAAAAATGATTGCATTGCTATCTCCTCCTCCTGCATCCAACGTGAGCCCCGGTGGATTCTCAAGCCCCTTCTTTCCGGCATCTCCTGCTTCACCTGTTGCAGATCCAAAAAAGAGCGATGTAATATCATTGACCCGTGCGCATCTCGTACAATTGCAAAACGAAATAAATGGGGCACTACCGGCCACAGCTGACAAAATGAGTAGGTATCATTTACAAGATGTTTCTGCTAGGATTAAGCAGGCATTGGAGCCGAAATAGAAATTGACTATAGAAATGGTTGGTCTCGCGACTGACCATATCTTTACATTGTACATTTTCCGAAAAGACTCGTAGAAAAATACTCTTATCAGATGCTTGCCCACTTTGCGGGCATTTTTCTAAGGTCCAAACTCCAAGTACTTGTCTTTGATAGAACTGTATTTTAATAAAAAAGAATCACGTAAGTAGTTTTGATGCACTTTCCAAGGCGCTTTTGAACCTTGCTGGGGTAAAATATGAACCGCTCGTTTGATGTATCCGGCATCAAAATCCAACAAAGGCTCAGAAGAAAATTCAGTGCTGTCAAATCGGGGTGTACACACTGCATAATTATTTTTATCCATATAATTCAAAAGGCGAACTACGTAGTCGCAATTCAAATCACACTTCAACGTCCAGGATGCATTGGTGTATCCAATCGCCACCGCAAAATTTGGGATGTCGCTAAACATTACCCCTCGGTAACAATGGATGTCCTTCGGCTCAGCTACTTTTCTGTTTACTCGAAGCGTCATCCCGCCCAATAGTTGCAC
The DNA here is from genome assembly GCA_046153915.1 of Flavobacteriales bacterium. Lineage (GTDB taxonomy): Bacteria > Bacteroidota > Bacteroidia > Flavobacteriales_D > Sanyastnellaceae > JANNVZ01. The sequence continues at coordinate 2,969 of JBJXFC010000295.1, forward strand.
TTTCAAACCCGTAGCTGTTACAATGATGTCTGCCTGTAATTCTTTACCGGAACTCAGCAGAATTCCTTTAGCTGTAAATTCTTGAATGGTGTCAGTAACTACTTCCGCTTTCCCACTTTTTATGGCATGGAATAAATCACCATCCGGCACGATACATAAACGTTGATCCCACGGATTGTAGAATGGATTGAAATGGGTTAAGTCATAACTCTCCCCCATTTCTCTTTTTACTCCTTTCAGAATTAACTTTTTTATCGCATTCGGCCATTTTCTGGAAGCATTGTAAAAGCTCAGACTAAACAAAATATTTTTCCACCTAACGATATGATAGGCAACCTTACCCGGTAACACTTTTTTTAAAAAATTAGCCAGCTGATCCTCTTGTGGTAAACTCACAACATAACTAGGTGATCGTTGTAACATCGTTACCTTTTCTGCTTTTTTAGCCATCTCTGGAACAAGGGTTACTGCAGTAGCTCCACTGCCAATCACAATCACTTTCTTATTTTCGTACACAAGATTGGTGTCCCATTGCTGAGGATGAATCATGATTCCCCCAAAAGCTTTGTTGTTAGGAAAGCTAGGCGAATAGCCCTGAACATAATCGTAATATCCACAGCAGGTAAACAAAAACTTGCACCGTATATTTTTATAGGGTATTGATTCATGATCGCCCAACGTAATGGTCCACATTTTTTCACTGTCCGACCAGCATGCATCCAATACCTTATGATTGTACTTTATCTTCTTATCGATTTCAAATTTTGCAGCGGTGTCTTTGATGTATTGAAGAATGGAAGGTCCATCTGCTATCGCTTTGGGATTAACCCATTGATTAAATGAAAATCCGAGCGTGTACATATCGGAGTCAGACCGAATGCCGGGATACTTAAATAAATCCCATGTGCCACCCATTGAAGCACGCCCTTCTAATATGGCAAAACTTTTACTGGGGCATTTTGATTGAATATGGTACGCGGCACCAATACCAGACAGTCCTGCCCCGACAATTAACACATCATATAGGGGAGAATCATAGGTCATAGGTATCAGATTTATTTCCTTTTTAACGCTTCTACCTTTTTTTGAATAATTCCATTGACAATATTACCTCCCCAGACAGGAAACAGCCGAACCACAAAATCAAGTAAAAACGCTTCGGCCCCAATCAATATTCTTTTCCTTTTCTTCTTGATGCCCGAAACAATAACTGTTGCCGCGTATTCAGGACTTAGTTTTAAAAATTGTTGGTGAAATGCCTCGTGAGCTTCGTTGTAGTCAACCGCGTTGCGTGCAATATTAGTTTTAATCCCACCCGGGTGGACACTGTGGATGGTAAGCGTAGAATTTTTGTGTTCCTGAATAAGCGATTGGTTAAGGCCATAGACAGCAAACTTAGAAGCGCAATAGGCGCTTGAATGAACGATACCCGTTAGGCCAAAAACACTTGAGACATTGACTAATGCAGCCTCTGGCTGTTGAACCAAGTAAGGGATAAACGCTCGGCTACCGTAAAGCATTCCATAAAAATTCACATCCATTACTCGCTCAAATAAATTTAAATCCATTTCATGCAACGGATATTCTCCAATCGATATGCCGGCATTGTTGATCATAATGTCTACCTGACCAAATCGTTCCTTGACCGATTTCGCAAACGAAAACATCGAGTCTTTATCGGATACATCAAACGCGACTACAAACACTTCGCTCCCTTTACCGATCAGAGTAACTGTTTCATTTAAGGTAGATGGATTAAACTCGTTCAATGCCAGGCGCGCTCCCTCTTTGGCAAACGCCAGTGCAAGTGCTCTCCCTATACCTGAACCAGCACCAGTGATGACTACTACTTTATTTTTGAATTCCTTCATAAAAACGAAAATAACAGATCACAAATGTTTCCCTACGCTGACTTTGAAAACAAATATTGTTGCAAAAAAGAAGCTACCTGCGCTTCTGCTATTCTTGCCTCTGGCAAGTATTTTGGCATCTGAAAAAATACGTGGATCATACCTGTATACTCTTTGAATACTACAACATTCCCACTTTCTTCAAGTTTATGAGCATAGGCTTGTCCCTCATCCTTTAACGGATCAAATTCAGCGGAGATGATTAGGGCAGGTGGCAAGTTATTCAAATCAGAAGCAAACAATGGAGATAGGTAGGGTTGACGTAGGTCCTTTTCGAGTCCGCAGTAATTTTTAGAAAACCAGTGAATCATGTCTTTGGTTAAGAGATATCCATCCTTCAATGATTTGATCGAATTCATGCTCTTGGTTGCATCGGTTGTAGGGTAGATCAAAACCTGGCAGACAATCGAAGGGCCATTACGATCACGTGCCATCATAGTTACGACAGTAGCTAAATTTCCACCGGCACTATCTCCTATTACTGCAACCCGCGCAGGATTGATTCCCAAACTACTGGCATTTTTTACAGCCCAAACTATTGCTTCATAGCAGTCTTCACAGGGTATTGGAAACGGATACTCGGGTGCCAGGCGATAGTCAACCGCAACTACAACACATTCATTTTGTTTCGCTAGTCTTCTACAAGTGGAATCATGACTTTCGAGGTCGCCTACAACAAATCCACCCCCATGAAAATAAAGCAATAGAGGAAGTACTTTGCCTTCAATTGGTCTGTATATCCTCAACACTATTTCCCCATCTCCCGAAACTTTTATCGTTTCATCTCTAACTTGGAAAAGTTTCTCCAGAGGGTACTGCGCCAAGGCTTTCAGTTCCTTTATTGCCTTCCTGTTGTAGTCTCTAAATTCAACAGCCGTGATTTTCGTAAAGTCTATCTGTTTGCGAAATCGCATTAGAAATAGAAGAATCCGAATTCTAAGACTGAGTGCCATTTTTCGCGAGGCGGAAATATATTAGTTCTTCAAATTCCGGAAACAATACTTACAACCTATTAGCATGGCGAGAAGCCAACAACCATTTCATTCCCTTCTTTACATAGACTTCGGTGTACAATAACTCCATGGTAAATAGGTTTTTATTCACAATACCAGAAAATTTGCCTTTCCCAATCAAAATGGCCATGCCTGGATACGTTCGGACGCTTGCCTCAGTAACGATCACCTCCGTATAGTTAAGTTTGCCGCTAACCACATCCGCCAATACCTCTTGCTTCGTTTGAATCCATCCGTTCGAGTGTACATATTGAGTTTGGTCATCAAACACCATTGTTAGAGAATCGGTGTTTTTGACTATTAACCATTCAAACTTCTTCTTTGAAAGTTGAATGATCTGTTGCTCTTGAGGTGTTTGCTGCGCAAATACTCTTGTTGAAAACTGGCACACCAAAACAAACAAAATCAATAACATGCGCATCTCTTTTCTATTTATAAATTTCGTTCAAAACACCTGCCAATCGAATACCCGCCTG
>JBJXFC010000297.1:0-4669 GCA_046153915.1 Flavobacteriales bacterium
ATGAAGCTGATCCATACAAGAAAGGAAACAAAACTTATCTTTTGAACTACTGGCAGGTATTTAATCATGTTTTCACTGAAGTAAAGGTAGTTGTTCAATCCGACGAGAGCAATGTTCAATAGTCCAAATCGGAACAGTCCATACCATTTGACTTTGTAGAGAATAAAGATGGTTCCTGCGCTTGCAATAATCCCAAAACAGGAGGCAAAGTCTGTAATTAAGTCGTGATTGAAATCGGCAAAAAGAAAGAAGGCAATTGTCATTGAAATTACTCCGGAGAATTGGATAATGCGTTTGGGTAATTGTTTCAGGTTAAAAAATGCCGGAAACAAAATCCAGAAAAACGCCAGCGAGATACAAAGCACAAGCATGGCTGTAAGTGCTATCGGTTGTGCTGCATTGTACTGTCCGTTCATGGCTTCGTGGTTGAGTAAATTGCACCAATAGTTGTGAACCCAACTAAACCCTTCAGAATTGAAATCTGAATAAGAGCCACCGGGATAATAGCATGTTGCTACACCATATAGGAGAATGAACGCGATTATTCCGAATAGAGGAACGAGTATCCAAATGGCATTGCCTTTTGCTTGTATTCCTTCGATCAGATTTACATTGAAGGTTTGGGATGCATTTTCGGAAATACCTTTGGACATTTCACAAAGATGAACATCTGCAAGGGTGCGCAACAAAAAAATTGTGCAGTAAAGGTTCGAGATATGGTGCTGGGATTCAAAATAAGATGAGGTTCAAATCGCCTCTCTCCCTAACGCTCCTCAAACCCGAAAGCAACTGCTTGTTGAAGAATGTCCAGGTTGATATCCCTGAGAGCTTTGAATTTAATGCAATACCCTGTTACGCTTGCCTTTCCTAGTTTTTCGCCAAATGTCTTCGCCAAATAGGTTTTATCTTCTATCCCCATGATGTAGACAGAAATGCCGGTTGTGTTTGCACTAATGCCAATTTGGTAGAACTCTCTGGTTTTACCATCCGCATATTTTAAAATTTGATTGCCGTATCCGATATTGGGGTTTGAAACAATTTTACCCTTTTCATCTCTTCCGTCTAAAAACCATAATTTACATGTTGGCAGCGCTTCCAGGATGTCTTCATGCAAAGTTTGCATGTCATTTCTTTTTTGTTCAGGCTGGCCATCAATATACTTCTTGATTTGTTCTTTTACTTGCATAATGAGTTGTTGTAGGATGAAATTGTATTTTCAAAGCTAAGAATTATCAGCGATGAAAGTGTGTGATTGAATTTGACATTTGTTTTTGGTATTAATTATTTTATAATTTTTGAGTGTGACTGTACTGATGAATGCGCTTTGGAGATTTGGACCGAGTTGGAAAAATATTTTCTACAGTTTCTACAAAACCCCTGAAACCAAACTTCTTAGTGAAGGAACAACTTCCTTTTCAAACCATGGGTTTTTTTTTTGCCAGATTTTGTTTCTTGGCGAAGGATGAACCAATGGAAGGTATTGAGGCAGATACTCGCTAAATGATTTTACCGTTTCAGTCAACGTGGGTTTTAGCCTTTCACCCAAATAATATTTCTGCGAATAAAGGCCGATAAGCAGAATGAGCTTTATACTTTTCATTTCAGCTAAAAGTGGATTATGCCAAAGAGGCGCGCACTCTGGTCGCGGTGGCATATCGCCTGATGCCCCCTTACCGGGATAACAAAAGCCCATAGGCATTAACCCAAATAATTTTGAGTCGTAAAATTGAGCTTCTGAAACGCCAAGCCACCTTCTTAGTTCCTTTCCGCTAGGGTCGTCCCATGGAACTCCGCTGTTGTGGACTTTCTGTCCAGGTGCTTGTCCAATGATTAGAATTTTATTGTCCTTGCTTACAGAAAAAATGGGTCGAGGTAAATTAGGAAGAAGTGATTTGCATATTGTGCAAGCTGTTACTTCGTTGATTAGCTTTCTCATGCTCTAAAGATATGCTTTTACAATTCCTGTAATTGTGTGTTTGGGCAAAGCAAATGCTTAGCAACCGGGCGTTGGCTTAAGAATTGCTTTGTAGTATATCTGACAGACTGGTCTGGAGGCTGGTGTTGAATGTTCCAATTCCAGGAGTGTTATGAAGCCGCACTTTTTCCAATATTTAGTTCCCTCTATCGTAAAATTAAAACTCGTTTATTAAATAGTTTGCCGTCCGTCAATTCTATTTGCAACATATAAACACCCTCACTAAGTGCTGACACATCAACGATACGATCAGTCTTTTGAGAAGACAGTATGATCTGTCCATTCATTGCGATAAGTCGCACATTCTTTACTTGACTATGACTATTTGCAAAAGAGATATGGACCTCTTTCGAAGTAGGATTGGGATATATTGTTAGCTCATCTAATTCCTCTTCAGATAAACTGTTGTACGTGTATTGATCCGTAGATTCACATCCGTCGAAATCTACTACAGACACGGTTATAACGTTTCCGATTGTATCCATTAAAATAGTATAGGGTTCTACACCTCCTGTCACTATGACCTCTTCATTTTCAAGGTTCAAATTCAGGGTGTCCAACAGGCAGCAAACATTTGGTGATTCATTGTCGGTTGGTGCGCCGTTTGGAAAATACAGATCAACAATGGATTGAAGAATATCCGCACGTTCCTGTGCTTCGGCTTCATCGTATGTCAGCGATTTCAGGTAATGCCATCCCACCCCATATTCAGGTTCGGAAATTGGACCTTCTATGTATAGATCCGGATATACGGTCTGAGCGTAATTGACGAAAGCGGCATTGTCTTGCGGAATCAAGTCGAAATATTCTTGTAGTCTGTTGTAGACCGTAAGTGAAGGCTGAACGCCCAAAAGAGTCAAAGTATCTTGCACAAAAACCTCATTTTGTGGAATAATTCCAAAGACATGAAATAAAGGACGTAGATCGGATTGCGCTGCAACGGACATTCTAATGATCCTGCGGTCATTATCCTGATCATTGACGCCATTATCAATTCCATTTTCAAAGTCAATGGATTCTTGTTTCCAGAAATTTCTGAGGGGGCACCACCCCAGCATATTCACTATTTCAAAATAGTGCCCATAACCTCTATGCTGGTAACGTACTTCGTCATTAACTGTATTTGAAATATTCCTATCCGAACCGAATGTATTAGAAACCATCCTATGTGTCGCGGTCAAGTCGATGTCAAAAGTATTCGGAACGAAGCTGTAATTCACTGCTTCATTTAAGTCCACATTAAGGCCATAATTCATTGCCATAATATAGGGGAAATTGACCAATGCCTCTTCTTCACCCGAAAATTTGGAAATCGCTAAAGCATGTCCGGTTTCATGAAAGTTTGTTTCATCATCCGGTCCCGGGCCGTTCATAAAGTAAGCCGATCCCGGAACATCAAGATAGTTCAGTGGTGTGTTTGACATTGGATAACCGATAGAATAAACGCCAACCCGGATATCTATATCAGCAATCATATACATAGTGTGTTTGTCGGGAATGATCTGTCTTCCTAAAATGGAATTGACACCGCGAAGGGCCGTTTCCCAGTCCAGCAAGGCCTGCATTAGATCGTATTCACCGGGTACTATCGAATGCCTGGGAATTGTGAACATCACATTTTCTGTCTCAAAGACTGCCCAGGGTCCCGGTTTGTCTAGCTCAGCGTTGAAATCAGGTGTTTCATAAAATGACTTCAATGAAAAGAAGGGAGCTTGTACAACGTTGTTTGCGCTCACCTCAACGATTCCTTCATCAGCGCCATACGGAACGAGAATCGAAATAGCTCCCCCAAAAGGATTAAACACTTGAATGGTAGTTGAAGTAATTGGAAATTTCTTTGAAATTCTGTCAAATCGTCTGAAATAGGGCCTGTCGGTTAAGTCCCATTCATGTGATCCCACTCTAATAAAAAAGTCCTGGCCAACCAAACTTTGCGGAACTACAACGGTGGCAATATTTCCGGGAGATAAATACAGACCAGTAGGGCGAAGGGCGTGACCGGTGCCATCACCGTTAATATCGAAGTAGGGATTCATGCCATTCGGGTCTTCAAAATTTGCAAGGACAAGTGCAGAATAACTTGTGGATGAATCTGCCGGTGGTTCAATGTATCCCGGGAAAGTATAACACGCATCGAACTGCCAGGTGTTGAGGTGTTGCGGATAATCTTCATATACATTGGGGGCGAAAACTTCATCGAATATTCCTTGCTGAAGCGCAAACATGGCCCTTTCTAGTTCCATATTTGGAGATTCTTCAGGATTCTTTGAAAAGCCATTTATGGTATTGGGTGTGGTAAAAATTGCCCCGAATTCATTGTCGTAATTTTCTACAACACTTTTTGCGAGCAAAATGATTGCTTCACTGCTAGCCAGACATTCAGGAAAAAGAGTAAAGACATTTCTGATCAGAGTGAGTTCATCCGCGGTAAGTGTTATATCTGCGTTGATATGGTCCTGAAGATCATTAAGCGCAGTAAGAACAAAGCCGCAGGAATCCCAACAATTCACTACGGTCATATAGTATGAGCCTTGGTCATTGCTGCCGCTATAAACAAGTACATCATCCAAATATAATTCGCATCCACCTGGAGCATAAATGCCATCTCCCCAGGTATCGTAAATTTCGAAAAACAAACAGTCATTGGATTGCACACAGATACTGTCAGAGTAGTTTGTGTAGTCATCATAAACA
>JBJXFC010000096.1:0-11417 GCA_046153915.1 Flavobacteriales bacterium
AAATCTTCCGAAATACGAATTCGCCGAGAAGGTCGCCGAAGTCTTTACAAAATAATGGTATTGTAAAACAATAAAACCGGTATTGATAGAACTCGAGGATAAATTTCCGCCAAAAGACATGTGCAGATCACTCTCCTTTTTCACATCAAGAATGAGTGCATACATTCCAGTTGCCGGATTTAATTTTGCAATAGGAAAAATGCTCTTGATTTTATCATCATCAAACACCCGGAAATAAGGGGTCTTGATTTCACTTAAAAGTCTGGGTGCATTTTTTCTACCAAAAATCTTTCTCACATAACTATTCTGTGTACGCTCCAAACCTTCAATCTCGACACTTTCTATAATAAGCGGTTTGAATTTTTTGCGGAAAGTGGCCCGACCTGCATTTTTTTCCTCGAGTGTTACCCTGCGTGAAATAAACGATCTCATTCTCGAAAGACTATCGAGCGTAGCTAAATAACCTTTGTCTGAAGCCTCCTGCATATTGTCGAAATCAAAAGTTCCAATAGATTGCACATCGGGTACAACTACCAGCATGTTTTCACAAAGTTGTTTGTATTCAGTTCGGAAAAGGATCATGCTTTGAAGCTGCGAAAAAATATCGTCTTCTTTAGGGCGCGCAGTTTCCCCGCTCACATTGCATCCAATAATAACATCGGGCATAAATTCGTAATACATGACATCGGATGGAAAATTATTGTAGATTCCACCATCATACAACAATGCACCATCGACTCTGCGCGGTGGGAGATAAAAGGGATATGTACACGAAGCCCTTGCCGCGACATTAAGTGGACCTTCCCGAAATGTAATTTGTCGTTTGTGTTCTACGTCTGCGGCAATGCATCTGAAAGGAATGTAGAGGCTATCAAAATTTCCATTGGATGCTCCATCCGCCTGGCTGAATCCTTCCATAAACTTCCAATCGAGAAGAACGGGATTAATCAAATTGGAAGGAATGACGTTGCTAATAATCTCTCCGTTGGAGTATTTCAGAGTAGCGATAGTCGCGTCTACAGCGCTATTCTTAAAGTAAAATTTCAATTTATCGCTGATAGTGCCATTGGCCATTTGAAGAAATTCCTCCGTTCGGGATATGCTGTCAATTTCTGCTACACTATATCCGCTTGCATACATTGCTGCTATTACGGCTCCCATACTTGTGCCTGTTATGTAATCAACAGGGATGTCATGTTCCTCCAAAGCTTTAAGAAATCCGATATGAGCCACCGCCGTTGCACCACCACCACTGAGAACGACGCCAACTTTTTGCGAAAAACCACTGACAACCAGCAATATAAAAATATTTACAAGTAAAACACCAAAGTAGTTTGATTTAGATATTGTCAGTTTGAACGGCAATGTGCAAAAGGATGTATTGAGGCGAAGATCGCATAGCTAACGAGGTGCGAAATTGGTTCGAAATAAAGTTTTCAAAAGGAAAATAGAGTTAAAAATTGTCCAAAAACTGTCCTTCTCAAGTGGCTAAAACAGGATTCCTACCCCGGCGCGAGAATTGACTTACAAACACTCGTCGGTGCGAAAATAATGTATGTAGAACGATTCTCAATACTGGTCGAATGCGCACGAACTTGTTAGGCCAGGTTAACGTTTCATTGACAATAAACCCTATAGATCAACGCGTTGAAACCATACATTTGCCGCGCAATGGAAAAGACAATCTGGAAAAAACTGTCAGCAATACTGCTGATTTGTCCGCTTTTAGGAGCGGCACAGGTGGAGTCTGCACCTGAGCTCATGACAGACACCCTTGCCTGGGAGAATTACGAACCTCACATGGGTGGGGCAAGCGAAGAAGAAGCCCAGCAAACCGGACTGTATTTCGAACCTTCTATTACACTGGAGCTCAATTCGGTTGCGGATTCATTGGCCAATATTCCAGCTTACGATCTGTACTGTGGATGGGATACCAAGACCTTGTTTGCGGATAAAACAGCCCAGCAATATGTGGGTGATGGAATGAAATTTATACTGTGCCACAATGAGTGTGACTTTGTATACCCAACCAACGGCGAAATCACATCACCATTCGGACCGAGGTGGGGCAGAATCCACTATGGTCTCGATATTGACCTTGAAACCGGCGACAATGTAGTTTCTGCATTTGAAGGACTGGTGCGTATTTCGCAGTACCACGAATCCTATGGAAATGTAGTAGTGGTGCGCCATAACAATGGTCTCGAAACCTTGTATGCTCACCTATCACAGCGTAAAGTAAAACCCGGAGATCACCTAGAAGCGGGCCAATTGCTTGGTCTTGGCGGCAATACCGGCCGATCGTATGGAGCCCACCTTCACTTCGAAATACGTTTTATGGGTGAGGCAATCGATCCAAATCTGATTGTTGATCCATCCAAAAAAACACTGCGCGATTGGGAATTTGAACTCGAAAAAGAACATTTCAACTACATCAGCAAAGCGGTAGATCAGAAAGCTATTCAGGCGAGAAAAGGTTCTTCCAAACAAGTGAAATACCATACCGTAAAAAGCGGTGATACACTTTCTGCCATTGCTCGCAAGAGAGGCACTTCAGTAGACGCAATCTGTAAACTGAATAAAATCAAGAAGACAACGACCCTTCGACCAGGACAAAAACTAAAATACCACTAAGAAAAGATATTTCGAAAAGAACCACCAATCGGTGGTTTTTTTTTGCCCGTACTATTCGATTACCTCGCTATAGGCAACAGGAGTTGCGTTAGTCAAAACTCCCGGCTCGCCTTGCAACCCTGAGTGCAAAGGGTTTTCCACCTTCCCTTTTCGCGGTCAAACAATTCGAAGGCCGCATGTTTTAATATCCCATTCCTGAATTCTTCGGTATAAAACGACCACATAGCCGCATCCCACTTTTTATCGTAGTCGTAAATCCATTTCTCTCTGCCCTTCTTATCAAAAACAATGGTCTTACCGCTGTATCTGCCACCATTGAATTCTTCCTGAGCGAGAATTTTTCCGTTCTCTTTGGTAAACCACTTGAAAGTTCCGCTCAAAGGAACAGGAGATCCGATAGGGCCCTTTTCATTTCGGCTTCCTACAACAAGAAATCCTGATTTCCGCCATTTTGGTTGAAGCGTCCATACATCCTTCCCCAGATGAAACCAGGTGAAAACGTAATAAACCGCAGATTCCATCTCTACCGGTTGAAGCATCGAATCCAGGTAAATTTTTTGTTCTCCTTGCAATAAATCAGGCAATGGCATTTCCGGAATTTGCGCTACAAAAGTCAAAGCCATACATAGGCCGGTTAAAGTCAAAAAATTCTTCATCACTGATTTCGTCGTTTAAATTCTGAATAAAAACAGGAGCGCATCAGGCAGTTATCCTCTGATCGCGAAATATGTGCAAATCTTGAAAATGTAGAGCGCGCTTCACACAAATTTACTTTGTGGTCAATAACAAAATTAGGCCTTACACCTTCGCCCCACAATATCCAGGGAACTTCTTCAGTTGATGATTTGCTTGAAGTAATCAATACACAATTCCAATCGAGTTCACGCGAATTGAGTCGCATCAGCAACATGAGTTCACTTACACACCGATCCACGTATTGCAGAGTGGAATAAAACTCTTCACTTTCTTTCCCAAACTGCGCAATGGTATTTTGAAGTGTGTCCATTGACAGCACAACATGCCTCAATTTTTTCTGTCTCAGTTCATTCTTAACTGCCTTTAGAATCTGGTATTCTGCTGATTCAACATGCACATCAAATTCGTGATATTCCTGGTCAAACCTCACTTTCATTTCAGGAGGAATAAATGCCATGTACCGGTTAAAACGACCTTCATCGGTATACAATGAAAGAAATGATTTCGCCGAAGAATCGGATTTATTCCCGGCAAAATACTGCAGTGGTTCTGCCACGGGAGCATATGCACTTTCGCTTAATAAGTGAAATAGCACGGGTGTATGAATGTCGCTGATGAACTCATTCTCCAAACCTTGCAAATCCAAAACAAGAGATCGGCGGTATTGGGGAACAAACCCCAACGTGGTAGGTGGGTCAGGAGATTGGGATGGAATATCCATCGCAAACTCTTTATTTTCGTTCATATCAACAGCAAACACACATTGCACTTCCAACTTGCCGCGATGATACCAATGACACATCATCGAAAATTTTCCATGATTGTAGGGTGAGTTAAAATCGAGGCTTTCTAGCAGGTATCCTTTTTTCGAAAATGCTTTTGTTTGACCTGTGGGCCAGCCATTCGTAAATTCCTGTTCAACCGCTATTTCATTTGAGTTATTTCTTCTCCAGAGAAAATGACCTGAGAGAGGTTTTGGAACACCCTGGATGAGTTCGGTAGTGTCCACAGCAATGAGTTGATGCTTCCTCGTAAAAGAATTATTCCAACTCCAGTCAAAAAAACGATGTTTGCCAAAGCTATAATTGTAATAGTACCAAACGGCATTGTTCTTTTCTGCAATATGCCAATTGGAATCAAGGTATTCGCGACAAACACCTTTAACACCTCTATCACAATCGCAAATTTCGACATATTCCTGTGCGGCCAGTTGTTGAGAAACGGCCAGCAGCAAGGCAAAATGTAAAATACAAACACGTGAAATCAAAATCTGTTGTTTCATGATGTGGAGTTGCCTCAAAAATATATCTTGGCGCTCCTATTTCAACACTCAATTTTTGCTCGAAAAAGAAATCATATATCTCAAAGGCGTTGGTCCGCAGCGCGCAGAAGTTTTGCGCACGGAATTGGGTATCCGCACATGGGGAGATCTTCTGGATCATTACCCGTTTCGGTATATTGATCGTTCCCAAATTATCCAGATCAAAGACATCGAATCCGAAGCTGCGTATATTCAGTTGATGGGAGAAATCGTATCGATCCGTGAGATTGGTGATGCCAAATCAAAAAGAATGACGGCTAAATTCCGGGATTCAAGCGGAGATATAGAACTCATTTGGTTTACAGGTTTGAAATGGCTGAAGAATTATCTCAAACTCAATCAGTCTTACGTCTTGTATGGTAAACCCGCCGAATTCAAAGGAAAATACAATATCCCCCACCCGGAACTCGAATTGCTTGAAGAAGCGCGCATCACCCAGGGAAGCGGATTAAAACCTGTCTATAGCACTACTGCAAAATGTGTGGCCAAAGGTTTGGGAAGTAATACGATTGCCAAACTCACGCGTTCGATTATAGAAGAAGCCAAAGCGTATATTTCAGAATCTCTTCCCGAGGAAATCATTGCACGCTTTAAGCTGATGCCACGCAATGAATCAATCTTTCAACTGCATCTTCCTACCGACGTCCAATTACTTGAAGCTGCACGGCGTCGGTTAAAATTTGAAGAATTATTTTTCATCCAGATACAAATTGCCAAACTCAAACTTGCCAGCACCAGACTTGAGCGGGGTGTAATTTTTTCGAAGGTTGGAGAATTGTTCAATTCGTTTTATGATAAACATCTTCCCTTCGAATTGACGGGTGCGCAAAAACGCGTGATAAAAGAAATTCGCGCAGACGTGGCGCGGGGTTCACACATGAATCGGTTGATACAGGGAGATGTAGGCAGTGGCAAAACCATTGTGGCCTTGTTATGCGCTTTGATTGCCATGGACAATGGCTATCAGGTATGCCTGATGGTTCCTACAGAAATTCTGGCACAACAACACTATCATAGTATCAACGCACTACTCGAAAAAATGTCAATACGGGTTGCTATATTAACGGGTTCATCGAGCAAATCCAGAAGACGACCAACTCTGGAAGGATTGCTTAATGGCACCATTCCCATGGTAATTGGCACACATGCCCTGATAGAAGATACCGTTCAGTTTGCGAACCTCGGATTGTGTATCATCGATGAACAACATCGTTTCGGAGTTGTGCAACGCGCGGCACTTTGGAAAAAGGCTGCATTGCCTCCGCATGTTCTAGTTATGACAGCAACACCGATACCACGCACATTGGCGATGACTTTATACGGAGATTTAGATGTAAGTGTAATTGATGAATTGCCACCCGGAAGAAAACCGATACAAACCCTTGTAAAAAGTGATGCCAAACGCGCCGAAGTTTTCGGATTTATGGAAAGGGAAATTGCGCTGGGCAGGCAGATCTATATTGTGTATCCATTGATTCAGGAAAGTGAGACGATGGATTTTAAAGATCTGACCGATGGTTATGAGAGTATAGTACGGCATTTTCCGCTTCCCAAATACCGCGTGAGTATCGTTCATGGTCAAATGAAAAATGATGCACGCGAATATGAGATGGCTCTTTTTGTGGAAGGAAAAACACAAATCATGGTTGCCACCACCGTGATCGAAGTTGGCGTAAATGTTCCCAACGCAAGTGTTATGATTATTGAAAGTGCCGAGCGATTTGGATTGTCCCAATTGCATCAATTGCGCGGTCGTGTAGGCCGCGGAGCTGATCAAAGTTATTGCATCCTGATGGCTGGCAACAAAGTGAGTAAAGAAAGCAAACTCCGGCTCGAGACTATGGCACGCACCAATGATGGATTTGAAATTGCAGAAGTTGATTTGCAATTGCGTGGGCCAGGTGACCTCAGTGGAACTCAACAAAGTGGGGTCATGAATCTTAAGCTGGCAGACCTTGCCAAAGACCAGGTGATGCTAAGCGCAGCGCGTGAACTAGCACTCGAAATAATAGATGAAGATCCCGAATTAACTCTTGAAAAAAACAAGCGGATTGCGGATCAGCTAATGCTCATCAAGATGCAGAAGAGTGATTGGAGCAAAATCAGCTAAACCACAAAGCCAGTTTACGCGCCATACGTTTAGTCAAAAAAAAATGTGTGCCGAAACTCACACTTTTTATTTTCTATAAAACCAATTCGAGGTCTATCAAAAATCATATCGGTCGATTGGATCCATTGGCGAACCGGGAAGAACATGACTGAGAGGCTTTAACAAACCATCGTGCAGACTGTAAACCCAGCCATGAATATGGGGCGCTCCATAGCTCTTCCATGCTTTTTGAATGATGGAAGTTCTGGCGAGATTATTCACTTGTTCTATCACATTTAATTCAACCAGTCTGTTTACGCGTTCTACCTCATCAGATATGGCATTCAATTCTGCATTGTGTGTCCGGTAAACATCTTTGATGTATTTCAACCAGGTATTGATGATATTAAAATCGGTTTGGGTAGTGGCAGCCTTCACCCCACCGCAGCCGTAGTGTCCGCAAACAATGACGTGTTTCACCCTCAGGTGATGTACTGCATATTCGAGAACGCTCAGCATATTGGTGTCCGAGTGCACGCAGAGGTTTGCAACATTGCGATGCACAAAAACTTCGCCTGGTGCTGTTCCCGTAATTTGATTGGCCGGAACGCGGCTATCACTGCATCCGATCCACAAAAACTCCGGGGTCTGAATGTTTTCGAGTTTGTTAAAAAAAGTGGGGTCAGATTCGACCATTTCCTGGGCCCAGGCTTTATTCTCTAAAAGTAATTTTTCGTAACTTTTCATACTTATAAATTAAACAGTTGTTCTTCTTTCGGGATCATGAAATAATTCATCCAGTGGTCCATTCTCGCGTTTTACATAAACATGAATATTCCTGGACTCTGAGGTATCGATAAAGCTATTCACTTCTTCTACAATATCACCGTCAATGAATGATACTTTGGTTGCGTCTATTAGAATGGAAGAATTTTCGGGAATTTCAGATAAAATACTCTTAACTCTCGGTTTGCTCAGATATGAAACTTCATTCTTAAAACGAAGCAAATAGTTGCTATTGTCCTTGGTCATAAAGACAGAATTACGAAAATTGGACTTAAACATAAAGACCAAGCCGAGAATCAAACCGACAAATATTCCAGTGAGAAGATCTGCAAAAACAATCACCACAACCGTCACTACAAAGGGAATGAACTGTGCCCAACCCTTTTTATAGTATTCCCTAAAAAGGGAAATTTTTGCCAATTTGTATCCGGTCAAAATAAGGATTGCGGCTAGAACAGATTTAGGAATCAGGTTGAGGAGATGCGGAAAGAACAATAGGGAAATGAATAACAAAACTCCATGCATGATGGTCGACATTTTAGAACGGGCTCCTGCATTGATATTCGCTGAACTGCGCACGATCACTGAAGTAACAGGCAAACCGCCCAATAAGCCAGCAAAAATATTACCTGTACCTTGAGCAATCAATTCCCGATTGTTGGGACTAATGCGCTTAAGTGGATCAAGTTTATCACAGGCCTCGAGACTTAACAAAGATTCGAGGCTTGCCACAACGGCCAGAGTGAGAGCTACCTTCCATACCTTCCAATCAATAATAGCCGACCAATTCGGATTCGGAAGTGAATAAAAGAGTTCTCCCGGTGTATTAAAAATGGGTAGCTCCACAAGGTGATCACCGCTCAATTGCAGACTTGGCTGGTTTAATCCAAAATACTGGTTGATTAAAGTACCAACCACAACTACAATCAATGGTCCGGGGAGTAAAAGAAAAAGCTTTTGTTTTTTAAACCACTTCAAATCGAGTAACAAGAGAATACCAATAGAAATTAAGCCCAGTACTATAGCTCCGGTAGCCATATTTCCAGATGCTATTGCAATTTCACTTAGTGTATTCTCTCCATCAGGCTGGAAGAAACTCTCTTCTCCTTCAGGGTCTTTGTCATAGCCAACGAAGTGAGGAATTTGTTTGAGAATAAGAATAACCCCAATACCCGCAAGCATTCCTTTAATCACGCTATTGGGTACAAAATCGCTCACCGTACCAGCCTTAATAATACCGAAAACAATCTGAACAACTCCTGCGATAATAACCGCAAGTAGAAATGTATTGAAATTCCCCAAACTTTCAATTGCGAGGGCTGCTGTTACGACGGCTGTGAGACCAGCCGCAGGCCCAGAAACACTTAGTTGAGAACCACTGATGCTGCCGACTATGATGGCACCAATAATACCAGAGATCAATCCGTTGATAGGTTGAACACCAGAAGCAAGCGAAATACCCAGACAAAGCGGTAAAGCCACCAGAAATACCACAAGTGAGGCCGGCAGGTCGTTTTGAAGTGATTTGAACATATACTAATTCGTGGTGAAGGTGTAAAGAAAAACAAAACCAACCCGATCAAAATTATATCTTGTCAAAAAAAATTCACATTCGGAATTATTAACAGGTTACCCATCTTTGCATCATGAACTTACGATTGGAAGGAAAGACCGCTTTGGTGTGTGGAAGCACGCAAGGCATTGGGTATGCAGCGGCACAAGAGCTCGCGCAATTGGGTGCAACGATAGTATTACTAGCGCGCAATGAAGAAAAACTGAAGTTGGCGCTGACCACCCTGGACACAAGTGCGGGGCAAAACCATCGATATCTTGTTGCAGATTTTGCGCACCCACAGCAAGTTGAAGAGATCATTACAGATTTTGCTGCGAACAGCTCTGTTCAGATACTGGTCAACAACACGGGAGGTCCACCCCCTGGACCCGCAATCGATAGTGACATCGAAGCATTTCGAATTGCTTTTAACTCTCATCTTATATGCAATCATATTCTTGCAAAGGCATTGGTTCCAGGGATGAAGGCCTCAGGTTATGGTCGCATCATCAATGTTATTTCAACCTCTGTAAAACAACCACTTCCCAATCTTGGCGTAAGCAATACCATACGAGGTGCAGTGGCCAACTGGTCGAAAACACTTGCTATGGAACTCGGCCGTTTCAATATCACTGTAAACAACGTATTACCAGGAGCGACTGAAACTGGTCGATTGGAACAGATCATGAAAAACAAAGCAGAAAAATCGGGCACAACAGCCGAAGATGTCAAACATGAAATGAGTGAAGAAGTGCCCATGAAACGACTCGCAAAACCCGAAGAAATTGCCGCTGCAATCGCTTTTCTCGCATCACCTGCGGCAAGTTACATCAATGGTATTAATGTGCCGGTAGATGGGGGGAGGACGATGTCGTTGTAAAGGGAAAAACACTCAATCAAAATTGAAATATTAAAAAAAATGAAATTACTCTTCCACACCCAAAACAGGAAGTTATTGCTGTTGCAAATTGCATTTTTATTATTGACCGGAATATTAAGTGAAATTACAAATGCCCAAATTGAAAACACATTGGTTAGCAATGGTCTTTTTTTTGATGGCGAACCTTACCTTGCCGTGAATCCAGACAATAATCAAAATCTTGTTGTTGCATGGATGGGAGTTCAGTTGAATGGCGGCCTGCTCCGGGTCGCCATAAAAACCCGTATGAGTTTGAACGGGGGAACCACCTGGAGTGCAACTACAAGCTTGCCGCATTTTGGAGAAGGATATGGCTCGGCAGACGTTTCAATGGCATTCAACACAAGCGGTATTCTTTTTATTTCATACATAGACTATAAGCAGCAACCCGACAGTGGAGGCATATATGTTGCACGATCTTTTGACAACGGCTTAAACTGGGATATGCCTGTAAAAGCCTTTGACATGTATGACATTCCGGACAAGCGCCCTATCGACCGCCCCTGGTTGGTAGTAGACAATTCCAATTCTATAAACCAGGGAACATTGTATATAACCACCAAACCCGCGCCCTGGATTCCAGCTCCAAATCGGAATTACTTCAAGGTTTCTTCTGACAATGGTTTCACCTGGTCATCCATAGCAAATTTAGATGGAGAAAATTATCTGATTGGAAATGCCATAGCCGCTCCAATGGCTGCGCCAACAACAACTCAGAACGGTCTATTCTGCTCGGTATACCCAAGTTATGTTATTTCACAGAATCCTTTACCCGCATTTTACTTCGCATCTTCTCCCGATAAAGGTCAGTCTTTCAATTATCACACTGTGCTCGCCGCTCTTCCTTCCACAATAGATTCCAATCTGAAATCGGCCTATCGGCTCATTGCGAATCCTATTGATACTAATGCCTTTGCTTTTCTGTATCTGACGGGAGAAAACGGTGATTCGGATATAATGGCTATCCATAGCCTGGATGGTGGCCAAACATGGAACACCCCTGTGCGCGCAAATGACGATCCTATTGGCAATGGAAAAGACCAAGACCTGGTTTGGGCAGCATACAATGAGCAAGGAAATTTAGCCGTCAGTTGGCGAGATAGACGCAACGCAAGTGAGAATGGATTTTGGAATTCGGGATATGACATGTACTATACCGTAAGCGATAATAATGCTGAATCCTTTTCATTAAATCAGAAATTGACCAATCAATTTATTTCATTTGACACGCTTATCAGCGAAAACGGAAACGATATGATGAGTTGCGCTTATTCTGAAGATACTCTTTACTCTGTGTGGGGCGATACGCGAAATGGCCGCATGAGTGTTTATTTTGCAAAGACCATTGCAAGCAGCAATACAACAGTTAACCAGGTAGTTCTGGACGGTGAAGAAACCTCCTGGAATATATTCCCAAATC
>JBJXFC010000321.1:0-2647 GCA_046153915.1 Flavobacteriales bacterium
CTGCATTCAGCAACGGATACAAAGTAGAGGGCGCAAATGGCACAGGATTGCGTACCGACTGGAATAAGTTCATCCGACTTGACAGATCAAAATTAAATCGTTATGTGCAATTGGCCTGGGGAGGAGAATATCAATTTGAACGGTATGCTATTAATGAGAGTTCATTGTTGAATGGACAGCCCGATGATTTTCGTTATCGGTATGATGTGGATTATCATTCGGGAATGGCTTTCTTCTCTGCGGATCTCACTTTGGATGACACGTATTTCGTAAATGCAGGAGTGAGTGCCAATAAAGTCTTGCAACTTGTTGAGGGAAATACTTCTTCTGATTTCAGGTATGATACTACAGCGACCTGGAACTGGGCACTGCTGCCTCGACTTGCATTTAACTGGCAATTCAAAAAGAATTGGTATGCATTTGTTTCTGCCTCTGCAGGCAATGCAAATCCGACGGTTTTTGAAATGGTGGATTACGAAAACAATTCGTACAATCTGAATCTGAATCCGGAGCGTGGACTCAATCTTGAAGCAGGAATAAAGGCAAAGCAGTATGATAACAAATGGAATTTTGAAGTGAATGGATACCAGTTTTACCTCAGCAATGCCATTGTGAGTTACCAGGATACATCGGCCGGAACGGGTAACGAAATTTATCGTTTTGCAAATGCCGGAAGTACCCTTCAGCGAGGGATTGAATGGAAACTTCAATTGCAACTCAATAAGTTCTTTGAGGAATCCTCGCGGTTAATTCGCTTCCAGTTCCATCATAGCGGTTCTGTGTATGACTACGTTTTTAAAGATTTTAAAATTGAAGATGGTCAATACGATGGAATTCAATTTGCAGGCAATAAGCTTCCCGGTGTGCCTTTGATAACCTTGTCCAATCTTCTTGTGGTGAACTTTTATCCTGCTTTACAATTGGATATACAGCACCAATGGTTTGACAAAGTGCCGTTGAACAATCAAAATTCGGCCTGGGCAGGAGCAGATAACCTGTTGAATGTGAAGGCAAGTTACCAGATCACTTTGCGTAAAAAGTTGGTTGCACGGGTTTTCGCCGGAATAAACAATGTAACCAACGCGAAATACACTTCCTTTTATGGTCTGAACAATGAATTTAATCGTTTTTACAATCCGTCGCCTCCTACGAATTATTTTGGCGGCCTGAGCCTGAGTTGGATCTTTGCAGATCGCAGAATTGAAATCCTTCCAGACTAAACCTTATTATGACAGCAGACTACCTTTTGAAAGGCATTGTACTTGGCATCTCGGTCGCCGCACCCGTTGGCCCGATTGGAGTATTGTGCATCAAAAGATCGCTTACCGAAGGGCGACGGTCTGGCCTTGTTACCGGCATGGGTGCAACCGTTGCGGATACCATCTATGGCGCCATTGCGGCATTCGGACTCACGTTTGTAACCGATTTTTTGCTCGAACACGAGTTTTTCGTCCGGATTTTTGGCGGACTTTTTCTAATTGTTATGGGAGTACGTTTGTTTACGGCCAAACCGCCCGCAGATGTGGTCATGGAGAAAGGCAATATGTGGCATCACTTCATGTCCACGATTTTACTTACTGCCAGCAATCCGGCTACAGTGTTGTTCTTTTTGGCCGCTTTTGCCGGTCTTGGCATGGAAACAGGCAAGGATACTACGCTCTCCCTCATGATTGTTCTTGGTGTTCTAATCGGCAGCGCCGTCTGGTGGCTTTCGCTCAGTTATTTTGTGAGTATTTTCAGATCCAAAATAAAAATTCAGAAATTGATCGGACTCAACAAAATTTCTGGCTCTTTTATCATTGCCTGTGGCCTTTACGCGCTGGTTTCTGCTATTTTACACTAAAACCCTGAAACGTTAAAACTGTGGTCGAAAGCGTCCTATTTCGTTCCTTTGCAGTCTTAATTATCCTATGAAATATTTTTTAACCTCTCTGGCAGTTGGCCTTATTCTATCGGCTGATGCTCAATTTCCTCAACAAGGTGGCTGTGTTGTAACATTCAATCTTGGCAATCAACTTGAAATTTGTTCGAGTCAGAATGTGTTTGTGTTGCCCTCAGGAAGTCCTGCTGGCGGCGTTTACAGCGGCACAGGTGTTCTCGATGATTTGTTTTTTCCGAGTATTGCCGGTCCGGGTCAACACATCATTACCTATTCGTATGATAATGGCTTTTGCATTGGGACTGCACAGGATACGATTACCGTGGTAACACCTCAACCCATTGTTCTGGATGGTGATTTTGAAATTTGTGAAGGTGATGTTACAACCATTACTGCGTCGAATGCTACCGACATTGAATGGAGCACAAATACCATGGGTGAAACAGTCGAGCTTGCGCCAGCATTCACAACGATATACAGTGTTTCGGGCTACGACGAGAATTTTTGCATCACCTCTGAAGATTTTACGGTAGTGGTTAACGGCTTACCAGATGTTGTAATCAGTGGGAATTCAGATATATGTCCGGATCAGTCTACAGAACTCATTGCTTTTGGTGCTGAAGATTATGTGTGGAGCACGATACAGTTTACGGATGTCATTGTCGTTTCGCCACAGTCGAATATGTCAGTGTGTGTCACCGGAACGGATGGCAATGGATGTGAATCCACTGATTGCATCGAAATTATTCTGCATGAAAATCCGGAAAT
>JBJXFC010000099.1:0-7141 GCA_046153915.1 Flavobacteriales bacterium
CGAAATCCATTCGTAAGATTAAAATGGATGGAAGAAGATTTGCCAACATTGCGCAAATACTCCGCCCGAAGCCTGATGCATGCGTCTGCACATTGCTGCAAATCCCGTTTACCGATTTCCATATCAATAACGGCAGCATGCACCTTGTAGGGTTTTACTTTACCATCATACAAAAGAACTTCACTGCTGTCTGCTTTCATCTTCAAATTACGCAGGTAAAAACCAAAACTATTGGTATCGCATTTTACCCTGGTATAACCTGGCGGCACAAGAATGCGATCCTGTAGAATTTTGCCATGCCGATTGATTAATTCTGGCGCGGTAAACAATCCATTTGAGTTTAAGGAACCAGCGCTGCACGACAGAAATACCGCTATCATCGGGATACTGATCCATGATTTTTTTATCTTCAATTCCATCAATTCCAACAAACAGTTTTCACAATAACTTATTGTATTTCAAAAGTGCGTCGTACAGAATACGCACATCACTCACAAGTCTGAGATGAGAAAAACGCTCCATGACGAATTGTTTTCCACTCTCACCCATGCGTTTTTGAATTTCCGGACTGAGAATAAGCGGTTGCAATGTGTCGGCAAATTCCGTCGCTTCAAAAGTCTTGCTGATAATCCCACTTTCTCCATCCAACATGCAATCGCGCACTCCACCTGCTGGTGTAGAAACTACGAGGCGCGATGCCGCCTGTGCTTCGATCAGACTTACCGGTGTTCCTTCGTTTAAGGATGTCAGGACTACAATATCCAAAGCGGCCATGGCTTCGTCCATTTCCTGAATCCACGAAGTAAAAACCACATCACCGGCACGATCCTTCAGATGTGTTTGAACCCAGTTTTTCCAATGCACGGCGTCACTGCCATCTCCGATTACAATGGCTTTAAATGAAACACCGCGCTCCATCAGAATTTTGATGGTTTCAAAAAAAAGCTGGTGATTTTTGACAGGTGCGAAACGCCCCACTATGCCAACCGCGATAATATCAGGCGCAATACCAAATCGCTCGCGGAAGTGAGTCCGTTTCTTCTCCTGATCTATCGTAAATCTGCTCAAATCAAAACCCAAAGGAATCACATGGGCTTTGTTGTGCGCGCAGATGCGGTGAACATGCACAATGTCCTCAAATTGCGCCTTGCTAATGGTGATGATTGCGTCGCTTCGTTTCGCCAGCCAGCGTTCAATTGCTTTGATGATATTGCTCTTCCGTTTGCCGAAGTATCCGGAAAAAACATGTCCGTGATAGGTATGGATTACAACCGGAACTCCTTCCAAACGGGCTGCAAGTCGTCCCAAAACTCCGGCTTTGGCAGCGTGCGTATGAACGATGTCAGGCTTAAACTCCCGGATGATTTTCCGGATTCTGAGAAAAGCCCTGAAATCCTGAAAAGGGTTTACAGCTCTGCTCATCTCATGCAATTCCTCGTATTGAACGCCAATCTTGTCCAGAATAAAACCGCTATGGGCCTCCTCTGGCAACGGACTTCCTCCTATCAGCCTCGTTTCGCAATCTTCGCCCATAAGCTTCGTGAGATACCCCGCATTGTAGGTTGGTCCACCCAGATTAAAACGATTGATAATGCGAAGAATCTTCATAAATTTGAAAAATGTCAAGGTGGCCTAATTTCGCCACAGCGATTCCGACAAAACTAGAATATACCCGGGCTCAACCCTGTTCAACTCGTCGAATTGGTAGTTTCGCTCAAAAACTGCAGATTATAGTGTTGAATTTCAATTATTTGAGAATTACTATATGAAATTCAAAAGGAATGATTATCTTTGCCGCCCGTTTAAAATTTACGACAATGAAACAAGGTATTCATCCAGAAAATTACAGATTAGTTGTTTTTAAAGACATGAGTAATGAATATGCATTCCTCGGCAAAAGCACAACTGCAACAAAAGAAACCGTACAATGGGAAGATGGCAATGAATATCCATTGGTGAAACTTGAGATCTCTCACACTTCGCACCCATTCTTCACAGGCAAAATGCAATTGGTCGATACAGCAGGTCGTATCGATAAATTCAAAACCCGCTACGCGAAGTTCGAGAAAAAATAATCTATCGCTTTTAGATAGGAAGGCTGCTCAGATTGGGCGGCCTTTTTTTTGTGCCTGTGTTTCGGCTTACTTCAATTCTCCGGATTCAAACATCTCCACGAGGTAATCACTCCAATAAATTGTCTTTTTTGCCCACTGAATTTTTAATGCGAGCTTTTCTTCGTTAGATAATTGCCAATTCAGATTTCGCTTCCTTATTTCGCCTGAAATGAAGTTAAAAATAACTCCGGCGGCAACGGATACATTCAGACTTTCTGTAAACCCATACATGGGTATGATCACTTTCTGATCTGCCATGCGCAACGCAGTTTCGCTCGCCCCGGTCAATTCTGTGCCCAGTACAATGGCAACCGGTGATGATAAATCCAGTTCGGCCAGTGGAATAGAATCTTCTCCGAGGGCAGTCACAGCTATTTTATAGCCTCGACTTTTTAAATTCCTCAGGCATACTTCCGAATTATTCGTTCGCTCGTTGTACCGATGAACACTTAACCAGTCTTTAGCACCCTTGGCAATGCGGCGATGATGCGCAAACGAATGTTCGTTTTCTACTACATGCAAATCCTGCATGGCCCAGGCTTCTGCACTTCTCAATATGGCACTTGTATTCTGCGCCTGGTAAATGTCTTCCAGAACGGCTGTGAAATAACGCGTTCTGTTATTAGCCATCTCATCAAACAGCTCGCGCTTTCGAGGCGTGAGGTGCTCACATAATATTTCATAAAGACGCTCGCTCATCGGCGGGTCAAACATACATGAATCGAATTCTTGTCAATAAGGAGAAATAAAATACACCATTTCTTCTTTTTCTGTTGCAAAAAAAAAGGCCGGTTTTTGCAAACCAGCCCTTTCATCTTTTAGATTCTAATTACTTCACTTTACCAGCAAGCTCAGCACCAGCTTTGAAACGTACTACGTTTTTAGCCTTGATAGTGATTTCTTTACCAGTTTGTGGGTTACGACCTTTACGTGCAGCACGCTTGCTCACGCTGAAAGAACCGAAACCTACGAGGGCTACACGGTCACCTTTTTTAAGTGCTTTTGTAGTTGTCTCGATGAAACCATCCAAAGCTTTTTTTGCATCAGCTTTAGAAATTTTTGCGCTTGAAGAAATTGCTTCAATCAATTCTGCTTTGTTCATTGAATTTTTGATTTATGGGTTAAACTTTTGATAAGATGTTTTTCTTATCTGACGCCAAATGTAGCATGGCACTTCTCCTGAAAACAAGGCCCCTAGCGGAAAATCCACCGTTTTTGTTGAAAAATGACTGTCTTTGTTAACAAACCCGGACTTTTACCCCAAAAAATGCCCGATTTGTGGGGCTTACAGGACCATTTTAAACCATTTATCACCGTCAAATGCCCTGTTCCGCATTTTCATACGACTCAAATTCAGGATTCATATATATGTGTAAAGTATCTTTGAGAAGTATTGACAGTGCATCGGTTTTGGCTTTATTTCGCTCCATCAAATTACAACTCATGAATAAAATTTTCTACTTTCTATTCTTTTGCATGTCTCTAAGCGCTGGCGCAACTCAATGGGATGTTGAGGCTGGTGGTGGCGGTCAAAATGGCACTCCATACTTCTTACCTCAAAATCTTTCCATCATGCAAGGTGACGTTGTGGAATGGACATGGGTCACCGGGCAACACAATATTGTATCTACATCCGGACCCGACAATTTCGATAGTGGCAGCCATACCGCTCCATTTACCTGGTCATTTACGTTTGATATTCCGGGCACATACGATTATGAATGTGACCTATTCAATCATGCCACAACACAATTCGGAACAATTGAAGTGGAACCAAGCAGTGTTCCCGAAATTGAACCAATCGTATCGGTTGATTTCAGCTTGTTTCCAAATCCGGCGAATGACCTCGTATGGATTGAGAAAAATTGCACGTGTCAGACAGATATTCGAATTTATGACATCACAGGTAAAACTGTTTTTGTGATGCTTCGCGTCGCAGATATGCGTAAACAAATAGAAATTGCTACGCTCACTCAAGGCATCTATTTTATTGAATTGAATGCGAATGGCAACATCTCAAGAAAAAGCCTCATTGTAAAATAGGCGGGCCCACATACTATAACTCAATACCCCGGAATTCCGGGGTATTGTTTTTTTAGGTTGTTTCAAATTCGGGCTTCCAGATAATTATTTTTCTGTCATCGCTTGCACTTATGAGCAAATCGCCAGACAGAATAAGCTTATTTATCGAATGGCTATGTCCCCCCGCACGCGAATCTATCTTTTGCAGAACAGACAAATCTGTTGCATTCCAGACTTTGATACTTCCATCGCGGCTGCCAGTGTAAAACACGTTATTCTGTTTGTCGAATACAATCGAATAGATCGCATACTTATGCGCTTCAATGGACACTACTTCTCGATAATTTTCGCTGGTATTCCAAGCTCTCAGCATCGCATCCTTGCCCCCTGTGAGTAAAATCGGTTTCGCCGGATGCCAGGCAAGAGATGTAGCACCTTCTTTATGGGCATCAAAACCCGCCACTTCGTTGTGATCATTCATGTCGAGAATGCGCACCACACCATCACCGCTAGCAATCCCCAACAAACGCTGATCCGGGTGAATGGCCAATTGTCGAAGCTTCTCGCTGGAAAGCGGAATGGCCCGCATCAACTCCATTCCGGGATATTGCCATACCGACATCACTCCATCACCTCCAGCCAGGTACAAAAGCCCTGTGATCGAATCCAATACAAGATCAAAAATTCCTTTGGTATGAAAAGTCAGGTTGCGCAACTCCTTTTTGCTTTTGAGATCCAGCAGGTGAAGACTCCCAGACGAAGTTCCAACAATGAGCAAATTGTTTGTTTCATCGAACAAAACCGCATATCCATGATCTTCCAGCCTGATCGCTGTTTTACTTTGCTGCATGGTTTCAAGATCCCATTCAGCCACATATTTATCAGCGGAAACTGAAAAAAAAGTATGACCTCTCCTGCCTACACACAGCCCATAAACTGCCGCAGAGTGTTGCTGTAAAATATGTTGTTGAACCAACTTCATTTCGTGCGAATTTAGCTTGCCTGCATAATCTATCTTTGCCCGCAAATTAAACTTACCATGCGCATCGTAATGATTGCAATAGTTTTGCTGCTGATTTTTGTTTTTCTCAGACAGCGAAATGAACGAAAAAACATGGATTGACAAGTCGCTGACTGCAATTCTTTTCGTGAACATCATTCTCTTTTGCGCGTTTTTGATCCATTATGAACGCACCTTCAATTCCAAAAGGAACCCGCGACTTCGGCCCGGAAGTCATGGTTCGACGCAATTATATCTTTTCCAAAATCCGCAGTGTATTCGAACGGTATGGCTACCAACCCATCGAAACCCCGAGCATGGAGAATATTGAAACACTCACTGGAAAATATGGCGATGAAGGGGATCAACTATTATTCAAAATTCTGAACTCTCGTCAATATGAGGCTCGCAACAAAGAAGAATTGCTGGATGCTTACAAAAAATCACTCGAAGGAAACATCAACTCTAAACTGCTAACTGAGCGCGCTCTGAGATATGATCTTACCGTGCCCTTTGCCCGTTTTGTGGTAATGAACAGAAATGAGATTTCTTTCCCATTCAAAAGGTACCAGATTCAACCAGTGTGGCGCGCCGATAAACCACAACGTGGACGTTACCGCGAGTTCTATCAATGCGATGTAGATGTGGTTGGTAGTGATTCGTTGCTTAACGAAGTAGAACTGGTCCAGATTTTTGATGATGTTCTCACAGCACTCAAAATTCCTGTTGTAGTTAAAATCAACAACCGCAAAATCCTCAGCGGAATTGCTGAACTGGCCGGTGTGGGCGAACGCATGATGGATATGACCATCGCCATCGACAAACTCGATAAAATTGGCATCGATGGTGTTACCAAAGAACTGCGCGACAAAGGATTTTCGGAAGAGGCCATTGATAAAATTGTTCCCTTCTTCAACGATAAAAGTGATAGTGCAATACGCCTCGCAACAATGCGCAACTTCCTGGCTTCTTCCGAAATGGGCATGAAAGGATTGGAAGAATTGCAATTCGTATTTGACTACGTCGCTAAGCTGGGTTTGAGCACAGCAGAACTTGAGTTTGATCCAACACTGGCGCGCGGACTCAATTATTACACCGGTGCAATCTTCGAAGTAAAAGTGCGCGATTTTCAAATGGGCAGCATTTGCGGAGGTGGTCGCTACGATGATCTCACAGGTATTTTTGGATTGCCCAATGTTTCCGGAGTAGGAATATCCTTTGGCGCCGATCGGATTTACGACGTCATGCTCGAATTGAAATTATTTCCTGAAGGTAGCGCCGGAACAACAACTCTGCTATTTGCAAACTTCGGTGGTGAAGCAGAATTGAGAAGTCTGGAGTTGATGAAGGAATTGCGCTCCAAAGGCATCAACTGTGAAATTTATCCCGATGATGCCAAGATGAAAAAACAATTTAAATACGCCGATGATAAATCAATTCCGTTCGTTGCGATTATTGGTGAAGATGAATTTAAAAATGGAGTTGTAACCATTAAAAACATGAAATCGGGCGAACAGAAATCGGTTTCACTAAATGAAATAGCAAACGCAATCCTATGACAACGAAAGAATTTGCACTTATGATTGACCACGACCATTGGGCCAATCAACGCATTACATCCCAGCTTCAAAATCTCAGCGCCATTCCGGAAAAAGCGGAAAGGTTCATGAATCACATTATTGGCGCTCAAAATACCTGGATATCCAGAATAAACGGCGCTGCGCCCATGATGGATGTGTGGCCAAGCCTGATGGTTGATCACTGGGATTCATTATTCAAAAAGAATCATCACATGCTGATCGAAATTATTGCTGATGAAAAGAATTTGGCCCGGATAATAAACTACACCAATACCAAAGGAGATGTTTTCTCAAATCCCGTTTCCGAATTGATTATTCACCTCTGCCTGCACTCACAATACCACCGCGGTCAAGTGGTTACTATTTGCCGCGATCTTATTGAATCTCCTCTGCCCACCGACATGATTGCCTTCCTTCGCGTATGA
>JBJXFC010000355.1:0-4462 GCA_046153915.1 Flavobacteriales bacterium
ATTTCATGCTGTTGTAAATCGCCTCTTTGAAAATGAGGTAGCAATTTTTGCGCATATTCATATCCATTTTCAACGACTTAATATCGTCCTGGCATTCAAAACGAATCTGGAAATTATGATCCGATGATAATTCTGCAACCACCGACTGCATGCGGTCAAGAAGATGCTGCACTGAGTCGTTGCCCGATTGCACAGCCCATACAATATCGTGCATGTTTTCGATCATCTGGCGCGAGGTATACCCCATCCTTTGGATAATATCAGCGGTCTTTTCGTTCTTGTTTTCCAGCAATGTCTTGCGCGCTGTTTCACTGTAAAAAGAAATACTTCCCAAAGCACTACCGACATCATCGTGCAGATCCCGCGCAATTTTATCGCGCATCACTGTAAGTTTCTTTTTTTGATTGTTGCGGTATTGAAGCAATACAAAAACAATTGCAGCGAAGGACACTATCATAAGTCCAATAAACCACGTTGAATAATAAAAAGGGGCACGAATGGTAAAACGCACTGTTGCTTCACCAATGTCCATAACACCAGATGATGAAAAGGACCGCACACGGAAAGTATAAGCTCCAAATGGAAGTTTGTTGTAATCTACAAAATTGACGGTGCCACTGCTTCTCCAAGTTGGATCAAGGCCTTCGAGCATATACTCAAATGTGCTGTTTGATGCATTGTTGAAGCAGAGTGAAGTAAAATGAAATGTGATAAAATTCTGATCGGAGGGAAGTGAAAAGTTTGATACATAACACAAACTATCGCGACTGGATCCCATCACTTCAATGCCTGTGATCGCTGTATGAGGCAATTCCGGATTCATGATTTTTTTATCCGGTTCAAAACTCAGATAGAATCCATTTCCCCCGGCATACATCACACCATTCCCTTGCATGAATAGGCAATTGCTAAGGCCGGCAGATGGAATGCCATCTTTTTCATCAAATTTTAGCCATTCCTGTGTTTCCGGATTGAAAGAAAAGATGCCTCCACGAGCAGTCATCCAGATCAATCCTTGACGGTCTTTCACAATCTGGTATACAGAGGACGGTGAGTTTTCCACTTGCGTGTAAAAGAGCGAGTCCTTGCGCGGATCAAATAACAAAAGCCCACTCCCTAAGGATCCCACCCAAAATGTACCATCCACATTTTCTACCATTGCAGAAATCTCGCGAGTAACTCCGGCCTGAGCATATATTTTGGAGTTGAAATGAATGGCTTCTGCCCCCACGGCTTCAGGATTCCATTTCTCGGTTGGAAAACCGGCATCGAGAAGCGTGCAGTTTTCGAAGAGACCAATACCGGATGATGTGCCCAGAAACCAGGTTCGTCCTTTGCTGTCCTGCAATATATTTTTGATCAGATGATCTATTTGGCCGTTGCACACCACTACGCCTCCTAGCCAGTCGTTGGCTTCGAGTGAGGCGAGAAACGTACCATGGCCGTATGGATTTGTAAGCAGGTAGTTTCTACCGGCTATTTTTACCTCGCTTATGGCATTGAAGAGTGTGCTTTTTATTTCTCTCATATTGGCCGGGTGTTTGGCAAATACGGGCTGTAAAATCCCATCCTTTAACTCCAAAAGATTGTCGGATGTGCCTATATAAACGTGGTCTTTCGTTGAATAGATGCTGTGCGCAGAATAGGGTTTGTGGTAGAAGATGCTCTGTTTTTCCAAACCGAAATTTCCAATTTTGAAAAGTCCCTTGCTGGTGCCGGCAAGCATATCATTTTTTGCAGAGGCGAAGGAGAGAACCTTGGTTGTGTTGTCCGGAAGCCAGGTTATATCGAATTTTGAATTGAGAGGATTGTAAACATGCAGTCCTGCATCTGTGCCAATCCAGATGCGTTGAAATGGGTCTGTAAACATGCAAAATATACGATTGCCATTAAGCCGTTTCGTTTCTTCATCTGAAATGGATAGAACAGAGAACTCATCGCGCTGCAAATCGTGACGCAGGATTTTTCCGCTCTTCATCGCCAACCACAATACATCCGGACTGACTTCGGTAATGCAAACTATTTCATCATCCTGAGTTATGAGCCCTTTGTCCGAAATTCTCTTGCTCATCAATAGATTGTCTCTTTCAGCGTATTCATGCAAGCAAGGATCCCAGCCTCCGGCAACTATTTTTCCCGAAAGAGTGCGGTAAAAAAACTGCATGGTATGTCCATCCTGCGGATAAGGAATGGACATGAGTGTGGTGCCCTTTCCTTCATTCAACTTCATCAGGGTGTGTGTAATGAATGATGTCAGTATGCCATCTTTGGTTTGAAGAAGAGCATAGCACGCTCTGGGAATGAAAGGATTCGATTCCGAAAATTGCTCATACGGAGAAATTGAAAAGAAAAGCCCTTTGTCTGTGGCAACATACATTGTGCTATCGTGATCAAAAAGTATATCGTGCACATACTGAATCTCCTGGCCATTTGAAGACATGATCAAAGGTTTCTGGTCTACTTTAAGATTGTTGCGCACTCTACAGATTCCCGCATCCCGCGTTCCTACCCATATATTGCCTGCGGCATCTTCTTCAATTGTTGTAATGCTATTTCCACAGAGGGACTCACTTTCATTTGTTTTTTTTGCGAGCGTAAAAAAGTTCTCGCCATCAAAACGGTTTAGTCCCTCGTTGGTGCCAATCCACAAAAAACCTCTTTTATCGAAGTGCACGCAGGTAATGGTATTATCCGACATTCCATCCGATAATCCATAATGCTGAAACGCAATTTCGCTAAATTGACCGAACGCCTTCATATTCAAGGAACAAAGAAGAATGAAAACGAGGGTTTTGCTCATGCGGGATGTGATCGCTTCAAAAATATGCGCTTTATAGGCCTGATAGATGATTCATCCCACGAATTGGGGAGTTTAGCCCAGATCTTACAATCGAATTTCTATTGCGCTTTAAATCTCCGGAGCCTGCCCGTGTAGTGGAATTCTCAGATCTCTCCTTCGTCGGGACTGGCGCGCCCGAAACTTGTGCGCGCGTCCCGGGCAATTCGGGGAGCCCGCGAATTTCACTTTGCGCGACAGGCATTTGGATTTTTGAATCTCATAAACGAAATCGACTGCAAGATCTGGATTTAAATGGAAATGAAGCTTGTCTTTGTTGCAAAAAATGAGTTCATCTATGATTATGGGATTTCTGAAATATACCTCGTTGATGCCAGAATTGTTATTTAGGGCATACTTCATTTACTTTTGAATTTCATATAGATGCATACCTATTCCCGTTTATGAAAAAAATTGTTGTTCTTGTCGACTTGACAGAAAGTTCGAAACCCGCGTTATTGCAGGCCTCCGTTATTGCAAAAAAATCGGGTGCAGAATTAACCGCCCTGCACATTGCAAGTGAAACTTCATCCGATGAAGTGCATGTGAGTCATGTTGAATCCTTCGTGAAGAAACACATGGGTGAGGGATTGCCATTCCAGGTCATTATCGGTCATGGAAAATTTCTAACAGCCATTCCGGGATACATAGACCAATTAAAACCGGATCTCGTTGTGCTTTGCACACACGGTATTCATGGCCTTGCACAAAATCTTTTTGGTGCAGATATTCTTAAGCTCGTGCATCATATTCAATTTCCCTGTCTTGTGGTTCAAGAAAATACGGTTGTGAATCCAAATGGAATTCAAAAAATACTGATCCCCGCAAGTCCTTATCCCGACTATATGGTCAAAGTGAAGCAGGCATCAATAATTGCCAAATTATTCAATGCAGAAATTTTGCATTATGAAATTGACAAATACGTGGGAAATTCGGAGGAGGAAATAGCTGAAAATAAAAAACTCGCGGAGATATACCTGAATGCCGAAGGTATTGCATTTTCAACCGTTTTCGAAGACAATAAGTCTATGTCGCTTGGCTACGCTGGCCAAACTGTGCAATATGCAAAGTCCAATGGCATGGACGCCATAGCGCTCACATCAGATACACACCACGAAGACATGGTGATGGGCAAACCGGACAAAGAAAAATTCCTTACCAATGAATTGGCGATTCCTATTTTGTGTTGTGAATAGAGAATTTTATTTTCAGATGCGATATTGCGAAATACCCAGTGAAGTCAATCAAATTCAACCAGCAACAACACGCCGAATTCTGGGATGAATTGCGCAGTGAAGTACAAACCTATTTTTCGTCTCGCGGATTGTCTTCCTATGCAAATTCACGTTTATGGGCTAAAATGATTTTGCTGGTGGTATTATTTATCGGAGCTTATCTGAGTTTATTCCTTTTTGTGATGCCACCCTGGATGATGTGGGTTGTTTGTATGGCATTGGGAATCCTTATCGCGGCTGTGGGATTTAATATCAGTCATCAGGCTGCGCATGGATGTCTATCGCCATCTCCCAAAATCAATCGTATGATGGGATTTAGTTTTAATCTTTTTGGTATGAGTGATTATATATGGATCATCAAACACAATGTGTCGCATCATGCCTATACCAA
>JBJXFC010000357.1:0-4698 GCA_046153915.1 Flavobacteriales bacterium
CCGCGCCCCTGACCAATCGGCAACCTTGTCATCCCGAAGCGAAGCGAGGGATCTTCATTTTACCGGCATGCATTATCGACCAACTCGTTGCGAATTTGATGGGTTTTTCTGTGGAAGTCGGATGTCTTTGAAAGAAAAGTAAGAGTGTAATGCGTGCTGTTGTGCAAGACATATCGGAATCTTGATCATAGCGCAAGGGATAAAAAAAAAGCAGGCCAACACTGACCTGCTTTTATCACGCTGCAAATATTCCTTACTGGTATTTGAGGAAACTATAATTTTTTCCGTAATACAATTGTTGCGCTGCGAAATTTTCAGGATAGCTCACTTTTACATCTATGATTTCACCTGCTTCATTGGTTACTGCTTCCAACACTGGATTTACCATGCAATTGAAAGGTGCCATATTGAATTTGGCAGCGCGGTTGATTACTTCCGTGCGCAAAGCCTGATCTACTTTTTTGCCATACGTATCGGCCAGAGCTGCAGCAGCAGCGAAGTCGCCGGTGCTGGTGATACGTTGTACTTCGCGAAGCAATTCTCCAACGTTTGCGCGCATTTTATCGTAGTCTTTGATGTCGTAATAGGTTTTGCCATCGCGTTTTACTTCAGCAATGCTGCCATCTACTTTTCCTTTTTCGAGCAGCCAGTGACTGATCCACGCTCTGTTTCGCATGTGCGATTCTTCCAGGTCTTTGCCTTCGGCCACGCGACGCAATTGAACCATCAAGCCATTGCGGATATAGCCATCGTATTCGGCTTTACCCACTTCGAGACTTGGCATAAGGCCGAGTTCAACCAGTTTGGGATCCATGATAAAATACAATGCAACCAGATCTGCACGTCCTTCTTCGATGGTGGCAGAATAACTCTTGAGTGTTGCTCGTGGCATTTCAACTCCATCCAGAATTTTGCCACTTGCGTGACCAATAACTTCGTGCATGGCTGTATGAAGTTTGCCTGCAAGTGCTCCGTATTGTGTTGCACGTTTTAGCTCTTCATCATCATGCGCAAATTCTCCTGTAAGTCCAACTCCGCTTGCTTTTTCATAACTCTCTTCGATGTTGCCCAGGCTGATGCTTTTGCTGCCTTTGGTAGTGCGAATCCATGGATTGTTTGGAAGGTTTACACCAATCGGAGTTTGTGGAGATGCATCGCCTGATTCGCCTGCAACATTTACGATGTTGAATGTGATTCCAACCACTTTGTCTTTCTTGTGCTCAGGCAGCGTTGAACTGTTGTCTTCAAACCACTGCGCATTGTCCATCATCACCTTCATACGCTCTGATGCTTCGAAATCTTTGATCTGAACGATGCTCTCGTAACTGCCTCGGTATCCCAATGGATCATTGTATGTTTCTACAAATCCCTGGATGAAATCGATATCACCTTTTGTTGCCTGAACCCACGAAATATTGAAGTCGATCCAATCTTTCAGATTTCCAGATTTGTAGTAGCTTATCAATTTGCGAAATGCCACTGCCTGCATGTCGTTCTCAGCAACTTTTTCTGCTTTCTCCAACCACATTACCACCTGCTCAATCGCTTCGGAGTACATGCCTCCAACCATCCATTTCTTTTCTACAACAACACCGTTTTCTTTCACGAGTTTGCTGTTTAGTCCGTATTCAGGAGGAGTGCGATCACCGGGTTTTTTCATCTTCTGATAAAAATCTTCAACTTCGGCTTGCGTAACCCCTTCGTAGAAGTTGACAGCCGATGATGTGATGAGGTCTTTGAGTGTATCGCTTTCCACCTTCATTGCAGCAAATTCTTTGTCAAAAATGGCGCGGCGGGCTTCAGCAGAAACAACAGTGTTGGTAGCCTTGCACACTTCGTCAAAATAGGCTTCTGTAAAAGCAGGTGCAATTTTGGTGCTGTTGTAATGGTGGTGAATGCCGGTATGTGCCCAGATTTGTTTGAGGTACAATTCGAGATTTTTCCAGTTATCAGTTGTTTTATCACCGGAGTAATTGGCATAGATATTTTCGAGCGCATGACGCACGGGCAAATTGTGTTTGCAATTCTGATCCCACATCATGTCACGGCCTGCCAATCCTGCCTCATAGAGGTAATAAACGAGTTCTTTTTGTTTTGCTGTGAGTTTGTCCCAGCCATTGATGTAGTAATGCAATACGCGGTAATCTGCGAATTGCTCGCTTTGATAGAGCTTGCCGTCTTCGCCAATTACCCGGCCATCCGCAGGTTTCGCTGCTTCTACTTTGGGTTTTTCTTCTACTTTGGGGGCTGATGTGCACGCCGCCAATGAGCTTACAATGGCAAAAACCCAAATAGTGAGTTGTTTCATGTGGTTTGAAAATTTAGGATTTATGATTTGGTTTCTGAATTACGCATTGAATTGTTTGAAGTGGTGGTTGAGGTGATTGTAGCTCAACTGCGCCCATTCTGTTGGAGTCATTTTGCCAAAGAAAGGATGATCTGCTTTTGTTACATTGTCTGCTCCACTCTGATGAAATCGTTCTATATGTTTGATGAGCCTGGCGCGTTCTATCTGGAAGTCGCGTTCATCGGTAATCTTAAATGTGGAATCAGTTGGGTCGTTGTGTTTGAACGAATTCTCATACACGTACTTTTTCTTGTACATCCCCCCAAACAAATACCCAAGAAGATTTCTCTTTCTGTTGCGGTCTCCCTGAGCTACTTCGAAGGCTGCACAGCAATGAGCCATCATTTGCGACACATTCATCTTCCCCCATTGGCGTTCACTTTGTGGAGTTAGCTTGTTGAGGCGCTCCATTATTTCTTCATAGGTTTCTTTTTCAAATAAATTCTTCATTCCGGGTTGCAATAAGTCTGCGAATTAACGGGAATTTCAGGGACATGACACTCCGAAACGAATTTTCATTTGAGCGAAATAAAACGTAATTGTATCGATCATTTTGAAAAGTTGATGTTTCGAAACCTTTTCTTCCAAATCAGAGTAAAATCGGATAATGGCTTGTTTTGAGCCCACCACACCAGCATGAGATTTGTTAAAAATGGATTGGTCTATGCACCCATTGTGCTTGTTTTTGCAGGCATTTTGTGGATTGCAAGTCGCGATAACAAACTGGTATCGGGTAGAGATTTTCTCAAAATACCACCAACATCAATTCAGTTTTTTGAAGATCCCGATGGTTCCAGAGAGATCGATTTTGTTGCTTCTCATGATTCCGTTTTTCAGCCTATTGCCAAAGGAAATGATCCCAATTTTGGATTCAACGCTTCTACGATCTGGTTGAAATTTCAAATTCAGGGTCGCATGATTCAGGATGAACTCAAAATTCTGGAAGTCAAAAATCCTTTGCTCAATGTTGTTGAATTGTATGAACGGGACGGCGCTGAAATCTGGCAGGTTGGAAGCACGGGCGACGAACAAACATTTTCATCGCGCAACCTCAATAGCAGGAACTATACTTTTCCGATAAAACGTCCCGGCAACAAAGGGCGCGAATATTTTTTGAGAGTAAGCAGTGGGGGAGAACAATTGCTTGCGCCACTTACTATCTGGAGTCCAGAGGCAATCGCATTGCGCGACAGCGAAGACCAACTGGCCCGCGGGTCTTATTTCGGGTTGATCCTTTTTGTGTTGTTGTTCAACTTATTTGTTTACTTCATCATCCGCGAAAAGTCGTCACTTTATTACGTTTATTACAATTTTTTCCTCTTTATGCTGCAGTTGTCGCTGGGAGGATATGCCTTTCAATACCTCTGGCCCGGTAGCCCATATCTGGCCAATATCGCCAATCCGCTATTTGCCTCGCTGAGCGTGTTTGCGCTTATTCGGTTTTCGCAGCATTTTCTCGAGTTGAAGAACCATTATCCGCGTGTCAACAGGGTTTATCATTACATGGGAATTGTACTTCTGGTCAATTCGGGCTTGAGTCTGATCTGGATTCCTTCAACATTTTACATCTCTGTGCTGGTGGTCAATGGCACGGCTTTGTTGCTGAATCTCGCCATCATTCCAACAACCATTGGAGTGCTTCGCAAAAAGTACAAACCAGCGAAAATTTTTCTGGCTGCATTCCTTTTGTTGATACTCACCGTTTTTGGATTTATTCTCACCAATGCAGGTGTAATCCGCAGTGATTTTTACGCAGACTATGGATTGCTCATCGGATCGGCGGCAGAAGTTATTCTGCTATCTCTAGCGATTGTAGTTCGATTTAAGTCTTTTCGCGATCAGGCAGTTGATACGCTGAGTGAAATCAACAAATTGCAGATAGAACAGAATCAGATTCTGGAGCATAAAGTAACTCAACGCACGAATGAGCTCACGCAGCAAAAATCGGAGATAGAAAACCAAAAGGAAGAAATTTTGAGCAGCATCCGGTATGCTGAGCGTATTCAAAAAAACATTCTTCCAACAGAATCTGATATCAAAACGCTGTTCCCGGATTCATTTGTCATTTTCCAGCCCAAGGACATTGTGAGCGGAGACTTTTATTGGGTGGGTAAAACCTTCCTCAATGGCATTGTTGGTCCTGCTCATGAAGTGCGTATTCTGGCAACTGGCGACTGCACGGGTCATGGCGTACCGGGGGCGATGGTAAGTGTACTCGGTTGCAACCTTCTGCGTGAAACCGTCAATCAACATCCTGAAGAAAATCCGGCATCGATGCTCGACAAACTCGACGAACGCCTGCTTGCCGCAATCAATGGAACTAGTCACGAACATGCGGGCGACGGCATGGA
>JBJXFC010000364.1:0-8178 GCA_046153915.1 Flavobacteriales bacterium
GCACAACTGCACTTCGAGGATTGATCACATTGGTAAAAACACAGGATGGCCCCAGAAATACGTCGTCTTCGCAGATCACACCGGTGTAGAGTGAAACATTGTTCTGAACCTTGACATTGTTGCCAAGTACTACTTCGGGTGAAACAACTACGTTCTGACCAATATTGCAGTTTTCACCAATCACACAGCCGGGCATAATGTGACTGAAATGCCAGATTTTGGTGCCTTTGCCGATTGTGCAGCCTTCATCTATTACTGCGGAATCATGATGAAAAAAAACCTTGTTCAGACATTGATGCACTGATTTATTTGCGGTTGTATTTATCGAAGTCCTTATGCTCAACCTTGTTCAACTCATCTGCCGTGAGCGACTTAAAATAATCATATGTAATTCTCAACCCTTCACTGCGATGCACCTTAGGTTCCCAACCGAGCAATTGACGAGCCAGGGTGATATCTGGTTGACGCTGTTTTGGATCATCAGTAGGGAGTTCTTTGAAGATGATTTTTTGATTTGTTCCTGTCAGTTTGATAATCTCCTGGGCAAAATCGAGAATGGTAATTTCATCCGGATTGCCAATGTTTACAGGTGAAGCATAATCACTGTGCAGCAGGCGGAAAATGCCTTCTACCAAATCATCTACATAACAAAATGAACGTGTTTGAGAACCATCACCAAATACGGTAAGGTCTTCTCCGCGCAAAGCCTGGCCAATAAATGCAGGCAATACGCGTCCGTCGTTCAGTCGCATGCGCGGGCCGTAGGTATTGAAAATGCGGATAATGCGTGTTTCAAGACCATGGAATGTGTGATAGGCCATCGTCATCGCTTCCTGGAAACGTTTGGCTTCATCATAAACTCCTCGCGGTCCAACAGGATTCACGTTGCCCCAATACGTTTCTTTTTGCGGA
The DNA here is from genome assembly GCA_046153915.1 of Flavobacteriales bacterium. Classification (GTDB taxonomy): domain Bacteria; phylum Bacteroidota; class Bacteroidia; order Flavobacteriales_D; family Sanyastnellaceae; genus JANNVZ01. The sequence goes on from JBJXFC010000364.1 coordinate 913, forward strand.
TGAACAGTGGGGTCGCCATAGACCTCGCTTGTGCTGGCAATCATCACACGGGCATTTTTCTCCTTGGCAAGTCCAAGGCAATTGTGAATACCCAATGAACCAACTTTAAGTGTCTGAATCGGAATTTTGAGGTAGTCGATAGGAGATGCAGGCGATGCAAAGTGCAGAATAAAATCGAGTTTGCCACTTACATGGATAAAACGCGATACGTCGTGGTGGTAAAACTCAAAGTGTTCTTCTTTGAAAAGATGTTCGATGTTTTTGAGATCTCCTGTAATGAGATTGTCCATCCCGATCACATGAAACCCTTCTTTCAAAAAACGATCACACAGATGTGACCCCAAAAAACCCGCTGCTCCGGTAATTAAAATGCGCTGCATAGAAAGCCTGTATTGAGCCTGCGAAGCTAAGTGGTCTTTGGTCTGGAATAAACCCAAATTCCGAATTAGAATTCTACTGCAACACAAAACCACTTCAAAATCAAACATTTCCTCGATTTTAATCCTTAAAATGGTTCACCATTCCTTCGTCTTAAAATCTTGCGGGAATGTCTGATTTCATTGCGCTTTTGCGTTTCGTAACGAATTCTACTGCGGATTTTGGGTAAAAACAATATTTCAGCCTTCGCAATGCGATATCCGAATTATGCGCGGCTCGAATTGAATACAAAATCATTCAATTCGCGGGTGTAAGAATCAAGTTGCGACACACTCACTTTGATATAAGAAAGCATTTCGCGAAGTTCATTTTGATCGTGCATCGAATGATCCAATATTTGTGCTATTCCCAGCAATTGTGCTACGGGTTGGCGCACGCGATGCGAATTTTTCTGCAGTATTTCTTCCAATGTTCGTATGTGCACGTCTTGCGATTCGTGTGCTCTTCTCAATTCTGATACATCGCGACCAACCGAGATTACTTCTATCAAAAATCCCTCTTCGTCAAAGACGCCGGTTTCATTCCACAAGGTCCATTGTTTGCGGCCGCTCAAAGAAACGGATTGTTTGATGTAGGAGAAACTGGGATTCCGTTCATTGATTTGCCGCATGTGATCAAGAAATTCTTCTTTTTCGTTAGGATTGAGACTGCGCAAAATCCCTTTGCGTGAGTCGCTGCCGGCATCTACGCCAAAAAAGCGTTGATAACTCTTATTGGCATAAATACAATCGCCATTGGGTGCAGAAAGGACAATAAAATCCGGTGTGTGTTCCAGCAAAGTCTGAAGTCGGTTTACGTATATTTTACGATCCTCTAACGCGCGCAGTTTGACAATTTTTCCAGCACAAAGTGAGCTGAGCATCTCAAGGATTTGCAGGTGCCGCTTTTGGAAAAAGTGTCGCTGTGGATGTTCGGAATCGATTACACCTATTAATTCGCCCTTGTAGCAAATGGGCACCGCAATTTCGGATAAACGAACCTCATCATCAGCAATGTAACGCGGGTCTTTGCTGGTATCTGGTATTATTTCACTTTGCTGGTTCTGCGCTACCGAGCCTACTATACCACTGCCTGGTCGAATCTCAATGCGGTTTTTAATTTCAAAAGGTTTTGGATTCTTGGGTCCGAAGGCTGCCTGCTGAATGAGTTTTTTGGATTTTGCATCGTACAGATAGACCACGCCATCTACAAATCCCAAACGCGAAATACAGGAATGCATCAATTCCCAGAGAACATCATGCATATTGTCGTGATTGACAATAACAGTGGCAAATTCACTGATAGCAAGGCGTTCTTCCTGATTTAATTCGGTAACTTCTTTGGATTTTTGAACCTGATTCCAATAAAGACAGGCCAATACCAATGTCGCCATCGCACATGCGGATAATACAATCCAATAGAGTGATGAGATTTCGGCCATTATCCATTCCTACGAACGAAAACGCCTTGTGTTCCAAACTGCAGTGTTAATGTTTTAATGCGAAGAATGTCAGTTTGTTAAGATTAAAAGGTAACGCCGAAATGAATGACAATTTCTTTCAGTTTTGAATCAGCCTTGATCATGCATCTTTTTTATAGCACAACCGGAGCAAGCGTCGTTTTTTACAAACCATGTGCGATAGATTAATCGGCCCACGATGTAAAGTGAAAAAACCAATGCGACTATGACCAGAAGTTCTTGCATCAACTTAGAATATTAAAGACAAACCACGACGCAAGATATGCCATAATTCCCATATAAACGAGTTGTATAATGGGCCATTTCCAGGATTTGGTTTCGCGTTTTACAACCGCCAATGTGGCCATACATTGCATCGCATAAACATAAAATACCATGAGCGACACACCGCTTGCAAGTGTATAAACTGGCTGACCAGACGCGTTGCGTTCATTTCGCAACCTGTCTGTTAATGTCTCATCACTTTCGAAGTCTTCGCCTACGCTATAAATGGTAGCCATGCTGCCCACAAATACCTCGCGCGCTGCAAAGGAGGTTATGAGTGATATGCCGATCTTCCAGTCAAATCCCAAGGGCGCGATTGCAGGCTCAATTGCTTTACCCATGATGCCGATGTATGAATTTTCCAATTCTACGGCTTGTTTCATGGCTTCTTTTTCGGCATCAGTTAATGCCAATTCTGATGTTCTTTTTTCAAGATCTGCGAGTGCTTTTGATTTGCGTTCTGAAGGCCCATAGCTCGCAAGAGCCCAAAGCAGGATGGAAATGGCCAAAATCACCTTGCCTGCATCTACAATAAAAACCCTAACTTTTTCCCAAAGTGTAAGAAATACCTGATTCCATCTGGGGAACTTGTAAGCAGGCATTTCCAACAATAAATAACTCGCCTCTCTCGCCTGAATCAAAAATTTCATTACGAAAGCAACAACCAAAGCACTGATGAGCCCCAACGCGTAGAGCCCGAAAAGAACCAGTCCTTTTAAATTGATAAATCCAAGTATGAGCTGGTCGGGCACAACAAGAGCAATGAGCAGTGTGTACACCGGTATGCGCGCACTGCAGCTCATCAGAGGTGATACCATGATGGTAATAAGACGTTCTTTCCAACTGCTTATGGTGCGGGTGGCCATAATGCCTGGTATGGCACAGGCTGCGCTGCTCATCAGCGGAACAACACTTTTTCCGTTTAGACCAAAAGGCCGCACAAGTTTGTCCATGATAAAAACTACCCGTGCCATGTATCCTGTTTCCTCAAGTATAGACAGGAAAAAGAACAGCAATGCGATTTGAGGAATAAACACCGCAATGCCGCCAATACCGGGTACAATGCCTTCAGCCAATAAATCTGTAAATACGCCCGATGGCAACATGTTTTGTATCCATTTGCTGAATTGCAAAAAGGCACCGTCAATCCAGTCCATGGGATATGCGGCAATTGTAAAAATGACCTGAAAAATCAACAGCAACAAAAAAGTAAAAATGGCATACCCAAAAATTGGATGTACCAACACCTTATCGATTTTATGCGTAAATGCTTTGGATTGTGATTCTCCTGTTTTTGTAATAATCCTCGCAGACAGCTCTTTTATTTTTTGGTATCGTTCGATAGCATCCGTTGTTTGTGCTTTTTCATCGTTGGCTATAAAAATGGGCGAGCGAATACCGAATAATTTACGATCGGATACTTCTGCCATCTTTTCAATCTCAGCCCGCAAACCGCTTATTCCTTCACCACTTCTTCCATTTACCAAAACCACAGAAACGTCAGGAAACGCATTGCGCAATGGTGTGAGATCTATTTCAAGTTGCCTTCGTTCAAGAACATCAGACATTGTTAATGCCAAAACGATGGGCATACCGAGATCGTAAATCTGCGTGAAGAGCAACAAGTTTCGCTTGAGATTGCTGATATCTGCTACCACTACAACAGCATCTATCGCATGGGTTTTTTTTTCGGCCAGTGACTGATACACCACGCGCTCATCGGATGAACGTGGGAACAAGCTATACGTTCCGGGTAAGTCTACTACTGTGCACTTTTCGCCATTGGATAATCGAAAAGTGCCTGATTTTTTATCTACTGTTACTCCTGGAAAGTTGCCAACTTGTTGATTGAGTCCCGTTAAGAGATTAAAGATCGAACTCTTACCTGTATTCGGATTGCCTGTCAGTGCTATTCGCCGGTCGTTCATGCTGCGTTGATTAATAAAAGCGTCCTTCCATTTCAATCAACTTTGCTTCTGAAAGACGCAGCGATAATACATATCCATCCATGTCCACAGCGATTGGATCACCTAATGGCGCGCGAAATAAGACCTTGAGTTCCTGACCCGCAAAAATTCCCATTTCCGTCATTTTTGCCGCAAGTGGATGACCAGCAACGTTTTTAACGATGCCCAACTGTCCATTTTGATATGTATCGAGAGTAGCTATGATAAGACCGTAAGAAAGCTACAAACCAAATTGAAACGCCTTGCTTCTCTGATACCCTGTTTAAGGTATTGTAAAGTGTGTGTTGTTCTCTGTGCTTAATCTGGGTTAAATCCTATCCACTGCGGAGGTCTTTTCATACATCGCACTGTGAATGATTATATTTGCCCGAATTTATACCGATAAATTCATGTCCCATTCAGACGAAAAGATTGTAGGTGAAGGTCTTACCTACGACGATGTGCTTCTAATCCCGGCTTATTCAAATGTCCTGCCCAGAGAAGTGTCGCTCAAATCCATGTTTTCAAGAAACATTCAATTGATTACTCCAGTGGTATCTGCTGCTATGGATACTGTGACCGAAAGTGCTATGGCTATTGCTATTGCAAGAGAAGGTGGTATTGGGGTTATTCATAAAAACATGAGTATTGCTGCACAGGCATCCGAAGTGCGCAAGGTGAAACGTTCTGAAAGTGGAATGATTCAGGATCCGGTTATTTTGCATGAGTCTGCTTTAGTAGGGGATGCGCTTCAGCTCATGGCCGAAAACAGAATTGGCGGAATACCGGTTGTAAATGAAAAGGGGTTATTGAAGGGAATTGTAACAAACCGTGATTTGCGATTTGAGCGGGATGAAGATCGGCCCATAACTGAAGTGATGACGAGCACTGGTCTGGTTACAACAGATAAGCCGAATGATCTGAAATCGGCTGAATTGATTTTACAGCATCACAAAATTGAAAAATTGCCTGTTGTTGATGCCTCCGGAAAATTGATTGGATTGATTACCTATCAGGACATTATAAAACTTAAAAAATATCCAAACTCCTGCAAAGATGCGCTTGGCAGACTTCGTGTAGCGGCTGCAGTTGGGGTTACTGCAGATACTATGGAGCGGGTTTCAGCTCTTGTTCAGGCCAATGTTGATGCTGTAATTATTGACACTGCGCATGGACATTCGCAAGGCGTGATAGACACACTTCGAAAAGTGAAAGCCGAATTCGGCAAAAAAATTGACATCGTCGTAGGCAATATTGCTACGGCAGAAGCCGCCAACGCTTTGATCGAAGCCGGAGCCGATGGAGTGAAAGTGGGCATTGGCCCGGGAAGCATTTGTACAACACGCATTATTGCAGGTGTTGGTGTTCCACAACTCTCAGCAGTAATGAATGTGGTAAATGGATTGTCTGATAAAAGTATACCTGTTATTGCAGATGGCGGAATTCGCTTTACCGGTGACATTGTGAAAGCATTGGCCGGAGGCGCAAGCACAATCATGATAGGTTCTATGCTTGCCGGAACGGAAGAAAGCCCCGGCGAGACAATCATTTACGAAGGAAGAAGATTTAAATCTTATCGTGGAATGGGCTCGCTCGAAGCCATGCAGAAGGGAAGCAAAGACCGCTACTTTCAGGATGCAGAAGACGATATTAAAAAACTTGTTCCCGAAGGAATAAGTGGCAGGGTGCCATACAAAGGAACTGTGCAGGAAGTGATGTACCAGATATCAGGAGGTTTGAGGGCCGGAATGGGCTATTGCGGATCGAAGGATGTTGCAACGCTGAAGCAGGCAAAATTTATTCGCATTACCAATGCTGGTATGAAAGAGAGTCATCCACACGATGTCTTTATAACACGTGAAGCGCCGAATTATAGTCTGAAGTGATCAGGCTGGATGTGTTAAAGTGGTAAATTCCAAAGCGCTGATGAACTTTTGAAATACTTCCATGTTTCTTCTCCATTCAATTAGTCTATGAAGAAAATTTATCACCTCGCAACCTGTTCTACTTGTCAGGGAATCCTCGACGATTTTGGAAAACGTGCTTCTTCTTTCGAAAAACAAGACATCAAAACCCAATCAATCACTCCTCTGCAATTGGATGAGATGAAAGAGATGGCCGGTTCTTACGAAGAACTTTTCAGCCGAAGAGCACTCAAATACCGGGAATTGGGATTAAACGAGAAGACACTTTCTGAATCGGATTACCGCAAATTTATTCTCGAAGAATACACTTTTCTACGCAGGCCAGTTGTAATCAATGGAGATAAAATTTTCATCGGAAACGCACCTAAAACAGTTGCTCAGGCAAAAGCCTCGATGCAATAATGTCCAAATAATTCTGCAATATTTATACTGAGCCGGCTTTATTTTCGCCGGCATGAAACTCCACTTCTCGAAGTATCAGGGAACAGGCAACGATTTTATTGTGGTTGATAATCGCTCGGGTGAGTTTAAACCCCGTGTTGACCAGATTGTAAAGCTCTGCGATCGCCGTTTTGGAATCGGAAGTGACGGTCTCATTCTCATCGAAGAAACAGGTTTTTCGGATTTTTATATGAATTTTTTTAATCCGGACGGCTCTCAGAGTTTTTGTGGCAATGGAAGCAGATGCGCAGTTAGATTCGCTCAAAAGTTAGGTCTTGTTGGGGCCTCTGGTGAATTTAAAGCCATTGACACCAAACATGATTTCACGTCAGACGATGAAATAGTTTCCATTCGCATGAAAACTGTCCTGGGCATTGATCGCGAAAATGAAGACTTTATCATCCATACCGGATCTCCACATTATATCATTTACAAAGATGGAATTGACGGTATCTCTCTTGTGGAAGAGGCACGCAAAATCCGCTACAACGATCGATTTAAAGAAGAAGGTATCAATGTGAACTATGTTGAAGAACACTCCGACTACCTCAAAGTGCGCACCTATGAGCGGGGAGTAGAAGAAGAAACGTTGAGTTGTGGAACCGGAGTAACCGCAATGGCTTTGAGTTATGGATACTTGCATGCCGAACTTAATGCTGTGCAAATCGAAACACGTGGTGGTAAACTGGAAGTCACTTTTCGTAACCTTGGCAACGGTGAATTTGAGGATGTGTGGTTAAAAGGTCCTGCCAACTTTGTTTACGAAGGCGAATTGGAAATTTGAATATGAAAA
>JBJXFC010000366.1:0-35284 GCA_046153915.1 Flavobacteriales bacterium
TTTTCATACAGGAAGATCATTTTTTCTGCGAGCTCTTCTTCATTTTCGGGTTCAAACAACAGTCCACAATTGTCGGCCAGTATCTCTGGTGTTCCACTGCTGTTGGTTCCTATTATGGGTTTCTGAAATGCCATTGCTTCAATAGTCACTGTGCCGAATGTTTCACCTTTGCTGCATAAAAGAAATAAATCAATGGCTTCATAAAACAACTCCACTTTTTTGGTGTAGGCCGCAAAATGTATGCTATCCTGCAATTCGAGTTCACTCACCCGTAAACGCATTTCCTGCTCGTAAAAATTGTTTTCGTTGAGCGTGCTTTCTCCAACAATCAAAAGTTGAACGGGATAACCTTGTTCCAATAAAATCCGCGTGGCTTCTATGGCCACCAATTGTCCCTTGAGTTTATCGAGCCTGCCAATGATGCCCATTACAAAAGCATCTTGTGACAATTTAAAATGGGCTCTTCCCATTTCACGCGTAACACCATAAGAAAGAAGTTTTTCCTCGTCTACGCCAAGTGGAATTACATGAATCCGGCTGTGAGGAAAACGGGTTTGGGTTTTCACCTGGTTGGCGAGAAAATGCAAAGTTGATATCCACGCATCCACAGCCTTGAAACGAAAAGTATGCGCCGGATCTTTTTTGCTAACTCCAAACTGCATCGCCTGATGATACATCAATTTCAGACTTCCGCCTGAGAATCGTTTTACCCAACCGAGCACTGCAAAATCGCGTGTATCGCGAAACCAACAGACTCCAATGTTGTGAGCTTTAAAAAGTCGGGAAACTTTCCATGCATTTCGAAAATCGAAGTACTTGCGATTGCGTTGAATGGAAATTGTTTTGAGATTGTGAGAAACTGCTGTGTGTTGCAACTTGGAGCCATTCACACAAAATACAATCACCTTCCAACCGCGTTCCTCCATCCATCGGGCATACCGCACAGTATTCATCTCGAGTCCGCCCCAGGAGGTCGAACTGCAATAAAAACCGATGGATTTAATTTGATTTGTCAGGCAGATTTGCGCTGAAAAGATTAATCTACAATCTTAGTCTTCGTAAACATCGAGAAGCATCAAGGCTTCTGAAAGTTCACCAAGCGTTTTTGAATCATTCTTTTTCCTTGCTACACTTCGGCCAGCTTTGTATGCCTCAATGGCATCTTCGCTTTTGCCGCGTTCTTCAAGCAATTTTCCCAATTGATAATAACTCGCCAGATAGTCTGGATCATTCTTTACAATAGCCTTTAGAATTTTGATTGCCGATGCATGATCACCACTCTTCTGATGTTCCAGTGCAGCACAGTAATGCAGAAAACTATCCTTTGGATTCGTTTCCAACATGTGTTCAATCATCTTGAGGCGGTCTTGCATGGCGTAAAAATTAATTATGGGATGGTTAAATTCAGATGGTTACAAAAGTAGGCCTTCAAAGAAGCGATACTTTCAATGTGTTCAATTCAGAATTGCGTTTTTTCAACAGCGTTTTTCAACAGAAAGTTAGCATGTATGCGCTACACCATCAAATAACTCAGTATGCAAAATGAGATCAATCCTGCAATCATCATGCATTTGGTATAGAAACTTGCCTTGTGAAAATGCGCCGGAGTCTCTGCGCGCAAGGTTGCCCAAAAGCTCAATGCAGAAGGAGCGAGTAACAATATTGCGACAACAACAAATACAACTGCATTTAATCCTGGTACCTTGTAGAGTTGCAAAAGGAAATAAAGAGCGCTCACAATGTAAAATCCCAACAAAACAAAAACATATCTTTTGGTAAAACCGATTCCCATTTTGATTGGCATGGTTTGATACCCGCCTTCGGTATCACCGGGAAGATCTTCCATATCTTTTTGTGCTTCGCGAATCAGCGTTAGTATAAATGCAAACACGGCAAGGGCATAAATAAGAATATACAACCATTCGAAAAATGCCTCACCCCTTACAAGCATATCGAGGTAATTTTTGCGCAATTGATGCAATTCAAAAACACCCGCCCAAATTGGAACTGCCGAAGTGCAAAGAGCAATAGCTGCATTTCCAATCCACACCTTTTTTTTGAGGTAAGGAGAATACCACCAAAGCAAGGTAGCAATCAACACCGGAATAAGCATGGGCCACCAGAAATCTGTTCGGATGCATAGATAAAGAGAAATCAATACAGCTCCGATATTGAGCAATTGGTGCAAAATGATGGCAACCCGGCGTTTCACAAGTTTGCCAATTATCACTTTTCCGGGCTTATTGATCCGGTCGACTTTTTGATCAAAATAGTCATTGATGATGTTTCCAGCCGCTGTAAGCATCACCGCAACGAGAATTTGGAGAAAAAAATCAAATCCATTGATACCGAAATCCATCCCAATTGCACTGCGCTGAATTTCTGATCCAACCACGAAGAACCTGACCACCAGCATGGTTACGGCCACAATAAGCAGGTTGCCGGGCCGGGTAAGCCGTAGGAGATTTGAAAAAGGTGCCAAAATGGTTGAAATCTTTCCGGCAAATATGGGCCCTGCGAATTATTTTCGCCAACATATCGTTACAGAAACTGGAATGGAAGAAAAAATTCAGGAAAATATACAACCGGCAATCTCAGTCAAAAAGCAGATTGTCGTTTATGGCAAACATGATTATATCGTGAAAAATGTGCTCGACTTGTTGTCGCGCGCTGATTATGCAGGAACTGGTTATACCAATCTTGAAGAAACGCTGGATCATATTCGAATGAGTTCGTTTGACGCCGTTATTATCGGCGGTGGTGTAGACCCACACGACAGACAACAAATTAAAGACCTCGTGGCGAACGATTACAAACACGCAAGAGTGGTTGAACACTATGGCGGACCTGCAACGATCATCCCCGAACTTAAATCTGCTCTGGGAGATAAATAAGGCCTACTTTAGGAAATAACTCAAACGATGCAGCGGGTTGCATGCATTATTTGCTGCGCAATTCGCGGGCATTTTCCAATGCAGCCTTTGAATAGGATTTTCCACTCAGCATTTCAGCCAGTTCGTTGATGCGCTGTTCTTCACCAAGCGATTCCACATGCGTTTTGGTGATGTTTCTGGAAGAATCTTTAAATACCTTAAAATGATGCTCCGCTTTGCCCGCTATTTGAGGAAGGTGAGTTATAGTAAGCAATTGCATTTGTGCACTCATCTCTTTAAGCACAATCCCAATCTTCTTGCCAACTTCACCACTTACACCCTGATCAATTTCATCCAGAATAAGTACGGGTAGTTTTTTATGATGCGAGATGGCAGCTTTGAGTGCCAGCATTACGCGTGATATCTCTCCCCCACTGGCTACCTGCTTCACCGGTAAAAGTTGACCGCCTTTATTTGCTTTGAATAAAAATTGAATTTCATCTCTGCCAAACGCATTAAACTCGGTTGTTTCGCGAATGTCAATTTTTAATTCAGCGTGTTCCAGACTCAACGCAGTGAAGTAGGATTTTACTTCTGTTTCTGCTTTGGCTGCTGCAGTTCTGCGCGTTTTTGTGATGGCGATAGTTTGTTTTTCAAGTTCGGCTTTTTGTTTTTCGAGTTGTGTTTTTTTGCCCGCAATCATCTCATCAAGGTTGTCATAGCCTCCACATTTTTTTTGCAACTCTTCGCGCAATTGAATCAACTCTTCGATAGATTTTAATCGGTGTTTTTGTTGCAGTGCATAAAGTGCAGACAACTTTTCATTCAATTCAAAAATGCGTTTTTCATCCAATGAAAGCGTGAGTTCAAACGACTCGATTTCACGCAACAATTCTTTCAACTCTATAAATGTACTATCTGCGCGTTTGCCAAATTCATCCAGACTCGTATGAAAATGTCCCAATTTCTGCATGGCCGATTTCATAGCAGAAATTTGTGTGAGCACGCCATTTTCTTCGCCGTCCAACAAACGCATGATACTGTTTAACGCGCCTTTGATATGTTCAGCATTGTTCAGTGTTTCCAATTCTTCTTCCAGCATTTTCTGGTTGAGTTCCTCGAGGTTGGCTTTTTCCAGTTCATTCAACTGAAAACGCATGTAGTCCAACTCCTGTCTGATACGTGCCTCATTTTGCGTGAGTTCGTCCAACTCTTTGGATTCCTTTTTAAACAACTTAAATGCATCCTGGTAATTGGAAATCAAGTCCTGATTGCCCGCAAATGAATCGACTGTGCTGAATTGAAATTGCCTCTCACCGATCAGAGAATTTTCATGCTGACTATGAATATCCACAAGCACCGCACCCAGCGCTTTGAGCGTATTCAACTGCACAGGTGTGTCATTTACAAACGCTCTGCTTTTTCCGCCCAGACTAATTTCCCGGCGAATGGTGGTCAGTTGTTCATAGTCCAGATCGTTTTCGGCAAAGAATGGTTTAAGTCCGTATCCTTTCAGATCGAATATGGCCTCAATGATGCATTTTGCTTTTTCATCCTGAATGGCTTTTGAATCTGCTCTTTCGCCCAGCAACATACCAAATGCACCAAGTAAAATAGACTTTCCACTTCCCGTCTCACCGGTAATGGCTGTCATTCCTTTTTCGAAATGCAATTCTACGTGCTCAATAAGTGCATAGTTGGAGATATGGAGTTGGCGGAGCATTGAAAGAACCTGGAATTTAGTCGGCGCTAAAGTAATGGATACACTTTGTCATTCCAGCCGCAATTCTCCACACTTTTTTTCACATCAAAATGCTGCAATCAGCAAATTGAGTGGCTTCCACGGCAATTCAAATGTAGAGCCAATGGTCTCGTTTGTAATGGTGCCATTGTACATATAAACTCCACTGCGAAATCCTTCGTGGTTTTTTACCAAATTGGAAATACCGCCTTCATCGCCCATACTGAGCATGATGGGAGCGAAAATATTGCTAAGCGCATAACTCGCCGTGCGCGAAACACGCGATGCAATGTTCGGAACGCAATAGTGAATAACCCCGTGCTCTTTGAATACCGGCTTGTCGTGCGTTGTAACCCGTGAAGTTTCAAAACAACCGCCCTGGTCAATACTTACATCCACGATCACACTGCCGTATTTCATATTGCTCACCATATCTTCTGAAACAACGACGGGTGTGCGTCCACCGCTTGTATGTATCGCTCCAATGGCAACATCGGCTGTATCCAGAGCGTTTCGAAGTTCGGAAGGTTGAATGGTGCTTGTCCAGAGTCGCTGCCCCAAATCATTTTGCAATCTGCGCAAACGGTAAATGCTGTTATCGAAAATTTTGACGCTGGCGCCCAATCCAATGGCAGCTCTTGCAGCAAATTCAGCAACTGTTCCTGCGCCCAGAATAACGACTTCTGTAGGCTTTACTCCGCTTATGCCGCCAAACATCAATCCCTGTCCACCGTGTTGGTGACTGAGGTATTCTGCCGCAATAAGAACAGCGGTATTGCCAGCAATTTCGCCCATCGCGCGCACCACTGGAAAAATATCGGTTTCGTCCTTGATATAATCCCAGGCAATGGCTGTGATTTTTTTCTGGGTAAGCAGTTTGAAGGTTTCTGCCTTTTGCACTGGAAGGTGAATCGCCGATACCAACAGTTGTTTGCCCGTCATCATAGCAATTTCTACCTCACTCGGTGGAGCTACCTTGAGAATAATTTCGCTTCGGAATACATCTTCGGGACCATAAACAATCCGTGCACCAGCCTCACTGTAATCGTGGTCCTGAAAATTGGACTCTTTACCGGCATTGGTTTCTACCACCACGTCGTGTCCATTACTCACCAACAAGGCAACGCTCTCGGGCACCAAAGCCACCCGGCGTTCCTGAAACGAAGTTTCCCTCGGAATACCAATGGTAAGGCGTGAATGGCGCTTGCCAACGGCCAGCAACTCCTCCTGAGGCATAAGTGCCGCTTCTTTTGCCAACGCCCTTATGGCTTCTTTTTTTGGATCTGACATAGCTTCAACTCGGGTAGTTAAACGAAAAAGAGTGTCGAATATAAGGCCATTTTAGGCGGCAGTTTGAAATATACATCGGAATAATCTCCCAATCACCTTGTGAAAAACGATTCAGCAATTAATCAACCGGCTGCTTTTTATGGGACGAAGAACTAACTATTTTCGCCCGCAAATTTAAACCTGTATACCAATTCTCAATTATGGCACACAACGACGCTGGTCACACAAAAAAAGAAAGCACCTGGGCTCTTTGGCTCATCATTCCCGCTTCTCTGCTGGTTACAATGATCTTCACTGCTATGGTTCAAGAAGTTCCGGCCAAAGCTCATTTGGATGGAAATCCTGGAAAAATTACTGAAACTGCCAAAGAAAAGGCGCATGAGCATGGCGAAACTGCTGCTGAACACACAGGCGAAATGCACGAAATTGCCCTCACAGAGAGCAAAAAAATCAGCGTGAAAGATGGCTCGCTTGAGTATTCCATTTTTAACTTCATCAACGACCACGCGCAGGAAGTAAGCAAAGACAAGTGGTTTAATTTTGATCAGGTAACTTTTGCGACTGGAAGTACCACTCCAGAAGCATCGAGTTCCACACAACTTCAGAATATCCATGATATCATGCTTGCCTTCCCAAAAGTGAAATTAAAAATTGGTGGTTATACGGATAATGTTGGCAAGCCCGAAGACAATATGAAATTGTCGCAAACCCGCGCAGAAAGCATTGTTGCAGAATTGGTAAAACTCGGTATTCCTGCTGATCGTTTGGCTGCTGAAGGATACGGAGATCAACATCCCGTTGGAGACAATTCGACCGAAGAAGGACGCGCACAAAATCGCCGCATGGCGTTGCGTGTTACCGAAAAATAATCGCATCGGGAATAAAACCTGAAGGGCTGGTCATTCAGCCCTTTTTTTTGCTTCATCCCGTATTACGCTTTGGAGCCTTTTTTATGCGCCTATGCGAACGGGATTCTCAAATCTACACGATAGAAAACTTTTTTTTGATTTGATTTTCTATCGCGTGATTTGGGTTCATATTTGTGCTCATGAGTCCCGAAGAAAAAGCCAAAAAAATTGTAGACAAAATGTATAACAACGATCCCATGTCGCAATGGCTGGGAATACAACGTTTACAAGATGGACCAGGTATTTCGCGGCTGTCGATGGTAGTGCGTGAAGAAATGCTCAATGGATTTTCAATCGTCCATGGCGGCATAACCTATTGTCTTGCAGATAGCGCACTTGCCTTTGCAAGCAATGGGCATGGTATACAAGCGGTATCCATCGAAACTTCTATTTCACATGTTGCGCCGGTATCTTCAGGCGATACCTTATACACTGTGGTTGAAGAAAAGAACCTTACCAACCGCACTGGTTTGTACTTCATTAGTGTTCAGAATCAAAACGAAAAAGTAGTTGCCTATTTCAAGGGCACAGTTTTCAGAACAGGCAAAGAATGGGAAATCTAATTCGAATTACATGAGCACTTCGATGGCTTTTGGTTGAATAACAATCAACGCAGGCAAGGACATTCCCGGCTCACCATCGCGTTCCAGACTTCCGGAAGACCGAATTTCTATTTGTTTTGCTTTGAAGTAATGCACTTGCGGATGAGCTATTTTTTCACTCCTGCGCAATTTCGGGAGAAACCTGAGGTAATGAATCACATTGACATTGCCAATGATGACAAGTTCAAGGATTCCGTCATCCGCCATCGCCTCGGGTGCAATGCCTATGCCACTTCCAAAAAAACGACCATTGCAGCAGGCTACCAGGAGTGCCCTTCCTTTCCATGTTCCTTCCTCCCATCGAATGATGTATTCGTTCTTACGGAATGTCAAAAAAGCCTGAAGAATGGAAATACCGAATTTGAAATTTCCATTCCAACTTGTTGGTTTTTGATACACAAAACGAACTACTGCATGACTAATCCCTGCGCTCGTTTCATTGGTAAAATGATCAACTTCACTTGCATTCGATATCTTTCCTGTATCTATCCATTTCGTCTCCCGGCGGGCTAATCGTTCAAGAAAATCCGACGCTGATTTTTTCCATCCAAAATTCCTGGCAAAATCGTTGCCCGATCCACTTGGAATGAGCGCCAAAACAGGCATTGTTCCGGGATTGCGAAGCAAAGACTTTACACAAAGACTGAACAAACCATCACCGCCAATAACAACGAGTAGTTCTGCATTATGGCGGACAACTTGTGCAATGGTTTCTGCATGATCACTACCTGTTGTTCTGGTAAATTCAAAAACATCCCTTGCAGTCTGATGCGCAATAAGATAAGCCTCAGCCCTCCAAGCCGCTTTTCTCCCACCATGAACAATAAAATGTACCCTCACAAGGCAATAATGCGAATTTTTAATGGAATATGGTAAAAAAAGCAATTCTGGCCTCTTTCTCCATGACTACTCCACTAAGTTTGCGCGGCTTTTTTGAAATGAACAAAAAGGCACCATTTTTTCGCATGGAGCAAACTCTTACATCCAAACAAGGTCAGGTATCTGATTTGTTGAATCAACTTACAGAATCTGCAACACTCGCAATGGCCAGAATCAGCCGTGAACTTGCCCAACAAGGTCATGATGTGGTAAGCCTTTCGCTTGGCGAGCCGGATTTTGACACACCCGATTTTATCAAGGCCGCTGCCAAAAAAGCAATCGACGATAACATAACTCACTATCCTCCTGTAAATGGATTTGCTGATGTGCGTCAGGCGATTGCTGCAAAATTCAAGCGCGACAATGGATTAAATTATTCTCCTGATCAAATCGTTGTTTCTACCGGCGCAAAACAAGCTATTGCTAATGCCATTCTGGCGCTCGTGAATCCCGGTGATGAGGTGATTATGCCAAGTCCGTATTGGGTGAGTTATGCAGAACTCGTAAAAATCGCAGGCGGAATTCCAGTTGAAGTTCTGGCCAAAGTTGAAAACGATTTTAAGATGACACCTCAGCAACTGCGCGATGCCATCAATACAAAAACCAAGTTGATTATTTATTCATCTCCGTGCAATCCGACAGGGACTGTTTATAGCGCCGGTGAACTCAAGACTTTTGCAGACGTGATAGAAGCGTTTGACAATTTATATGTTATAAGCGATGAGATTTATGAGCACATCAATTTCTCAGGAAAAACAATAAGCATCGCCTCATTTGGAAACATGATTGAACGTACCATTACAGTCAATGGCGTTTCGAAAGCGTTTGCCATGACCGGATGGAGAATTGGATTTATTGGCGCTCCAAAATGGATTGCAGATGCCTGCAACAAAATGCAGGGGCAGATTACAAGCGGTGCCAATACCATTGCACAGATGGCAACCAAAGCTGCTATGCTCGCTGATCCATCTGAAGTAAAACCGATGATCGACATTTTTCAAAAGCGCAGGGATTTGATGTACGATTTGCTAAAGGAAATTCCGGGAATAAAGGTTAACAAACCCGAAGGAGCATTTTATTTTTTCCCCGATGTCTCCTATTATTTTGGAAAAAGCGATGGTACAACAACCATAATAAATGCTACAGATCTTTCCATGTATCTGTTACAAAAAGAATTTGTAGCAGTAGTAACCGGAGAAGCATTTGGCGATGAAAATTGTATCCGTCTTTCCTACGCCGCATCAGAAGATGTTTTGCGTGAAGCAGTGAGAAGAATTTCAAAAGCCCTTCAACAACTTAAGTAATGTCCGGGATGAAAACATCAGAAATAGAAAAACTTTTTGGCAAATTTGATACGTTAACAGCACTCATCATTGGTGATGTAATGATCGATGCATATTACTGGGGTAAAGTTGAACGTATATCACCCGAAGCTCCGGTGCCCGTAGTACAGGTTAATAAAAAGGAAAACAGACTTGGTGGAGCAGCCAATGTGGCACTAAATGTAAAAAGTCTGGGTGCAAAGGCCATTATTTGTTCAGTTGTTGGTGATGGAGGAAAAGGCGATATTTTTCGTTCAACGCTCAAAGAAAATGGTTTCACAACGGAGGGTATCATTGATTCACCACAACGCCAAACGACCGTAAAAACGCGTGTAATAAGTCAAGGACATCATTTGATTCGCGTAGATGAAGAGATCACCACACCACTTTCCAAAACAGATGAAATTCACCTTTTGGATTGTGTGAACTCAATTCTCGACAAACAGAAAATTGATGTCATTATTTTTGAAGACTACAACAAAGGAGTGCTGACCGAAAGGGTAATATCTACAGTAATTGCTAAAGCCCGCGAAAAAAATATCCCCACGACTGTTGACCCTAAAAAAGAAAATTTCTTCACGTACAAAAACTGTACATTGTTCAAACCAAATCTGAAAGAACTTCGCGAAGGACTTGGTATTGAAATTGACAAAAAAAACATCGACACGGTTAAATCAGCCATTACGGCTCTGCACAATAAACTTGGAAATGATATCACCATGGTAACACTTTCTGAACTGGGTGTTCTTAGCCTTCAGAATGAACATTTTCATTACGAAACAGCTCACGAAAGAGAAATTCTGGATGTAAGCGGCGCCGGAGACACCGTGATCGCAACTGCCTCGCTATGCCTTGCTGCGGGCTGCAATCTGGAAGAAATGACCTGGCTGTCAAATCTTGCAGGCGGACTTGTATGTGAAAAAACGGGCGTAGTGCCGATTGAAAAGACACGGTTATTGTCCGAGTCGGAAAATTGACACAAACACCAAGTCAAACATTTGCAGTACCCGGCTGCAACCGCTCTTAAATTCCCTCAAATTTTCTGCTGAGTTTTTGTGAAACGTACTCGAAAAAAACCATCCAACTCATAGGAATTTTGTATTCCTGCATATCGCCCGCCGCATCCCGAAAACGTATGCCACATTCTATTTAGCTTCTCGCAACCGCAGGGATTTCATCATTTTGCAGGAAAGATTACTTTTTCAAATTACAATTGCATTTTCAAGTGCTCGCGGCTAGACCAAGAATTTGGCACAGATTGCTGAATTTTATGAATCCGCTTTCCGCCATTGTCTAAAGACAACTTTTCTTCTTTACAGGAATTATTGATATGATATTTGGATTATTGGTATTTTGCTACGGGCAAAAGAAAGTACCATATGCAATTGCTGAAATCGTTGTTGCGTATTCATTGCTTTTCACTTTCCTGTTTCAAAATCACAAGTTTGTCTGGCAAAAGGAAATCCAATTTCACCGTTCTTAAATTCCAGCTAATAAAAGACACCTTTCCACGGTGAGTTAATTATGCCATTCGAAAGCGGCACAATTCTTGGAAACGGGTTCAACCAGGCAAAAAATATTTTTTGCCAATAATTGCATTTATCATTATAATTGCAAAAGCACTATTTTTAAACTAAATCTTTTCATCATGTCAAAAAAAATTATTCTTCTCCTGGCCATGGTATGGCTAACCTCTAGTCAATTTATAACGGCACAAGCCTTCGAGGAAGGTCAAAACAATGTTTCCATTGGTTATGGATATGAGGTGTTTAGCGTAAAAAAATTCTTTACCACCTACGAGGGCTATGACGATTTCACCGTTACCGGTTTTGGTCCAATTGTACTGAAATACGAGCATGGAATTTCAGATAAGATAGGTTTTGGATTAAATGTGGGATATGGCACAGCGAAAGTTAGCTGGACAGATTCTTACCTGAGCACCGATGAGAATGGTAATGATGTAACCAAGACTTACACCTACGACTACAAATTCAACAAAATTACCGCACAGGCACGCCTGAACTGGCACCTTGGTGACAATGATAAATTGGATCCATATTTGGGATTCGGTATCGGTTACAAGTCGTCTAAATGGACATTAGAAACCAATGATGATTTCTTTGATGAACTTACTTTCAAAGGACTTCCTATCTCAATGTCAGCTTCAGTTGGTTGCAGATATTATTTCACAGATAATATCGGAATCTTCGGCGAAATCGGCATGGGTCATGGATTTATGCAAGGTGGTCTGCAAATTAAATTCTAAAGTATTTCCTGCAATCCAATTACAGGTTTGAGCCTCAGCGAAATCGCTGAGGCTCTTTTTTGTGAATACCATATTATCAGGTTGTTATCGAAAATGAGATTCAAAAAGACCAAAAAGGCTGCCTTGGTATTGCCATGCCTTTTCTGTGATTCAATTTACAAATTGAGACAAATTCCCGCGCTTATCCAAGCCACGCTATAACCAATCTCACCGAAAATTGTAACCTTTTCTCCCAGGGTTTTGCGTGCTCCCAAAAACCCGCCGTAAGCCACTCCACTAGCTGAAGAAGAGGCAACATCACTCTCGTCAATTAAATCGGATGTTGTTTTAAATTTTGCCGATACCACATTGTATCCAAGCATACCACCAACGTATACATCGGCCTTATCAAAATTTACAAAGTGATAAGCACCACGCGCGCAAATCAACAGATAAGAATATTTCCATGAATACGTATCACCAAAAAAACTTGATTCATACTTCGCTGTATTATATCCAATTAATCCTCCAATTCCAACATTTTCAGTAACTCCGACTTCCAGCGAAGTATGGATGGGAGGTAATCCCACTTTAGCGCCCGAAAGAGCATACGGGCTGCCAAAACCAATGCCGAAATGGAGGTATTTACCGCCTTCTTCGAAGGTTTGGCCGAAGGTTGCAATTGTCGTCATCAGCGTTATCGCAATAAATAAGATTTTTTTCATAATGTTTGTGAGGTTTTGATTTGGTGGCAAAGATTATTACCGCGAAACTCTTAAATATCAGTATTTCACCGTATTTTCTGATTTCAGCTAATAGGATTTTCATAATTGCCTAACCGCCACTTACCTTCGCCGCACTATGAGTTCGAAGCAACGCACTATTACTTCGCCCGTTCACCTCCATGGTATCGGTCTTCACACAGGCGCTGTCGTTAATCTTTCCATTCTTCCTGCGCCGGAAAATCACGGTTACGTCTTTCAACGCATCGATTTGGAGGGGAAACCTACTATCAAAGCAGATTGTGATCTGGTTGTTGCTACCCAGCGTGGTACAACGCTTGAGCAGAACGGCGCGCGGGTTTATACCACCGAACACGTGCTTTCTGCCTTGTATGGCTGTAAGGTTGATAATGCGCTCATACAAATTGACGGGCAAGAAATCCCGATTATGGATGGCAGTGCATGGCCTTTTGTGGAAGCCATAGAAAAGGTTGGATATACCGAACAAAATGCCAATCGCTTATACCTCACTTTGAGGGAAAACATGACCTACGAAGATGGTGAAAAGGGCATTGAGATGCTTGCGGTTCCCACGGTAGGCGGCGAATTTCGCCTCACTGTAATGGTGGATTATAATTCGCCAGTGCTTGGAACACAGCACGCTCACATGTACCAGCTCAATCACTTTGCAGCAGAAATTGCCAAATGCAGAACGTTTGTATTTCTGCGCGAACTGGAAGTTTTGGCCAAAAATGGTCTTATCAAAGGAGGAAGTTTGGACAACGCCATTGTGATGGTAGATCGGGCATATACCGATCAGGAGATTAAAGACATTCTTAAACTTCTCGGCAAAGAAGATCTGGAAGTGAAAGTAGAAGGAATTGGTGTTCTCAATACTGTTAAACTGCAATACGAAAACGAACCTGCCCGACACAAATTATTGGATATCATTGGTGATTTGGCTCTAGTAGGCCGCTTTATCCGCGGTCACATTCTTGCAGCGCGGCCAGGCCACTACGGCAATGTGGAGTTTGCCAAGGTGTTAAAAGGGCTTATCAAAAAACAAAAAGATGCTGCCCCTGCAATTGACCTTTATAAAAAACCACTTTTCGATATCAATCAGATTACACAGATGTTGCCTCACAGGTATCCATTTCTGCTGATTGACAAGATCATGGAAATGGACGAAAACAGTGTAATTGGATTAAAAAATGTGACCATGAACGAACCGTTTTTTCAGGGTCACTTCCCCGGAAACCCTGTAATGCCAGGTGTGTTGCAGGTAGAGGCCATGGCACAGGTAGGAGGGATTTTTGCTTTATCGCAGGTACCCGATCCGGAAAATTACAGCACCTATTTCATGAAAATCGACGGCGTGAAGTTCAAACAAAAAGTGCTTCCGGGTGATACCATCATTTTTAAACTGACCCTTGAAAGCCCAATCAGAAGAGGGCTTGTAAATATGAAAGGAGTTGCGTACGTGAACGGCAAAGAAGTTTGCGAAGCCATTATGCTAGCCCAGGTAGTTCGCGACCGTGTGGCAAAAGAAAATCCAGAAACCGCACACGCATGAGCACTTTGAGAGTTATCGATCCGGCTGCAAAAATTGCCGATAAAGTTGAAATTGGCCCTTTTACAACCATCGCAGGTGATGTTGAAATTGGTGAAGGCACATGGATCGGCCCCAATGTGACGATTATGGACGGTGCGCGCATAGGGCGAAACTGCCGCATTTTTCCAGGTGCTGTGATCTCAGCTATTCCGCAGGATCTTAAATACGAAGGAGAAAAAACAACCACTGAAATTGGCGACAACACCACCATTCGCGAATGTTGCACGCTAAACCGCGGAACGAAAGATAAAAATACAACCCGGGTCGGCAAAAATTGCCTCCTCATGGCCTACGTGCATCTTGCTCATGACGTCATTGTGGGAGACAATTGTATAATCGCCAACAGTGCCAATATCGCCGGTCACGTAGACATCGAAGATTGGGTTGTAATAGAAGGGGTTGTGGCCATTCAGCAATTTATTCGCGTTGGCAAACATTCTTTTATTGCCGGCGGAAGTCTTGTAAGAAAAAATGTTCCTCCATTTGTAAAGGCCGCTCGTGAGCCTCTTAGCTATGCTGGTGTAAATACCGTTGGTCTAAGAAGAAGGGGTTTTGAAAATGAAACCATTGCTCATATTGAAGATGTATACCGCATGATATACGTGCACAACAACAACATGAGTCGCGCCATTCATGCTGCTGAAATGGAACTACCCAATACGCCGGAAAAAGAAACCATTCTGGAATTTATCCGCAGCAGCGACAAAGGCATTATCCGCGGACCACAGGGCCTTTAAAAAATTTACAGGATTAATCCTTGATGCGCGAAAAACGCAAAGCCTTAAGCATAAAATCGGGAAGGGGTTTTAAAGGATCACGTTTTTCAACATTCAAAAATATTCCCCATTTCTCTACAATCGGAACTTTGTAAACCTCGATCAATTCGATCAATGTTCGATCATCATCATGTATGTATGTGCAATGCACCTTCGTTTGGCCCATGCTAAGCGCATTGCGGCTATCACACGTAAATGGATAACCTGATTTGCCGAGATCCTCACCCAGTGCGCTCATGCCTTTTACATCAAATCCAATATGCGCATATCCGGTATCGGCCCAAATTCTGTCTTCAAAAATATAATTGGGTTTGCGGTCTTTGGCCTGCACGAGTTCGATATACGTTTTGCCAGTTACTTTGGCAAATCCACCGCCAGGTTGTCCCTTTTGAGTCAACAACACACGGCGATACGTTTCTGTGCCCTGTGGCAACTCCTTCCAGTCTTCAAATTTTCCGGTTTGATCATACACTACTTCATCAAAGCCAAGCACATCTTTATACAAATGCAATGCCTTGTCCATATCACTTACTCCTGTTGAACATCCAACCACACCTCCGCTAAAGTGTTTTCCAGTTGTATACCACTGATTGCTGCATACATATTGCCAGATGTTGTTATCAGGATCAGTGATGTAAAACGTTTCTCTCCCCGCAGGATCTTTCGATAAGGATGTAAGTCCTTTTACCCCTTGTTCTTTGCAAAAAGTGTGAGCTGCCCGGATATCACGGCATTTCACTGTTGTATTAAAAATCCCCAAATCGCCTACCACAACAGCGTTTTTGGCAGCAGTTGGCTCAAATGATGTTGGCCTTATTACTTCAATGGCACAACCGCCCTGAAGATTCATGATCATACTCGCCCGTTTGGTAATTGTTTTTCCATGTGTGTAATAATCCATGAGTGGTGCCGGTTGCACGCTATCAAAAAAAGGAATATCCAATCCAAAAAACTTCCTGTAAAAACGGAGTGAAGCATCCATGTCGGTTACCGCAACACCGATGTGCTGCAAGCCATTTATTCTTTTATACATCTTATCGTAAATTCAATTTTATTAACCAGCGTATTACATTGTTTCTGCTTCTTTCAAAATTGATAAATTCCTTGTTTTGCACTCTTCGGTAGACAGCAACTTTGGATGCATTCTTATACAAATGAACGAGTTTAAACCAATTTAATGCAAGCAATCCGCTAATCAAAATTCCTACACTGATGAAAAGAGCGAGCCACAATGACTTTAAGATAAAAACAAATACCACCAGCCAAAGCATCCACCAAAGTGGCATAAAGAATGTCCAGAAACACATGCGAATGCTGTTCTTAAACAATTCATCACGAACGATTCGTTTTACAATATTTTCAATTGCAAAATACAAGGGATAGAAAAATATCAAAGCAGGAATAACAAAAGGAATAAGTGCGAAAAAAGTAATCCACTCCATTGACGTCATTCCCTTTTCACGATAATACTTTTCTTCCAATTGCAACACCTGCATAGACTTTGCATAAGGTGCAGAAAGTTCTACAACCTGATCTTGAACGTCATCATCGTCATTCACCCGTTTTACCAGCGCATGGAAATAATCAAACCGACCCGAAAGTTCTTCGTGACCCGAAAGCGTGTGGCAAAGGTCTTCCAGGGCATAGGTAGCATCATACGCTTCGTTGTGTTGAATATCAATCATAACCTCCTGCAACGCTAATCGAATATCAGTCATCAAAGCATTTTGTGCCTTTATCTGATCTGTGAATCTATTCTGATAACAATCTAAGTTGATAGGCTTGCCGATCTTAATAAGCAACGAACTCTGATACTCGTAATAGTTTTCATAATCGAGACCAACCGGCACAATACATAATTCACGAACTCCATTGCCGATGGCATTCATGGTCATACGAGCAACACCCTTCTTTAACGCGATAAGCTGCTTCTTTCCTCTATGCGTTCCTTCCGGAAAAACACATAACACCGCTCCGCCGTTCAACCGGTCATTGCATTCGTCAAAT
Organism: Flavobacteriales bacterium; assembly: GCA_046153915.1. Lineage (GTDB taxonomy): Bacteria > Bacteroidota > Bacteroidia > Flavobacteriales_D > Sanyastnellaceae > JANNVZ01. Next base: position 16,978 of record JBJXFC010000366.1, read on the forward strand.
GTGAGCTTGTTTACGCCGTGTAAATCATCCACTTTGTCTCGCTCTCTATACACTGGAAGCATATTGAGGCTCCTGAGTAATTTATTGACCCGGGGTTTTCTAAAGATATCCGCACGTGTAAGCCAATGCAATTGCCGCGGTAAAAACAAACAAAGCATCACCGGATCGAGCATGGCGTTCTGATGATTGGCCACCAGAATAACCGCCTTGTTTTTTGGGAAATTCTCGATACCTGAAACTTCAATTCTACGGAAAAACAACTTTGCCCCGAGTATTACCCAGGGTTTCAAAATGGCATAAAGTCGTGATCTAAGATGAGGCAAATGACAAAATCTAAATATAAAAAACACTTCTTGAATTAGGAAGGCTGAAGTTCGATTACTCCGGGTAATTAACAACTTTATGGCCCGCCGCAATGAGATCGATATCCCGTTTGAACAATTCCATATCTGCCTTTACCATGTCTTCTATGAGCTGATCAAGCGTATGTTTATGCTGCCAACCCAGTTTCGTGCGTGCCTTTGTGGGATCTCCAATCAGAAGATCAACTTCAGTTGGCCTGAAATAACGGGGATCAATTTCAATAAGAACTTTTCCATTTCGGGTATCATAGGCCTTTTCTTCAACACCTGTGCCTTTCCACTCCAATTCAATACCTGCAAATCTGAAAGCAACATCGCAGAAATGACGAACACTATGCGTCTCACCAGTTGCGAGCACATAATCATCGGGTTCATCCTGCTGCATCATCAGCCACATTCCTTCCACATAATCTTTCGCATGGCCCCAGTCGCGTTTTGCATCCACATTCCCCAGAAACAATTTCTCCTGACGTCCCAAAGCGATTTTTGCAACTGCGCGGGTAATCTTTCGTGTTACAAATGTTTCGCCACGCAAAGGAGATTCATGGTTAAAAAGAATGCCGTTGCAGGTATACATGCCATAAGCCTCTCTGTAATTCCTCGTGATCCAATATGCATAGAGCTTAGCAACAGCGTATGGACTTCTTGGGTAAAATGGTGTTTCTTCAGTCTGTGGCACTTCCTGCACTTTGCCATATAACTCGCTGGTGGATGCCTGATAAAATTTTGTTTTCTTTTCAAGGCCCAGAATGCGTATTGCTTCGAGCAACCTCAATGCGCCGGTAGCATCCGCGTTGGCAGTATATTCCGGTGTTTCAAATGAAACGTGCACATGGCTTTGTGCTGCCAGGTTGTAAATCTCATCCGGCATTGTTTCCTGAACAAGGCGGATCAAATTGGTGCTATCGGTTAGATCTCCATAGTGAAGGTACATCTTCACGTCGCGGTCGTGCTGATCCTGGTATAAATGATCAATACGATCTGTATTAAACAACGAACTACGACGCTTTACACCGTGCACCTCATATCCTTTAGACAAAAGTAATTCTGCCAGATATGCTCCATCCTGTCCGGTAATTCCCGTTATTAGGGCCTTTTTCTTCATGGTGCGAAAATAAACCATCGAAGGCCATATCACACGGAGAAGTCCAAATAGCCTGAACAGGCCGTCCCATAACGATTTTCGAGCTATTTTCAGGACTATTCTTTTCCCTTCCAAGTGCCCGGTCCCTGACCTCCGGCTTTGGCCTGCTCCTGGATTTTGGCAAATGTGGCCTGAATTCCCTGACTTGGCAATGCCGTATAGTCGGTGATCACCTTTTGCTCAGAATCCAGCAAAACAGCGTGCGGCAGTGACTTCAAGCTGAATTTTTCCTTCAATAATATATCGCCATACCCATAGAGCATGGTGAAATTCTGTTTGGGGTGCTCACGCTGGTATTTCTTAAATAACTCTGCATTCTCATCCATGCAAATGCCTACGATGTGAATATCCTTCCCATAGGTTTCATTCAATTTTTCGAGGACCAGCATTTCCTTCACACTCGACGACGACCACGTGGCGAAAAAAATGACATAAGTTGGAAGCCCTTCTGTTTCGCGCAAATTCCATTTATCGTTGGCTCCGTCGAGCAGCACAAAATCTTCCTGAATCCAACCTTCTCTGTTCTTTTCCAAAACCTGTGATACGCCAAGTCCAATTTTCTGAATTTCTTTGTCAGGATAATTCGCTGTGAAACTGGCAAGTGTTTTTGTAATGCCTCTGCGTGAATAGGTTTTGTTGTAAAAATTGTCTTTCAACGCCTGAATAACAGCTAAGGCTCTGATATCGCGGCTTAACATCGTTGAATCACCTTCAAACAGGTCAATCAATTTAATGGCGTCGTGCAGGGTATTTATGTTTTTTATGATGCCGGATTTTTTCTCTTCACTTTGTTCGTCAAATAAATTGCGATAGAACATCTTGAATACCCGCATGTATGCCGGATTGGAATGAAGGACTTTTTGAGACATAAAATAATCCTTGTAGTATCTTTTCCTGCTCAAACCCGATACAAGCTCTATTTCTGAAAGTGAATACCGCACATAGTCGTGAAAAAATTCGTTTTGGTATTCAGTCGCGTATTCCTTGTTTATCTTATCGAAAAAAGCAACAACTACTTCGCTAAAATTGGAAACAGTAGCTTGCTTAAGAGAATCACTTTTACCAACGCCTTCATACAAATCCACTTTTGATTTTCCTTTCATTTTGCCAGAAAATTCCGGATTGCCTTTGAACTCATCGATGGCAAAATCATAAAAATGCTCGTTGATAAAAGCTGTGTATTCGCTATCAAAACGTGACATTAGAAAATTGATGTCACCATCGGGCAGACCTTCAAACACCAACGATACTTCAGTCTTGTCAAATCTTTTTGCTTCGTCGCGGGGAACGGGTTGATATATGACTTTGTACTCTTTGCCGGGCTCTGCATACAAGACAGCTTCCATATGCAAAACAACCAATTGAACCAGCCTTGTTTCGCCCAGTTCAAATTCCAAACGAAAATCATCTTTATCACCAATGGTTACTAACGCCAACAAATCTCTTTTGCCGGAGATATAATCGGCAGGGCTGAACGCAGCAATCTGGAAACCTGATTGCCCCTGGGCTTTGCCGGTGATAATGGTTTTTGCCCCGAAAAAATCGTGGGCGAAAAAAATAAAAATGAAAACCCAAATTAATCTATGCATGGATATCAATTACACCTGGTACAAACTGCGAAACGTCGCCTTTATTTCTTAAAATCTCCCGAATTACAGTGCTATGAACAGAAGCAAACTCCGGATCTGTAAACACCAAAATGGTTTCAAGTTCGTTCGAAAGGGCCTTGTTCATGTGTGCAATGGTGCGTTCATATTCGAAATCGCCTCCGTTGCGCAAACCCCTGAGCAAAAATGTTGCCCCTTTTTTCTGACAAAAATCGATGGTTAGTCCATCATACACTTCAATACTCACCGTTGCGAGATCTGCAAAGGTTTTTGTCACCCAGTCAGTTCGCTTTTCTATAGGAAACATGGCTTGTTTGGTGCTGTTGTGCCCAATGGCAACAATAATCTCGTCGAAAAGATGCGCCGCCCTCCGCACCACATTTTCGTGTCCACGTGTGATGGGGTCAAATGATCCTGGAAAAACTGCGATGCGTTTCATAAGGCAAATGTCTGTCAGATTTTGTTGCTGAACGAAATTTTTAAAACTACGTCAAAGCTACTTATCATCTGGCTTTTCAAAAAAACTAAAATGGACATTGCTGTAGTTGCGTGTTTGAATAAAGCCCTTCTCCTGCTCAAAATTATTTCGTTTGCCATGCTCCAAAACAAAAACACCACCTTCTTTGAGTAGGTTTCTTTTGAGAACCATGTCTGGCAACAATTCAAGTGACGGTAAATCAAACGGCGGATCTGCAAATATGAGATCGTATTGCTGTGATTCCTGTCCAAGAAATTTCATTACATCTGCGAGCACGACCTCAGCATGCGCCATTTCGAAGGACCGAAAATTATCACGGATAAACCGCGCATGAAGCGGATGTTTTTCAACGGATTTCAGGTATTCTGCTCCCCTGCTGAAACATTCTATTGAAAACGCTCCCGTTCCCGCAAACAACTCGAGTACGTGTATGTGGTTAAAATCAACGAGATTATTCAACACATTAAAAAGGCCTTCTCTCCCAAAATCTGTGGTTGGTCTTCCATTGAAATTTTTGGGCACCAGGATATTTCGCCCCTTCAGACTGCCAGAAATTATACGCATGAAATTTGCATCTTGGTAATGATAGAAACCGCGCCTTCGTGGACCGGTTTTAGCTCTTTGCAATAGGATGCAAACACATTACGCGTTGTTGAATCATCTTTCAAAGAGTATAGAAACAGTGGCGTATTTTCAAAATCAACGCCCAGTCTCATGGCCGCATTGGCCGCATGGTAGAGGATGTCTTCGGCAGATTGAACAAGGTCGTTGCGACAAAGCAATAATTTGCGGTCTTGCAAAAAAAGGAGGTCCATCCGATTGCCTGTTTGCCAGATAAAAATGTTAGACCCGGTAGCGGGTGCCTGCATCCAGGCATACCGCGCCATAATCCATGCCGCTGGAAAAATTCTGATGTTGGGAAAATGCCCCGACAAGGCCCGAATACCTTGCGGAATATCAAAAACAAATTGCGCCCCATATTCTGTCAACGACAATACTTCTGCCTGAAGGTATTCTTTTCCCGTATGAAATTGCAACAACTGAGCCTCGCGTCCTTGCTCGAAAAATGCAGTGGGCACAACGGTATATTCTCCTGTATCAAATGTCAATGTGCATTTGCGAAATACCTTCTCAAACCAATTTCGTTCTGCTATAAAATTCAATACTTCTTCCCACGAGCCGCTAACCCGGGGTTCAATATCGAACGCCTCTGCCCAGGAAATTTGGCCGGTTGTTGCATCGGCCAAAGAAATCTCAACACGATCCGAATTAAGGTGCATGCAGCAATGAAGCATACTTGCCTGACCTAAAAGTTCCTTGGAAATTTTGGCACGTGCAGCTATTTCAGGTACGTAAGGAGTCATAAACTTTGGACGGCGCGAAACTAAAGGATGCGGCCCATTTTCCAGTGCCAATTCAGTTTTACATCCAAGCCATTGATTCGTCAGTTATTGCGCGTATTAAACAACGCCTTTCAATCCGCCTGATTTGGTTTACTTTTCGATCCCTAATTTTTTGTTTTGCCACACACTCTTTCAACCCTCATTTCTCCCGAAAATTTTCAGGTCAAAATCCTGAAACACTTCAACCACGAGCCTTCCATGGGACAGGATCGGCTTTTTTATGCCTTCACCCGGTTCATTTTTAGCGATAAGCCAAGGCTTGCTTTACTTATTAAAGGGTATGCCGGAACAGGTAAGACCACTTCCGTAAGTGCTATGGTTCGCACGCTTAAAGAACTGAACCAGAAAGTCATTCTGCTCGCGCCAACCGGACGAGCTGCCAAGGTTCTGGGCAACTATTCGGGACATACGGCGTGGACCATTCACCGGCAGATCTACACCCGGGTGCAGGAAAGTGGTTTCTCCTATTTCTCCCTGCGCGAAAACGAACATGAAAATACGGTTTTCTTTGTGGATGAGGCCTCGATGATTGGTACCGAAAAAATCGGCGGAATGCGCGGTGATGGAGGTTCGGGTGATCTATTGGATGATCTTATTACATACGTGATGAATGGTGAAGGTTGCAGACTTGTCCTGATAGGTGATGCCGCTCAGTTGCCACCGATTGGCAGTGATCAGAGCCCTGCACTGAACCTGGCCCTTCTTCAGAGCCGTTATTTTCTGAATATTGCTGAATTGGAACTCAGCGAAGTCATTCGCCAGGCCGAAGGAAGCGGTATTCTCGCCAACGCAACCGCCATCCGGAAATTGATTACCAGCGCCAGTGCAGAATTGCCACACTTTCAATTGAATGACTACAACGATATAAAACTGGTAACAGGTGATCTGCAAGGGGATGTAGAGGACGCTTTTGCCAATTTCGGAAAAGAAGATACCATCATAATTACCCGAAGCAATAAACGGGCAAACCTCTTCAATCAGCAAGTGCGGGCCCGCATCCTCTGGCACGAAGAAGAAATAAACAGCAGCGATCGGATGATGGTACTCAAAAACAACTACTTCTGGCTCGATGGCAAAAATCCATACGGTGCCGGTTTCATTGCCAATGGAGATGTTATTGTTGTGCAGCGCATTCGCAAATTTGAAGAGCGTGGTGCTTTTCGTTTTGCGAGAGCCACTATTTCGATGGTCGACTATCCGGACATGCCCGAATTTGACGTCATCTTGTTATGCAATACAATCTGGGAAGAATCCGCATCATTGAGTCAGACCAAACTCTCTGAACTTGGCAACCTTATAGCAGAAGATTATGCCCATATCCCCAATCTGGGTCAACGCAAACGCGCTGTGTATCAAGACGAATATTACAATGCACTGGAGGTAAAATTTGCCTATGCGATTACCTGCCACAAAGCCCAGGGTGGTCAATGGCCGTGTGTATTTGTAGATCAGGGCTACATCAACGATGAAATGGTTGGTGTAGAACTTAACAGGTGGTTTTACACTGCTGTAACACGTGCCAGTTTGGAACTGCATTTAGTGGGTTTCGACGAAAAACTTCTGGCCTGACTTGATCCTTACATAATTCCCATGCATTGTGAATAAGTCCGATTATTTTTCATTTAATTAATTCATAATCAGACCAAAACATCTCGCGCTCACTATAAGTGTATTATTCACTTTTTAGTATTGTTTGGCGCAGTGTAACGATTAGCTTTGCCGCGTTTTTATTACAATTCAACTTAAATCTTATTCTCGCATGAAAAAGAAGAGCTTCTACCTCGCGGTAGCAGTATTGTCCGCAGTTATCCTGAATAGCTGCAATGGACTCAAAAAAATGGAAAAATACATTGAAGAGCTTGGTGCAAAAGCCTCTCCTAATCCGCTTGAGCTTCACGGCGATAGTGTTGAGATCAGCATCACTGGTAAATTTCCACCTAAGTATTTCGCAAAAAAGGCTTCTGTAGAAGCTACTCCGGTTCTTGTTTATGAAGGCGGAGAAACCAAATACAAAATGGATGAATACAAAGGCGAACAGGCAGCCGGAAATGGCAAAGTGATTCCTTACAAAGAAGGAAAAAGCTTTAGCTATACCGATCGCGTTGCCTACACTCCAGCAATGGAAGTGAGCAAACTTGAGTTGCGTATTCACGGTGTGCAAGGCAAGAAAATGGCCGATTTTGCTCCGGTTCCAGTTGCAGATGGTGTTATCATCACTCCACTCCTTCAAAAAACGGATGGAAAGGTTTTGACAACTACCGATCGTTTTGTTCCAGTTACTCCAAAATCCATGGAAGCCGTAATCAACTTCGATTACAACTCATCTGCTTTGAAGCCTGCAGAGCTGAAAGATGCTGATATCGCAGAGCTTGGCAAATTCCTCGACTCGTGCAGCCGCAATCCAAAATTGGTTATCAAAACCATCGAATTGGTGTCCTATGCATCTCCAGAAGGCGAAATGCTTCTTAACGATGACCTCGCCAACGAACGCGCTGCAGCTGGTCAAAAAGCTCTGAACGATCTCATCAAAAAGATGAAACTGACAACAGTAACCGAAGGAATGGTAACACTTTCTCCTAAAGGTGAAGACTGGGAAGGTTTCCGCGCTGCTATGGAGAAATCAAACATCGATGACCGCAACATCATCATCAATGTACTTCAGATGACTTCAGACCTGCAACAACGCGAAACTGAAATCAAAAACATCAGCAAAACATACACGCAAATTCAGAAAGACATTTTCCCAAGTCTTCGCCGTTGCCGCATCGTTGTAAAATACGATGAGCAAGGTTATTCGGATGCTGAACTTCGCGCTATCGGAACTTCAAATCCTTCTGTTCTGAAATACGAAGAATTGATGAGAGCTGGTTCTTTGGTTGACGATCTCAATCAAAAAGTGAGCATTTACTCTGCTGCTGCTGCCAAACCAGAAGCTGATTACCGCGCCTGCACAAATCTTGGTGTTGCATACTATATGCTCAACAAAACAGGTGATGCTGATACCCAGTTCAAAAAAGCGTATGGCATGGCTAAGAATAAAGAAACTGCCAACAACCTTGGTGTAGCCACTCACATCAGTGGTGATCGCGATGGAGCGATGAAATACTACAACGAAGCTGGAAGTTCTTCTGAAACCAACTACAACAAAGGTTTGATCAGCATTCAAAAAGGTGACTATGGAACTGCTGTTAGCAATATGAGCGGTTTCAAAACCTTCAACTCTGCGCTTGCCAAATTGTTGAACAAAGATTACAGTGGTGCAAAAGCAGACCTCGACGCAAGTGGCGACAAGTCAGCTATGGCCGACTATCTGGCCGCTGTTATTGCTGCCCGCAACAACGATGCATCTGCGGCTGTAACGAGCCTCAAATCTGCTGTACAAAAAGACGCATCACTTGCTGCAAAAGCAAAACGCGATCTCGAATTCCGCAACTTTAAAGATCAGCTTACATTCTGATCATTGAGATAAAAGACAAAAAGGGCTGTCATGCACATGACAGCCCTTTTTTTTGTTTGGTGCGATTTATTCATATCTACATTTGAACCACTTTAACATACCATGCAAATACCACCCTACAAACCGGAAATCAGATTTGCCGACATCGATGCCATGGGGCACGTGAACAATGCGGTATACTTCTCCTACTTCGAGCAGGCGCGCATCCATTTTTTCCGCGAAATGATTGGTGGGAAATGGGATTGGACCACCGATGGCATCTTAGTCGCACACAATGAGATTGACTACAAAATGCCGGTACTTCTCAACGATAAAATTGAGATCAATACCTGGTGCTCACAAATAGGTCAAAAGAGTTTTACAGTGCACTATGAGGTAAAACGCGGCGAACAAACTTGCTCTTCAGGAAAGTCTGTATTGGTGTGTTTTAATCACTCCGAAAAAAGAACACAAGAAATTCCCGCGATCTGGCGAGAGATGCTCGAAAAACTGGTAAGGTAATTTTATTATCAGAATAAAGTCAATGGCTCGTCCAACTCCGGATAGTGATAAGGCTCGCTAGCTTCAGCTTGATCACCTACCGCTTTTGCACCGCGCAATGGCCTCACGGTGTATGATTCCAGCAATTCCTCCGGCGCGGGCATCATCAATTTGCACAGCTCATTTTCATCAGCACCGGGATCGAGCCAGATGCGCTGCGCCACGGCATCCAAAATCACAGGCATGCGTGGACCTGCTGCTTTGGGATTGTTGTGAATTTCCTTCATCATAGCGTTGGCTTCGGTGGTAACAATAGCCATCGTTTTTTCAATCTGAGCAGTTTCAGGATTTAATCCGTTCTCCCAAATTCCGGCAATAATTAATACGTCGCCATCCTTACGTGCAATGTGATGCGGAAAGGTTTTTTTGTTCTTGTGATAATGCTCATAAAATCCGCCCAGTGGCAAAAGACATCTTCGTTTGTGGGCAGCCTCGCGAAATGATGGTTTTTCGAAAATGGATTCAGCACGTGCAATCAAGGTTTGATTGCGGATTTTAGAAGCTTCTTCAGCAGATTTAATCCATGCTGGAACCAATCCCCACCGCATTTTTTCCAGACTTAATCCATGCTCATTTGTTACACACACAACTTCAGGATGATCAAAACCACTGGCGTGAAAATGCTCCGGACCATACCATTGTTCGAGCAATTCGCGCACCATTTCATCAATTGCACCGCTGCCAAAGCCTTTGCTTTTAGCATGCTTTACAGCGCGATAAACGATGGTGTCTATATCATAGCACATGTTACAAAATTACGTAAAGCTCAACAATCAAAGAGATGAAGGTTGCTGTTTTCTGCTTCGAACAGCGGCAGAAACCGCGCGATAATCCACAAAAAATATGGCCCGTACACTGAAACTGTTGTTCTGAGGCCGACCAAATGTATAATCAAAATCCTGCGTTAAAGAAGATGGTATTTCATCCGCAAAATCGATGATGCTGCTTTTCCAAACTACATTTAATTCGATGCCCATACTGAATATCCATCGGTACACCATGTCTATTGTAAATGAATTAAAACTGCGATTCTCTGCAACGGCGTCCGACAAGCACAAGTAACCATCTTCCTTCAATTCGTAATATTCATGGTAGCGCGAATATCCCCAATAGTGCCTGAAGCGGGTATTCAACATCATCCACGGGCCAAAAGCGTATTGTACATTTAGCACATTGGTATGAGAAATCACATCCCGTTGTCCGAAGACAGGCTGACTGTAAGAGTCATCTGTCCATCCACCAAAACCAATATCATTTTTGTGACTTTGGTAACTATAGACATACGTTACAAAGAGGTGGTCATTAAATCGAAACCTAGGAGCTACTCTCCAATTGAATTGATAACGCCCTTCATTCTCAAAGTTTGTAAACCACGTGCCCAAATCCCACGCGACGGCTTTGCGGTAATCTGTACTATACCAACCTCCAATCATGTGGTTGGTATAGGTCCTGAAATATCGTCCGGCAACCCGTGGTTCGAAGTAATCGTATCCGCGCACCGGAGAAGATTCATAACTAATCTGGAATGCGTTGAATTTTTTGGAATTCATTCCCAGCTCACCGTATAAATACACGTCTGTAAAGGTGTTGGGTTTGTACAGTTGATTGTAATAAGCAGATGCCGAACTCCATAATCGATTAAACCTTCCAAATGGTTTGTAAATATTGTATCCACCACCTGCAAAATAATTCACGCTGTTGGGCGCCTGTAAAAAACCCAGATCATTTGGATCATAGCGGTCACTTTCGTACGCAGTTCCGGCATTCCAAAGGAAATTACCCGTTATCTTGTTGACACTGATTGATTGAGCATGCCCAAAAGAACCATCGTCCTTCTTGCGCGCATAATCACCTCCAAACTTTGTATTCATCGATCCCCGACCTGAAATACTATGCGAATTTTTTTTGTTGCGCACTTCATATTGATAGCCCGTAACATTTGCATCATAAGTCTCTCCTGCTCGCAAAACGCTGGTATTTATCAAACTCAAAAAAGAATTGTTTTTGAGATTCTGATCAAAAACGATGACGTTGTAATTGGTCAGCGGCGACGTTTCTACCTGACGTGTTTGGCCGGTCTCAGTGTCTTCAATCGTTGCATGAGATGCGGAGGTAACTGCATTAAAAAATCCAAAACCCAATCCTTGTTTATCACGCCCTGAAATTTTTATAGCATTGATCACCTGGTCTTTGTCCGGATTTTCTTTGATAATTTCTGATTCTTTTAAATCCTCCTGAACTTTGTAACGATTAATCGGCTCATCGAAACCAATGCGGCGACTATAAAAAATTCCGGCCTTGGAGAACAATTCCAGACCTTCTATAAAGAATGGTCGATTATCCGAAAACTGAATATCGAAGGCAGAAAGATTCAGGATCAATTGATCACTCAACGTTTGTCCGAAATCGGGAATAAGCGTGGCATCGAGCGTAAAGGCATCACTTAAGCCGAGTTTTAAATCCAGGCCACCATTGTAGCTATATCCACTTGCAACGCTGCCGTCTGTGCGTTCATTTCTGTTGTAATAGGCAGAGGCATATGGATAAAGAAAAATTCTTCGTGGAGGTTTGATGCCTTTGATACCGCTTATCATGCCCATTTGCGCAACATATCCCGGACCGGCAGGATCGACAGGACTCCAAAATGAATGGTGCCGGGTTCGTCTTACTTCCCTGATGTAATTGATACCCCAGGTTTGCTCAATGGCATCCGGAAAACGAATGGCCGCAAAAGGTATTTTAAATTCTGCTGTCCAGCCCTGCGAATTGATCTCCGTTTTGCAATACCAAACGGCATTCCACGACGTATCTTCCTCATCACTGCCACTGGCGCGGGCATCAAATTGTTCACCCAAAGGGCTTACAGCAAACGTGAATGCATTGATTCCATCGCGGTAACAATTGAAAGTAATACCACAATAATCGCTGTTGCCATCTGCATCGCGACCGGTAAGTTGGGTGAGAATACTGTCTGGTGCAGTATCATAATTCATAAATGAAAAATAGATAGCCTCGTCGGTATAAACTGCTTTCACCTCTGTATTCTGTTCAAGAGGTAAGCCTGGATGCGGATTGTCTATAATAAATCCGGTTGCTATCGGTACATTTTGCCAACACGCATCATCCAATACTCCATCCAATTTAGGTGCTTCGGCAACCCGAACTGCTTCCGTGCTTTTTCGCAAATCCGCGGCGGTCTGTGCAGATAGTGCGACAGACAACAATCCAACTAAGAAAAAGGTGATTAAAAATCTATTCACTCGGCAGGTTCAATAATAGCGTTGCAAAGTAAATCGTGAACCACAGTCCAATTCAACCGTTTAAATAATTTGTGAAAAGTCTATTCACAGATCAATAAATTGGGATATCGCTGCAATTCGATACAGTATTTTAGTTGCCACTCAACACAGAATTTCTTCAATTAATTTAATGTCGCCGAGCGACCGCACAAAGCACCCTCACAAATAAATTGCGCAGTGCTCTCTGTGTAACCTCTGCGTCCTCAGCGCTTCTGCGGTTAATTAAACGTCGCGCAGCGACCCGTTTCTAATGCCCCAACCTCTCCACCACCTTGATCCCCACCGTCACAACCAAAGCAAAAATCCCGAGTATTATCCAAAGAATGCTGAAACTATAATGAAACATCACTTGTGTTGCTATCAAAGGAAGCAAGGTCTGTCCGGTGGACCACGCCATCACATACACCGCGGCATATTGCCCTTTGTTGGATGCATTGCTTCGTTTATTCATGATCGCCGCCATAAAAGGCATGGCCAGCATTTCCGAAAATGAAATGACAATTGTGACCGCGACCATCCACCACCAACCATGAAAAAAATAAACCAATGCATATGCCACAATCATAAGAAAGGCACCAATTGCTATAAAATTATACGGAGATAATTTTTTCTCAATTTTGTAAATCATCACCAACTCTACAGCCGCTACAATCAAGCCATTCAGCATCATCAGAAAACCATATTCTGGCTTACTCAAATGCTCCACACCTTCATAATAAAGGGGCATGGTTGAAAAAAATTGGAAGAATGAGATCACATAGAACACAACCAGTCCCATGAACAACAAATAATGTTTATCCTTCCAAACCGATTGAACATTTTCCTTTTGAAGCGTGCGCGCACCAACAGAATTGCTATTTCTCCTTAAAAGAAAAAATGCAACTATACATGAGGCGGCTATACACGTAAATCCATCTGCCCAAAAAATATAACTGTAACTAAAAACTGCGAGAAAACTTCCCACAACCGGCCCAACAGAAAAACCCAGATTGACAGCAAGTCGATTCAACGACATGGATCTTGTATAGGTCTCTGGAGTGCTGTAAAGCGAAATCGCAGCCATGTTTGCTGGCCTGAAAGCGTCTGCAAATGCCGTCAATAAAAACATTCCGCCACACAACAAATAAAAATCCCGAATAAAACTTACACCAACAAATAGAAGACCTCCTATCAACATGCTCCACTTCATCACAATGATTGGCCCGAATCGATCCGTGATTTTTCCACCTAGAAATGTACCGGCAAACGATCCCAAACTGAAACAAGCCATCACGACTCCAGCCCGGATTTCGGAAAATCCCATTTCCAAAGTGAGATAAATTGAAAGAAAAAACACCACCATCGTTCCACTTCGATTGATCAATTGCGTGACAGCGAGTAACCAAACCTCCCGGCTCAACCCTCCATACGCTTTTTGTATCAATGAGATGAATGATGTCATTCTTTAATTTTTTTCGAACAGGGCAACAGTTTCTATGTGTGATGTATGAGGAAATTGGTCTACCAAACTAATTTTCTTCAACAAATATCCTGCGGTCGCTAATTCAATTGCGTCGCGCGCCTGGGTAGACGGATTGCAGGAAACATAGACAATCCGGGGCGCACCAAGGCTTATAACCTTCCGGAGTGTTTTGGGTGCAATGCCACCACGAGGCGGATCGAGTACAACACATGAAATTTTATTCTGATACTCCGGAAATTCCAACAAAAATTTCCCCACATCTGCCGCGTGAAAACGAACATTGCCGATTGCATTTCTTTCTGCATTCAATGCCGCGTCTTCGATAGCAGATTCTACGATGTCAACTCCAATTACGTCACGCCCCGTCTTGCGTGCTATCAATTGTCCAATGGTGCCCGTTCCACAAAAAAGATCGAGAATAAATCCATCGTCTTGTAAGCCAGGCTCAACCACATAGTCGATCACTTTGGAATAAAGCAATTCAGCACTCCGCGGATTGGTTTGAAAAAAACTCGTCATGCTGATTTCAAATTTCAGCCCCAGTATTTCCTCTACAATTTTGGATTCTCCAAACACCAATCTGCCGCTTCCATTCAAAGGCTCCACTCTGTCACCAATATCCGGATTGATGGTGTGAATAAAACCCGCGAGTCTTGAACCCAGCCGTTGTCGAAGAAAAGCGCTAAAGTTCTCTACTTCAAAGCGATCCAATCCTTGATCAGACGTAACCAAATTCAAAAGCAATTGGTTTGTAAGAAAACTCTTTCGCGCCACAAGGAATCGATAAAATCCTTCTCTCTTTGGTGGATGCCATGGCGGCAGGTTGGATTGAATAGTCCATCGGCGAACATCCGCAAGAAAATTCTCAAACTCCTCATCGAATAAACCACTCTCCTTGTCCAGGTTTTCTACAGACCACCATGTGCCGCGGTGCTTAAAACCAAGACCGAAGTCATCCATTTCCTTTTTCTCTTCCAGATCAAACCGTATGGCAGAAAACGAATATTCCATCTTGTTGCGGTAATGCCATTGCGATGGCGACGAAATAAATTCATCCAACAAAGCCTCTATGTTTTCTACCTTCCCTATTCGTTTAAACAACTCCAGTGTGGTGCGCTTTTTATACTCTTGCTGCAAAACTACCGGCAATGTTGCATAAGGCGCGCCTGGTATGGGTTGGTAAGGAATTTCAACTTCATCGGGCGACGCTTCGAGAACGTCCACAAGTTTGCAAACTGCATATCGTTTATCGCATTTTTCAACTCGTGCTGATACCAATTGACCCGGAATTGTATTCTGAACAAATACCGCGAAATCGCCTTTTTCGGTCTGCAATTTTCCAATTCCCACTCCGCCAAAAGCCATATCAGAAATGCGTATTTCGATGTCTTCATTTTTCTTTAACAGCCTTTTTTCCATAGCGGCAAAAATAGATTCGACACCTTTATAATTGTGGTTTCACTTTTATCTCTTTTTTTGAATTTATACAACTTTGTGAATGGAAGGGTTAATATCGCCAATCAATACAAGTCCTATGGCCGAACGCAATAAAAAAATCTCCCTCCTTCTGGGGCCTATGCTTTTTATTATTCTATGGGCAGTAAACCCGCTGGGATTGGAAAATGCGCCTTGCAGAGTAATTGCTGTAATGGCATGGATGCTCACCTGGTGGATCACAGAATCCGTTCCGATGGCCATAACTGCGCTTTTACCCATCGTTTTGTTTCCCCTGCTTGGGATCATGAGCCTGGAAAAAACATGTTTGAGTTATAGCAACAGATCTGTATTCCTCTTTATGGGTGGGTTCATCATTGCACTCGCGATGGAAAAATGGAATCTCCATCGAAGGCTGGCATTAGGTGTTATCAAAAGAACAGGCACCAACGCGAATAGAATCATCTTCGGTTTTTTTCTGGCTACCTATCTCATCAGCATGTGGATCAGCAATACGGCCACCACATTGATGATGCTGCCCATCGCATTGTCTGTAATAACCCTGCTTGTAAAAGAAGGTGATCTTGCAAACAACAAAGGAATGCGCAATTTTGCTATTACTATCATGCTCAGCATTGCATACGGAAGCAGCATCGGTGGTATCGGCACATTGGTGGGCACACCTCCAAACAGCAGCATGGCTGCAACACTGGCGAATGATACTTTTAATCACGCGGTTACTTTTTTCGAATGGATGAAATATGCATTTCCATTTTCAATCGCTCTTTTGTTGCTCTCCTATTTTGTGCTTGTGAAATTCATTTTTCCCAATCGACTGGGTCATTTCGAAGAAGCCAAAGCACACATTCGTTCCGAAGCTCATGCCCTTGGTAAATGGACGGTTACAGAAAAAAGAATTTTTATCGTTTTTGTGTGCACCGCCATTCTCTGGATTGTGCAGGATCCCATTTCTGCCGTGCTAAAACCCCATGGAGTCGAATTCACCGATACCAGCATCGCAATAATTGCCGGAGCGTTGCTTTTTATGATTCCTGCCAACAAAAAATGGACAGAGCCCATTCTCAAATGGAAGGATTCAGAAAAATTACACTGGGGAATACTTTTGATGTTCGGCGGTGGAATGAGCCTGGCTGAAGGCTTTACATCTTCCGGACTTATGGCGAAAATCACCGTGATGATGAATTCACTCGATAAAAGCAATTTGTTTTTATTCGGTTTTATTCTTTGCGTTGCCGGACTTTTTCTCACTGCTCTCATGAGCAATATTGCGATGGTCAATATTTTCATTCCGGTAGTTGCGACGCTCGCTATCGGATGCGGAGTATCACCTGAAATTTATGCGATACCAGTGACCATTGCGGCCAGTTGTGATTTTATGTTTCCGATGAGTACACCGCCCAATGCAATAGCTTACAGCAGTGGGTATATCAAAAGCAGCGAAATGCTCAAAGCAGGATTGGTCTTGAATTTAATCTCACTGCTTTTATTGATGCTGCTGGTCTATATCATGATCTGATAAAAAGCAGAAATACATTATTCGAGATACACTTTTTCATTGCCCTTTTCCATTTCTACAGAAACGTGTTCTTTGAGATTGGTAGACAATGTAAGGCCCACATAATCGGCCCGAATTGGAAACCGACGATGGAATCGATCAACCAATGTAGCTGTTGCAAGCGATCTGGGCTCTGCATCCAACAGGTATTTTGATGCATATATCAAAGTGCGCCCTGAATTGAGAACATCGTCAATTAAAATTACACTTTTGCCTTTCAGTGATTTTACTTCACCATTGAATTTCACTTCGGCACTTAGCGGTTTGTCCTTGTTGATTTCAATTTGATACAAGGTAACAGTAGATTCGGCAATGCCCTGAAGCAATTTAAACAATCGTTCGGCCACTTCCAATCCGCGACCAACAACCCCTACAAGAATAATTTCTTTTTCGAGGTAGTTGTTCTCATGGATTTCATGTGCGATACGTGTAAGCTTCTGGCCTATTTGTTTTGACTCGAGGATAAGTGTTCTTTCTTTGGGCATACGATGGAGTTATCTTTAAACTGCAAGACAAAGGTAACACGTTCAACTCATTTCAATAAACAGTTCATTTCCCAGGCGTGGAGCAATTGAATTCAGGCAAGGTTGAATGCTACACTTTGCAAAATACCTCGAAAATAAATCCCGGTATTCCGTTTCATTTCCGCCATGTGGTGGGCCTTCCGCCGAAAATTCCGATGAAAAAAGCAACCCCACGAGTTGTCCTTCCGGTGCTATGAGCTCTCGCATTTTTTGTACATAACGCTCTCGCAGTTTCCTATCGATAGCGCAAAAGAATGTTTGTTCAACAATCAAATCAAACGTTCCTTCCAGTGCAAAAAAATCTCCATGAATTAAATGATCATCCGGAAAATCAGGAAACTGCCTTTTGAAATTGGCCAATGGTGTTTCAGCAATATCAACGACAAAAACGTTCGTGAATCCCAAACGATGTAAATAAGCCGCTTCGTGTGCATTGCCGCAACCCGGAATAAGAATGCGCATGGACTTGTTCTCGAGTGTATCAAAATACGCCTTCAGTGGAGGAGATACCTCACCAAGATCCCAGCCTGTGCGGCCTTCGAGCCAGCGTTCGGACCAGTATTTTGCGGTGAGCTCGTGTGACATTTACTTTGTTATTGATAGCAAAGGTAAGCTGAGAAAAAACGCGTTTATACATCAGACCTAACGTTCACTCGAATTTCTCGGGTGGATTTACAAGAACAAAAAAAAGACCCAGGCCACCCGGAGGCTTTCAGTGATCCCGTCAGAGCCCGTCTCACTGCGAAGCGCGGGAATTCGAACCTACGACCTTCCCGCATTCATCAATGCAGGACGCGATACCGGGCTACGCTACACCCCGAAAAATTTTCTCACCTCACCTTACTAAAAAGAAAAGTAGGAAAAAAAAAGACTCGGATTTACCCGAGTCTTAATGTGATCCCGTCAGGATTCGAACCTGAGACCGACAGATTAGAAATCTGTTGCTCTATCCAGCTGAGCTACGGGACCAATTTGTCCTACATATTTAGAAAAAAAAAGATCCAAGAATACTTGAATCTTT
>JBJXFC010000368.1:0-42826 GCA_046153915.1 Flavobacteriales bacterium
TTTTCAGTGTGAGAAACAGAATGAGAAAGAGAGCGCGAACCACCGCTCAACGCGCTCATTCTTACTCTGAATTCCCCGTGTGAGAAACACAGCGAGAGCGAAGAAAAAAAAGCAGAGTGAGAGTAACTGCGTCTATTGCGATAATCACCGCTCTCCGCAATCACTCTCACTCTGCCACAGTAAAGCGAAAGGTTCAAAAACAAAAAAGCTCAAAGTGATCCTTTGAGCCGCTCTGCTTTATTGTGTACCCGGGGCGGGACTTGAACCCGCACAGCCATTTCTAGCCGAAGGATTTTAAGTCCTTTGTGTCTACCATTTCACCACCCGGGCATATTTCACTCCACTCTCCCTCTCTTTCTAACTCTGGTCCCAAAGCCCCTTTAGGAACAGGCAAAAAAAAATCCCGATCGCCATCGGACCAGGATTATTTTCTATTCTTTGAGCGGGAGACGAGACTCGAACTCGCGACCCCGACCTTGGCAAGGTCGTGCTCTACCAACTGAGCTACTCCCGCATTTGTTTAAAGAACGATTGAGGGCGGCAAATGTAATCGCTCCTTTTATTTTTCAAAGCATGACATCCAATTTTTTTTCGATTTCATGCTCTTTTGGAGACTTACACCTCAAAACTCCCTGTTCTTCAATAGTCTACAATCAATTTTGAGCCGGTGCTGGCGTATAATATTTCATCGCCTCGGGCATAAATTCTTTCAAAGTTGCGATCCTGGTCTCGTCACTTGGGTGCGTACTGAGGATTTCTGGTGGTTTTTGTCCGCCAGATTGTGCCATTCTCTCCCAAAATCCAATCGCAGACTGTGGATCATATCCCGCCATCGCCATAAACACCAGCCCCAATTTGTCGGCTTCGGTTTCATGATTACGGCTGTATCCCAACATTCCCAGCGTACTTCCTATTCCGTAGGATTGAAGAAATATGTTCTTCGTAATAGCAGGCTTTTGGTCCATGGCCGTGGCTAAAACCGACATACCAAACTGCGCAATCAAACCATTGCTCATACGCTCGTTACCATGGCGTGCTATGGCGTGAGCAATTTCATGCCCCATTACTACAGCCAGACTCTTCTCATCCTGCGTTACAGGTAAAATTCCAGTGTATACAACCACCTTGCCGCCGGGCATGCACCATGCATTGACAACATCCTGATCCACCACGTTAAATTCCCATGCAAATCCCTCTACACGCTGGCTCTGGCCATTGTCTGCGAGGTATTTTTCCACCGAGGTTTTGATGCGATCACCAATGCCGCGAACCATCACGGTTTTGGGATCCTTGGCTCCGAGTACTTTATTGGTATCCAAAAACTCCTGGTAGGCAGTCATGCTCATACCAATCATTTCTGTTTCATTGATCAAATTGACCTGGCGGCGATTGCTGATAGGAACACGCGCACAAGCGAAGGCAATAATCACAAAGGATATTGCGAGAAGAACTACATGTCTTTTTTTCATAAATAATATTGAATTTGCGGATTATTGAATTTCCGCGCTCAAACCACGATCATGCAATGCCACACACATCGGTTCCAACTTATCATAGTTGCCCATTTTCACCTCGCATTTACCCTTGTAATGAATAATCAAAGTGCATTGCTCTGCCTGAAGCGGATCATGGCCACAAACGGAAATCAACGAATCAATTACATGATCGAAAGTGTTGACATCGTCGTTGTAGATCACTAAACGGCTCTCTTCAACGGTTACAACGTCTTCCAACAATAATTCATCTTCCTGGGTGTATGTAGACATCGGAGGTTTGATTTTAACAGCGTCAAAAATACACACTTTTCAGTGAAAATCAACTACCTGATTTCAACAGGCCACTCCTACCCCAACCTGTACCATTCATACCTGCCCGCTTCAATCGACCTCCAATTTCACCATTTTTGTTGCATTATTGCAGCCACAAGCTTTTGCTGCATTTAATCGTCATTATGAAACAAATTGCCTTAACCATTTCTCTGGTGCTTATTCTGAGCACCACTTCCGTAACTCTGATGTCAGGACAGTCGATAAGAGAAGACAAGTTCAAACAACTGGGCCCAGAATTGGCTACTCCCAATGAGCAACGCACTGCCAGCGGTGCACCCGGACATGAATACTGGCAGCAAAGGGCCGACTACAACATGAAAATCCGCATTGACGATGCAAAGCAGATATTGTATGGTGAAGAGGTAATTACCTATACCAACAACTCTCCCGATGTGTTGAGTTATTTGTGGCTGCAACTCGATCAGAATGTTTTTTCCAAAACGAGTGATACCTATGCCATCGAACAAATGAAGGTGGGTGAAAGTGTTAGTTACAACGACCTTGTGGATCTTGAGCCCTGGTACGACGGCGGATTTAAACTAGATTACGTGCAGGACATGTCCGGCAAGGCACTGCGTTACACCATCAACAAAACCATGATGCGTATTGATCTGGATAAGCCACTTGGCAAAGGTGGAATCTATTCGTTCAAGATCAAATGGTGGTACAACATCAACGACCGCATGCGTGTAGGCGGTCGCAGCGGATACGAATATTTCGAAGAAGACAAAAACTACCTCTATACCATTGCACAATACTACCCGCGCATGGTGGTGTACAGCGACAATCAGGGCTGGCAACACAAACAGTTTCTGGGTGCAGGAGAATTCACGCTCAATTTTGGAAACTACACCGTTTCTATCACAGTCCCCGATGATCACATCGTAGCCGCAACGGGAGTGCTCCAAAATTCGAAAGAGGTGCTTAGTGCCGAACAACAGCGCCGTTTCGACCAGGCCAAAACGAGCAATGAACCCATTGTGATTGTTACAGAAAATGAAGCACGCGAGAATGAAAAAGACAAAAGCACAGGTGAAAAAACATGGACGTTCAAAGCAGAAAATGTGCGCGATTTTGGATTTGCAACTTCACGCAAATTTATATGGGATGCACAAGCTGTAGAGATTGGCAGCAAAAAACCACTGGCCATGTCGTTCTATCCCAAAGAAGGAAATCCGCTCTGGGGACAGCTTAGCACACGCATTGTAGCGCACACCATACGCACGTATAGCAAATACACGGTAGATTATCCGTATCCTGTTGCTATCTCCGTTCACGCCAAATGGATAGGCATGGAGTATCCCATGATCTGTTTCAACGGTGGTCGCCCCGAAGCGGATGGCACCTACGATGAAGGAACACGCAATGGGATGATCTCAGTAATTGTGCATGAAGTAGGACACAACTTCTTCCCGATGATTGTAAACAGTGATGAGCGCCAGTGGACGTGGATGGACGAAGGCCTCAACACTTTTGTGCAATACCTCGCAGAGAAAGAATACGACCGCAACTACCCTACCCGACGTGGTCCGGCGCGCAATATTGTGGATTATATGAAAGGTGATAAATCCAAGATGTCGCCCATCATGACCAACTCTGAAAGTATATATCAGTTTGGCAACAACGCATATGGCAAACCGGCTACTGCATTAAACATCCTTCGGGAGACAGTGATGGGTCGCGAACTTTTTGATTATGCATTCAAAGAATATTGCCGTCGATGGGCCTTCAGACATCCTACTCCTGAAGATTTTTTCAGAACGATGGAAGATGCCAGCGGTGTGGATCTGGACTGGTTTTGGCGGGGATGGTTTTATGGAACCGATCATTGCGATATGGCGATAAAAGAAGTGAAAATGTTTCAATTGAATACACACAATCCTGAAGAAAACAAACTTGCAGATCAAGGCAAAAAAGAATCACAGCCGGCAGATATTTCATTGCAAAGAGATCAACAGGAAGGCATCAAACCACAAGTTGAAACAGATCCCGATGTGCGCGATTTTTACACCACGTACGATCCTTACAAAGTAACAACGCTCGATAAAAAAGAATACGATGACTACCTCGCCAAACTAAACGCCGACGAGCGAAAAATGCTAGAATCCAAAGACTATTACTATGAAGTTACTGTCGAAAATGTTGGCGGACTTATAATGCCATTGATATTCGAACTGGAATATGTGGATGGTACAAAAAAAGAAGTGCGTATACCAGCCGAAATCTGGAAGATGAGTGAACCCACGGTGTCCAAAGTTTTTGCTTCTGACAAAGAAATTAAGTCAATCACACTGGATCCACTCCTTGAAACAGCCGATGTAGATCTCAGCAACAATAATTGGCCACCGCGCATTGTGCCAACGCGTTTCGAATTGTTTAAACAAGGTCAGGGTCCGAAAGGAGAAAACCCCATGCAAAAAGCCAAAAAAGAAACGGAGAAAAAATGAAGTCGATGACGTCTAGAAAGGCCATTCTGATCTTCACTGCGACACTGCTGGTTATCCTGGGAGCGCTACGAAGTTTTGTGAAGGCCGCTGATGCCATGGATGAAAAACTGGCTTTAAAGACAATCGAAGAAGTAGAACGCAGCGGCTATTTTCTTTTGTTGAAGGAAGAAACGGGCAATCGATTCAGACGTCATTTGACCAATTGGATAGATCATCCAATTCCACGAACCCGGGTATCTTACTACGACGCCAATCCTATTCAGCCAAACGACACCTTGCCCAAGTTCACGATGACTTTGATTGAAATTGTCTTTGAGGACGAAGGAAGTGCATACGAATTTGTAAAAAACTTCAACAACTCGTCTCCGGATATGCGCAATGGTAATGTGGCAGAACAATGTTGGAATATTGCCTATGTGAGCACAAAACAAATGCGCTTTAATGAATTACTTCACAGAGCAGCTTACCCAACTGACGCAAAATCTGCCCGGTAAACGATACCTTTATGTAACTAAGATATCGGCAAAAATTTAGTTGATTCTTTCTTTGAGACGATACAGGAACTCTTCTTCGAGATATTGACTTGTGCCGAAATCGAGCGCTTTGATAGCTGGCTCAATATTCACAGCTACTTCCACTTTGGCATCATCGGCATACATCGTTATTTCAATTTCTTTTGAAGGACGAAGAAATCCCCATTTACGGAATGCCTGAATACGCGCATTCTGAACATCAACTTCTCCACTTCTGAGATTCATGTCTTTTAGAACCTCTTGCGCAATGTGCATTGCACGCTGGCGGGAACATCTGAAAATTTTGGAGGTCATGACACATTTGTTAAGGTGCCACAAAGATGAGCTATTTTTTACAATCAATTCGATTAACAGGTGAAAAGTTCACTAAAAAATTCTCACCAAATGGTTACCTAATCACACATTGAAGTATTGGGACACACTTTCATTCATCTTGTTGGAGCTTTCATCGTTTTCGTCTAAAGAAGATAAAAAAAACCGCGACCAACGGCCGCGGTTTTTTTTATCTATCTCGAAAATTCGTTTCTTTATTGTACAATAAAATTGGAGGTTACGGTCCCCACAGAACTGGTGGCCATGGTCCAATAACTGCCCTTGGCAAGGTCTGTAATATCAATCGACTGTTTGGTTGAAGTAATCAGAACTTCTTTTGCCAATTCACCGTTGTAACCAAAAATTTGCAGTGTTGAACCAACAAGCGTTGCAGCCACATCCACAGTTATTTGATTAATTGCAGGATTGGGAAACAAACCAAATTTCTGACCAACAGTTGCAGAAGGTTCCTCTACTGCGTTGTAAGCCATATTTCGGAATTCCTTGATTTTATTTGGTCCCGAACCTGGATAATTTCCACCGTTTAGAGCCACATAAAGCGCTCCTGTGTAGGGGTTGATGCAAACATCCCGAAAACGTTGATTGAGTGATGTGAAATACTTCGACTCTGTTTCTACACTTAATCCATCGGTGCTCAAATGCAATACGCTCACGCGATCGTTATTGCCAGAAGTGCCGCTAAGTCCGCCCATTACGCCCATAATAATGCTGTTGTTCCATTCGGGAATTGCAGGGTGATTGTAGTATTCAATTCCATTTACAGCAACGCATGGTGACCATTCTTTAAGCGGTTCACGCACATTGTTGTTATCGCAGAAAGTTTGCTCAGAAACAGTGTTGCAGGCACCTTCTACACTTGGCCAGCCATAATTGCGGTTGGGTTCGATGATGTTGAATTCGTCGCTGTTGCTTTGACCGTGTTCGCTGCTGTAAATAATACCCGTTGGACCCATGCATAAACCCTGTGAATTGCGATGTCCGTAGGAATAGGTATAAGAAGACGGATCGGGATTGTCTGAAGGAATAGAGCCATCAAGATTGATGCGCAAAATTTTGCCATTGAGTGCGAAGAAATCCTGGCTGCTCTGGCCACCGTCTCCGGTATCGCCTGTCGACATCAGAATTTTTTGATCAGGAGTAATTATCAGGCGAGATCCGTTGTGGATCCAATAACCGGGAATTTCATCGATAAGCACCACTTCATTGATCAAAGCGTCGCCATCCCAGTCATAAGAGACAAGTCTTTCACCCACGTTGTTTCCGACTTCGTAGTTGTAAACGACAAACACTTTGGGTGTATTGATAAAATCGGGATGCAGCGCCATTCCCAGCATACCTGGTTCTCCGCCACCATTGTCTGGAATTACGGTTCCGATGTTGAGGATGGTGGTGTAATTGCCCGTTGCCGGATCGATGCGCAATACCCTGCCGTTGCGTTGTGTTGCCCATATATAATCATCGGGGCCCCATAAAATTTCCCAGGGTAAAGTGATTCCGGTAACAAGATCCGTTTCTGTGAGTACGGTACCATCTTCGAGATCCCAGGTTGTCTGTGCTTTCGTTTGATTTGGAGTTGTGCAGGTAATACTGAGCACAGCGAGAGTCAGGTAAAAAAAATTTTTCATTGCAGGTTGATTAAATTTCAGTGGTGAAAATACGCTGAGAGGTGTAAAACAATCAAGTTAAAATTTGATCAGAATAGAATTCCATAAAAAAAAGCGCCCCAATGAAGGAGCGCTTTAAATTATGAGAATCGAAAATAATCTTAGTAGCTATTACCACGATCATATCCGCCGCCACCACCGCCATCGCGGTTGAAGCGAGGTTTGAAACCACCTTCTCTGCGACCACCACCACCGCCACCGTAGTTACCACGTGGGCGATCGTTGCTGCGCTGCGGACGATCTTCGGCCTCTTTCACATTGATTTTGCGGCCTTTCTGTTCTGTTTGATCCAACGTAGAGATAGCATTGCGTGCTTCCTCTTCTGCTGGCATTTCTACGAAACCAAATCCACGTGAACGACCTGTGGCTTTGTCAGTTACTACCTTGGCTGATGCCACGGCTCCAAATTGTGCGAAAACTTCGCTGAGCTCATCGCTCGACATGCTGAAATTCAGCCCTGAAACAAAAATGTTCATTTGATAAAAAAATGTTTGTTGATTTAAATTCATCACATCAGTCCAACAAACATTAACACGAGAAACTCAGAAAACGAAATGTTGAAAACAGTGATGTCGGTGTCAAATGTAGACTTTTTCTGCAATGTTCAAAACATTTCATGAAATTCTTTTTGTCTCTGGATGCTTATAAATCAATAATTTGGATAGATTCTTCAACCTTTATAGGGCTCAGCGGTCAGAAATTATTTTCAAAAAGTTGCTTCCAAAAGCCCTTTTAAAAGTCGATTTTATGTCATTTCTTACAAAATGGTCACTATTCCGCATCCTGAATTGATGATAATTTGAGTCCAAATGAACTTAATTCAGAGGACTCTTACCATCATCAATCCATCGCGAAGAGGAACAAGGACATTCTCCACACGCTCATCCCGCTGTATCAGATCATTCAGATGCTGCAATGCAATTGTTTCCTTATCCTGTGAATTTGCAGGTTGAAGCACCTTACCCGACCAAAGCACATTGTCGATCAGAATCACACTGCCTTTCTTTAATCTATTCAAAAGCATGTCGTAATAGTGCGGATAGTTTTCTTTGTCTGCGTCCATAAAAACGAGGTCAAACTCCTGATGAAGATCCTGAATGACCTCGAGTGCGCTACCGGAAATTCGCTTTATTTTAGGTCCATCCGGGCTCATCGCAAAATATTTGTCCTGGATAGGTTTGAGCTCATCATTGATATCGATGGTAATCAATTCGCCGCCTGGTGCCAACCCTTCGGCAAGACAAATCGCGCTGTATCCGGTATAAGTTCCAATTTCTAAAATATACTTCGGCTTGATGAGATGCGAAATGAAGCTCAGAAATCGTCCCTGTACATGTCCGCTCAACATGCGCGGATTAACAACCTTTTGCCATGTTTCGCGCACCAATTCCTGCAAAACAGTATTCTCTGGCGATGTGTGCTGCTCGGTATAAAATTCTATTTCCTCTGGTAAAAATTGCATGGTGGCTCTTTTGATAATCGTAAATTCACTGCAAATGAAACACACCTAATCGTCAAAGAAAAATTGGCTTTTCTGATCAATGCATATTGAGACTAATTTGCGCCCATGAATTTTACCAATTGGTCTGAACAACTTTACACTTTTCTGATGAATCGTGGATTGCGTGATTCCGATCTGGAAAATATGTTCTTATTCATTTCATTGGTCGCTCTGGCAGCTACTTGCTGGGGAGTCTGGGCGCTCACACGATTGATCATTATACTGATTGTAAAACTTGTTATCACCCGCACCAAAACAGATTGGGACGATAAACTGTATGAATACAAAGTATTTCGATCGCTCTCTCTGATCTTCATTGCCATCATTATACAACTTGCTGTACCTCACGTCTTTCGCGGTTTTCCGAAGACGTATCAATACGCACTTATAGCTTCCAAGATATACATCGTGCTTTCAGTGATGTTTTCGGTGAATGCCATTCTGAATGCCCTGGTCGGTATCATGGAATCGACAAGGCACTACAGTGACAAGCCTCTGAGAAGCTATAAGCAGGTTACCAAAATTGTGTTTTACGTAATTGGATTTGTGCTGATTCTCGCCATTCTTTTAGGGCAATCTCCTTTGTACATTCTTGGTGGGTTTGGAGCTGTTACTGCAGTGCTCCTGTTACTTTTCCGCGATCCTATTCTGGGTTTTACCGCCAGCGTACAAATGAGTGCCATAGATTTAATTCGGGTTGGCGACTGGATTACGGTTGAGAAATACGGTGCCGATGGTGAAGTGATGGAAATCAACCTCACTACGATCAAGGTGCGCAACTGGGATATGACGGTTACCATCGTGCCGAGTTATGCGATCGTCAGCGAATCGTTCAAAAACTGGCGTGGAATGGAGGAAAGTGATGGCCGCAGGATCAAACGCCACATCAACATCAAAATTTCAAGCATTTGTTTTTGCAATAAACGGTTGTTTGATAAACTTATACAAATTGAGAGACTGCAGGAATACCTTCAAACCAAACAGGAAGAAATCAACCAGTACAACGAGGAACATGGCATCAACAAAGAAGTGCTGCTTAATGGAAGGCACATGACCAATATCGGAATTTTCAGAGTGTATGCCGAAAAATTTCTGGAGCAGAATCCGAATATCAATACCGAAATGACGTTTATGGTAAGGCAATTGCAACCCACCGAACATGGTATACCTATTGAGATTTACGCATTCTCGAAAGAAAAACAACTGGAGAAATTTGAAGGAGTTGCCGCAGATATTTTTGATCACATGCTCGCTGCAGTTCCCTTTTTTGAATTGGAAATTTTCCAAAGTCCAACCGGTAGCGACATGAAGAATATGCGTCAACTTGAGGAGGACAATCCTGAATGGTAAATAAAAAAATCATCATTCAGCTTGCTCTTGCTACCATTGTAGGGATGCCGCTTGCAGCCATCGTGATCGACCGGATTTCTGACTCCGTAGATCTTGCCACATCCATCATTGGTCTGCATGCCTGGTGGCTTCAGATTTTGCTGGGCCTTGGCGTTGGACTGGTATCAGCCTTTGTTGCTCAACTCATTATCAATTCACCTTTGCTCAACAAGGTCAATAAGCGCTATGCCAACATGCTGGGCCGGTTTGATTTAAACTGGAGTGAAATAATATTCATTTCAGTTTGTGCAGGAGTGGGCGAAGAATTATTGTTCAGAGGTGCACTTCAGCCTTTGCTGGGAATATTGTTAACCTCTATCGTTTTTGTTGCGATACACGGTTATCTCAATCCAAAAGACTGGAGGCTTTCGCTTTACGGCGTCTATATGACAGTAGTAATAGCCATCATTGGTTTTCTTACCTTGAAATCAGGATTAATTGCCTCGATGATTGCGCACACAGTCATTGACATATACCTGCTTTATAAATTGCAACAATCGGCTGGAGGAATTGAGGTAACAGAAAACCCCGGATTGACAGATACATTTACAGATGACGAAAACGAAATGGATCAATAAATATGGCAGCAAAAAATAAAAATCAAAGTGGTGGCCTGGTTTATTCCACCAATCCAAATTACAGTCCGCAAGAAGAAGAAAGTTCTCAGGAAACCCCTACTCCATCGCAACAGGATTTGCGGGTCTGGTTAGAGAAGAATCACCGTGGAGGAAAGACTGCCACTGTAATAAAAGGATTTGTTGGCAAAGAAGAAGATCTGGAACAACTGGGCAAAACGCTCAAAACAAAATGTGGAACTGGCGGTAGTGTAAAAGATGGCGAAATCATCATCCAGGGGGATCACCGCGAAAAAATAATGACTCTGCTTTCCGCATTGGGTTACAGAGGTAAAAAAGCCGGAAGTTGAATACAAAAATGGACATTGCAGTTTCTACACTGCCACACCTGGAATCATTGCTTTCAGCGGAGTTACGCACATTGGGCTTCACTGATATCAGAGAAGGAAAACGCATTGTGCATGGAACAGGCACCACACGGCTGCTCTACGAAGCCAATCTAAAACTCCGCACAGCGTTGCGTGTTTATGTGCCACTTCAGCAATTCAACATTCGCCACTCCGATGAATTGTATAAGCGGGCTATGCAAATAGATTGGTCGGAATACCTGAGTGTTGATCAGACCTTTGCCATCGAACCGAATGTTCATTCGATCATGTTCAAACATCCTCATTTTGCATCCCTGCGACTAAAGGATGCCATTGCCGATTTTTTCAAAGCCAAACATGGCCATCGCCCGGATGTAAATCCGGAAAATCCCGATGTGCTGTTTCACCTTCATATTGACGAGCACCGCGTCACCATTTCGCTCGATAGCAGCGGTGAAAGCCTGAATAGACGGGGATACCGTCAACGTGGAGCACAGGCACCCATCAACGAAGTGCTGGCAGCAGCCATGATTATTTTGTCAGGCTGGAAAGGTGAAGAAG
This sequence comes from Flavobacteriales bacterium, assembly GCA_046153915.1. Lineage (GTDB taxonomy): Bacteria > Bacteroidota > Bacteroidia > Flavobacteriales_D > Sanyastnellaceae > JANNVZ01. The sequence continues at coordinate 11,201 of JBJXFC010000368.1, forward strand.
ATTTCTACGACCCCATGTGTGGAAGTGGCACGCTTGCTATCGAAGCGGCCATGATTGCTGCAGGAATTCCTTCGCAGATCAATCGAAAAGAATTTGGATTCATCAATTGGAAAAATTTCGATTCGGCTTTGTGGGAAGATGTGGTTCAGGAGGCCATGACGAAAATTCATACTCCCGCATTTCGTGTCTATGCCTCTGATGCTGATACCAGGCAATTGGAGGCAGCCAGAATAAATATTCTGCAGGCCGGACTATCGGACTATATAGATCTAAAACTCGCAGATCTTTTTGAGATTACCCCCCGATCTGAAAAAGGTGTGATTGTAATGAATCCCCCATACGGAGAACGCATGCAGGAGCAGGACGACATTGCGCTGTTGTATTCGCGCATTGGAACTCACCTCAAACACAACTGGGGAGGTCATACCGCCTGGATTATTTCGTCGAATATGGATGCGCTAAAGTCTGTTGGACTTAAACCAGGCCGTAAAGTAGAATTGATGAATGGCCCGCTCGTTTGCAGTTTCAGAAGGTTCGATCTTTTTGCCGGCAAGCGTGTAGATCATGTTAAATCTTCCTAAAGGACGGGCACTATTTTCTTGATTTGGATTTGGTCTAACCGACGAAACTTCATAAAAACACCACAGCTAACCGCAAACGATCGACAAGTAAAAGCATATTCACAAATTACATGAAAGGATCAAACTTTTTTTCTGGCCCGATGTATGAAAGGAAGTTTACTTTCGTAAACCGTATACAGAAAGATAATCTATGAAGAAGAACATTGTTTTAATCACCCTGGCCATTTTAACCGGATTCAATGGCTACAGTCAAACACCGGACCCCAATTCAACCGTCGACAAATTTGCAACCCTGCTCAACTACATCCAATACATGTATGTGGATAGCGTGAATGCGGCAAAGTTGACTGAAAAAGCCATCATTGGTCTTTTGGAAGAGCTAGATCCCCATTCCGTTTATGTTCCCAAAGAAGATATGCAGGAAGTGCATGAACCACTCAAGGGAAGCTTTGATGGAATCGGTGTTTCTTTCAATATTTTCAAAGACACCATATTGGTAGTAGAGCCAATTCACGGCGGTCCTTCTGAGAAATTAGGAATTCAGGCTGGTGATAAAATTGTAGTCATCGATGGCGAAAATGTAGCTGGCATCGGAATCAAAAATTCGGATGTGATGAAGAAACTCAAAGGGCCAAAAGGTACCAAAGTGCGTGTGGGAATTGCCCGCAAAGGCAGCAAGGATCTTTTGGAATACGAAATTGTTCGCGACAAAATTCCAATTTACTCTCTGGATGCATCTTTTATAGTTTCTCCGGGAATTGGCTATATCAAAATTTCTCGTTTTGCCAAAACCACCATGGATGAAATGCGTTTGGCCATTACTGAATTGAAGGCCGAAGGCATGAAAGATCTCATTCTGGATTTGCAGGGCAATGGTGGCGGATACCTTAATACCGCTGTAGAAATGTGTGATGAGTTTATAGGCGGCGATCGTTTGCTGGTATACACGCAAGGCCGTGCTTTTCCGCGAGAAGATTTTCGTGCAAATCCAAAAGTTACCGGAGCATTTGAGAAAGGTCGACTCGTTGTATTAACAGATGAATCATCTGCAAGCGCAAGTGAAATTGTAAGTGGAGCCGTTCAGGATTGGGACCGCGGTCTGATTATCGGACGTCGTTCTTTTGGAAAAGGCCTTGTGCAACGCCCAATTCCATTGCCCGATGGCAGTGAAGTGAGGCTTACTGTTCAAAAATATTACACACCATCAGGACGATGCATACAAAAGCCATACGATGATGGATTGGAAGCGTATATGGATGACAGAAACAAACGGTTTGCAAAAGGGGAGTTTTTCAGTCTGGATAGTCTGAATCTGCCTGATTCACTCAAGTACTCTACCAATGTGAAAAAACGCACAGTCTATGGAGGTGGTGGAATCTTACCAGACATTTTTGTAGCACTGGATACAACCGAAAACAGCGCCTACTTCAGCGACCTGCTGCGCACCGGAGTTAATAACGATTGGGTGCTGTCATATGTAAATGAAAACAGGCAGAATCTTATGCAGAAATACCCGTCTATGAAAGAGTTCCAGACTGGTTATGAAGTACCCGAAAGTGGCATTCAGGAAATGATCAAAATGCTTGAAGTGGAGAAAGTTCCATTTAATGAGAAGGACTTCAAAACAAGCGAACATGCCATCAGATTGAGGACAAAAGCACTGATTGCCAGGAATTTGTATGACAATGAATCGTTTTACATGATTATCAATGATCTTAACCCGGCGTTAAAAAAAGCGGTTCAGGTGCTTAACGATGGCACCTTTGACAAACAGAAACTGGCACATGCCGATTTTAAGTAAGTTGATCTTATTTTCGCAAGCCAAAATGGATTACAAAAACCAAAATCATTTAGAACTATGAGTAATGGATTAAAAGTAGGACTGCTCGTTGTGATTGCCGGAGCACTCGGATTTCTAGGCTATTCACAATGGAAAAAAGGAAATGACGAAATTGAAAGCCGCCCGATTCCCGTGGCTGAACAGGTGCAGGCAGACGTCACAGGAAATGCCAACGGAGGCCAACCAAAAAAAGATGGTGACGTGGGCGCTGCTTCACAAACCCGCGCGAAGACTTCGATTACCTATGACAAAAGAGAACATGATTTCGGAAAGATCAAACAAGGAGATCAGGTAGAATGTGCTTTCAAGGTAACCAACACGGGCAATGAACCATTGATTATCGAAAATGCAAAAGGAAGTTGTGGTTGCACAGTTCCTGAATATCCAAAAGATCCTATTCCACCGGGAGAATCCAGAGATATCAAAGTGAAATTCAACAGTGCTGGTAAATCAAATGCCAATACTAAAACGGTAACAATCACTGCCAACACAGATCCTATTGAGAGTGTTTTGACTATCAAAGCATTTGTAGAAGTTCCAGCCGGTGCTGAAAAAGACAAAAAAGCCAGCGGCGGACACTAATCGAAAGAAATATATTTTTATTAAAACGCGGACTTCGGTTCGCGTTTTTTTTATTTCTGAAGAATACATCCCACAGGAGTTGTTCGGCTCACTTTGATAGAATCACCTTTCATCAAGGCATGCAGAGCATCGCGCAACTCATGGTGTTTGGCGCGAGGACGTCTTTTTCCAATGGCAGCATAAGAATCGTCTATTCTCCCCGAATACAATACATCGCCGCTCTCTGTCAAAACAAAAACTTCGGGAGTTACCGTGGCATTTAATGTCTGATGCAATGAAGAATCACACACCAGGTCAAATGGAATTTCGTATTTCTCACGAAAAGATTTCACTACTTCATCATCGCAGGAAGAAGCAGAAAAAACACCTGTAAACGAAATTTCAGCCTGATGAAAGTCCTCAGCAATTTTGCGCATTTCGAGGGTATAATACTGGCAAATCGTACACCCCGGAGATAAAAAATAAATGACACGCAAGCCGTTGTCAGAAGAATGCGTTGATTCCTTAATTCCCGAAAAAAACAGGGCCCAGGTAAAAACCAGTATTGCTATTCTTTGAAAATAAATCACCCATGCAAGATAAGACATATTGTACAGACCACACCAACGCATCAAGGATTAATCAGAAATAATTGAACGCAAATTATTCATGCATGTAATAAAACCTGAATTCAGGGAATTGCTTTCCAAATCCCATTACATCATTCACAATTTTTTTACCAATGGATACAAAAAACATACTCAAATCAGCCTTATCAATTGCTGCCATTGTTGCGGTGCTATTCTCCTGCAACCTGTCGCAGCAAAGTGCCCACGAAACGGATAATACGTTATCTGAAAAATCAAAAGACATTGGCTTGTCGGATGAGAAAATTGCGACCGAAGCCATTCGAAAAGAAAACGAAGTCGAAATGGCAGGAGCTGGTTCGATTGAAGAAGCAGAGACGATTGACAAAGAAGAGGCATATCCAATTGAAGAATTGAAGTTAGAAGAAGTTGGAGATCTGGATAAAAAGACGCCCGCATTGGAGCCGTTTAAAACTGTTACAATAGAAAGGTCAACATGCGCAGGCGAATCGATAATGCTGGCAACACCGGCTGTTGGCGCGACATACAGTTTTTCTCCCGCAACACCCATGTATACAACAGCGACACCCGTTGGTGCAGCAACAACCATTTATTCTACAGATGATGCTTCCGAGGGAACGTACAAATTGGATGCACACTCGAGACCGCCTGTAGAAGGAACCGCCACCCCGGTTGATGATTATTCAATCGAAGTAGAAATTGCAGAACCGATTGCTGAAATTCCTTTTGGGCCTATGCCTGTAAATACAGCTCTGGCAGGCAAGCTTACCGCTGGAGAAATCAATGATTTTAAGAAATGGAAAATGTGGGAAGATTATAGCGAGTTGGAATTGGGTGCTTATCGGGGCGTTTGGCAAATGAATCCTACGGAAAGATACAGCGTTTTGGTACAAACCGAAAGCGGAGCACCACTTGTAGATTGTATTGCAGAGCTGATTGCAAAAAGTGGTGAGACCCTCTGGCAAACGCGCACTGACAATACAGGCAAAGCTGAGCTCTGGGGCGCATTTAGCGGTGCAAAATCCCTTCTAGCTGTAGATAAGATTGTTGTTCATTACAATGGCCGTACCTATAAAATTGAACGTCCGAAAACTTTTGAGAAATCAATCAACTCGATTAAAATTCCTGCTTCCTGTCATATTCCTGATGAAGTAGACATTTGTTTCACTGTGGATGCCACTGGCAGTATGGGAGATGAGATTGCCTATCTGCAGGCCGAATTGCTGGATGTTATTGGTAAAATTAAAAAGGGACATACCGACATTCAACTCAATCTGGGAAGTGTTTTTTACCGCGATCATGGCGATACATATCTCACAAGAAACAGTGCTTTCAGCAAGGATGTGGATATAACCAACAAATTTATTGCTGAGCAATACGCAGATGGCGGTGGCGACGGTCCCGAAGCGGTGGATGAGGCTTTGCGCTCCAGTTTATTTGAAATGGAATGGAGCAAAGAAGCACGTGCCCGCATTCTATTTATGATCCTGGATGCTCCTCCACATCAGGAAAAAGCCAATCTGATTATGCTGGAAAATTGTGTTCGTGAAGCCGCCAAAAAAGGCGTTCGTATCATTCCACTTGTAGCCAGTGGTGGTGGATACGATATGGATAAAAGCATGGAGTATCTAATGCGATGCTGTGCTCTGGGCACCAATGGCACCTATGCATTTCTGACCAACCACAGTGGCGTTGGTGGGCAGCATACAGCGCCCAGCACAGATCATTATGATGTTGAAACACTCAATACACTGCTGCTTCGAATTGTGAACGAATACCTCACAGTACCTGATTGTAATCTTCAAACCTTTATAGACCAGGAAGATCCAAAAGATACGGTCAATGTGGTTTCGATGATTGAGCCCATTGCTCTGGATTCACTTCAAAATACAGTGGATACATCGAGTGTTGAAATTGACCCCGATCCAAAGGAGATCGTTGTGATTTCATGTTATCCCAATCCGGCATCTGATTATATCTGGGTAAAAACAAGTGATGATGTGCATGAGCTTTTCTTAACCGACAATAGCGGAAAAATCATGCAAAGGCTCACCCCGGTTAGTCGTTTGTTTGAAATGGATTTATCCTATTACCCGAGTGGAATCTATTATATCAAAGCTTTGATACGAGATGAATGGATAACAGCCCGCATTATTGTGGCTCGCATGAAGTAATGGCTTAAAATTGAAATAACCAGAAAGGAATCCGGAAATTGAAAAGTTCCGGATTTTTTTTGGAATTTATTTTACTAAAATTGCCACATGTATGTAAGAAGAAATATAAGCTTCAGAGTAATTTTTGCTTTTGGATGGCTGCGAGTTAGCATTTTTACCCTAATTGGTTTTGCTGCAGTTTGTTTATACCTCTATATGGACTGCCTTTGGGTTGCCATACCATTTTTACCTGTTTCACTGGTAGGAACGGCCACTGCGTTTTACATTGGTTTTAAAAACAACGCAAGTTATGATCGCTTATGGGAAGCGCGAAGACTTTGGGGCGGCATTGTGAACGATAGCAGGTCATGGGCATTTTGTTGCCGCGATTACATAACAAATCTCTTTAGCAATGAAGAATTAAGTAAAGACGAATTGCACTCATGGAATAAAAAACTGATCTATACACACATTGCTTATCTCAACGCGCTGCGCATGCAATTGCGCAAAAGTCAAACATGGGAGCACAACGCGCAATGGAACGAAAACTTCAGAGATCGTTTAAATTCCAAATACGACATCAAAGAACTGGAAACCGATATTCGAAAACTTTGCGGAGATGAAGTTTGCTCCAGGGTTATTCATCATACCAACATCGCATCATCTTTATTGAGTGAACAGAGTAAAACGCTTGAAGAATTGCGCCGCAAGGGCTTGATAGATGACTTCAGACACATCGAATTGCAAAAAATTATTCAGAATTTCTTGAATCATCAGGGCGGTTGCGAGCGGATCAAAAACTTTCCCTTTCCTCGTCAATATGCAGTATTCAGCAATATTTTTGTATGGCTGTTTGTAATCATTCTCCCCTTTTCGCTTCTCGAGTCTTTTGGAGAAATCAGCCGCACGTTCACCTGGATGGTTATTCCATTTTCGGTGCTGGTATCCTGGTTGTTGATGACCATGGAACTTGTAGGAGATTACAGCGAAAATCCTTTTGAAAATCTAATCAACGATGTTCCAATTAACGCCATGTCGCGCAACATTGAAATTGAATTGCGTGAATACCTTGGAGAAAAGGATCTACCTCCAAAGATTCAGCCTATAAATGATATACTCTTGTAATTATTGCTTGGAATCCTTTTCGAAGGCTTCGATTATTTTCCTAACCAGTTTGTGACGCACAACATCAGAAGCATTGAGTTCGATTACGGCAATTCCATTTATGTCGCGAACCAGTTCAACTGATTTAAGCAAACCACTGGGTTGATTTCTAGGCAAATCGATCTGGGTAGCATCTCCGGTTATAATGAATTTGGCCTGCTGTCCCATCCTGGTCAGAAACATCTTCATCTGATTGACAGTAGCGTTTTGGGCTTCGTCCAGAATTACGAAGGCTTTATCCAGGGTTCTTCCGCGCATAAAGGCGAGAGGAGCAATTTCAATGGTACCTTTCTCAAGATAATCGGCCAGCTTTTCATACGCAATCATATCCATGAGCGCATCGTAAAGCGGCTGCATGTAAGGATCCAATTTTTCTTTAAGGTCGCCGGGTAAGAATCCAAGATTTTCTCCCGCTTCCACCGCTGGTCTGGTAAGAATGATCCTTTTGACCTGTTTTTCTTTCAAGGCCCTTACAGCCAATGCAACGGCGGTATAGGTTTTTCCGCTACCCGCAGGACCTACGGCAAAAACCATGTCGTTGTTATCGCAGGCTTCAACCATTCGCTTCTGATTGACCGTTTTGGCAATGACCCTGTTTCCTCCAGGTCCGAATACAAGCACTTCGTCGCCCGATGGAGTTCGATTTGATTGATTTCCTTCCTCTCCGTCGAGCATTTGTTCCAATGCCTGAAGTGGCAAAGAGTTGTAATGTTTCAAGTGATTGAAGATGTGTTCGAGTTTCAACTCAAACAAATCAATTTCTTCATCTTCCCCATTTACTTTGATATGATTGCCGCGCGCTACAATTTTGAGTTTGGGAAAACGACTCTGGATGAGTTTAAATTTCTGATTAGTAGGGCCGAAAAACTCCAACTGGTCGATATCCGGCAAAATGATTTCCTTTTCGGTCAAGCGTTAATTCCTCGTTTGATAAGTTCAACAAAAATTATGTGAGACAAACATAGGTGTAATTCAATTTAGGCCTTGAAGAATTTCTGACTCATTTGAGTGAAATTTTTGTGTTTCAAATTTCATTGGCAGAGCAGAATAATATAACACACAGAGTACATTGATTATCACACTGACATCTGATCTGGGATTGCGAGACCATTATGTAGCCTCTGTTAAAGCCGCTCTTTTGAGTCAGTCGCCCGGTGCAACGATCATTGATATTTCGCATCAGATCAGACCGTTTGATATGCATGAAGCAGCATTTGTGCTTCGCAGTGTATGGCAACAATTTCCACTGGGAACAGTTCACATAATCGGGCTGAATCCCGAATTTTCTGCAGAGAAACCGCATGTGGTGGTGCATTATATGAGCCATTACTTCATCAGCGCAGATAATGGGATATTCTCGCTCCTCCTCGATGAAATGCCTGAAGATATTTTTGAAATGACACTGCCACACGGCCAGGACTGGACATTTCCCATGCGGGGAGTTTTCGCCACGGCAGCAGCACATCTTAGCAAAGGTGGATCACCGGAGTTTCTTGGCAAGCGCGTGCAATCCCTCAATCGTGTGCTACCCAAGCAGCCCCTTGTAGACGAAAATCTGATCAAAGGACATGTAGAATACATCGACCACTATGGCAATGTATACACGAATATTTCGAAAGAATTGTTTGAAGGAGTGCGGTCAGGAAGGGCATGTGCCATTCAATACAAGACCGCTGGATTTGCTATCCGGAGGATCAGCAATTACTACACGGATGTTGTGGAAGGGGAAAGATTGGCGATGTGGGCTGGCAATGGATTTTTGATGATAGCCATCAACGGCGGAGCAACAGGTCACGGTGGCGGAGCATCGGACCTCTTTGGTTTGCAAAAAGGAGATATAATACGCATAGAATTTTATGGTGACGCGAATAGTGAAGATGACTTTCAGGAATGAATCATGTGAAGAATTTATGGCAATTTTTCACAAGTACAAGGATCAGATAAGGCATACGCCCGGCTGCCTTTCATTAACCCTGCTTCAGGAAAAAGACAATCGTCCCGTCTTCTTCACCTATAGTTATTGGGAAGACGAATCAAAGCTGGATGCATACCGATACTCTGATACATTTGCTGAGGTCTGGCCACAAACCAAAGCCCTCTTCAGCGCACCTGCCGAAGCATGGACAACAGACACTTTGGTTTACCTGCCATAATTTTACAACTACCACAAGATCAACATGACCGCACTTTTTCTTAAAGAACTCAGAACCTTTTTATCCTCTCTTATTGGATACGTAGTAATATGCGTATTTCTGCTCGTTACCGGCCTTTTTATGTGGATTTTTCCCGGAGAACTTAATGTTCTGGATATGGGACTGGCCAACATAGACACCCTCTTTTACGTTTCACCCTGGGTCTTTATGTTTCTTATTCCTGCAGTAACCATGCGTTCATTTGCTGAAGAAAAAAGAAGCGGAACCATTGAGTTACTCTTCACCAAACCACTTTCTGACCTGCAGATAATTCTCGCTAAATACTTTGCCGGATTTCTGCTGGTAATAATTGCTCTTATTCCCACATTGATTTTCTACCTCACTGTATACCGCATTGGAGCTGGAGTAGGCATCGATACAGGTGGCACGTGGGGTTCTTACATTGGGTTGTTGCTATTGGCGGCTGGTTACGTTAGCATCGGCATTTTTGCCAGCAGCATTACCAAAAATCAAATCGTTTCCTTTCTGGTTGCAGCCATACTTTGTTTCTTTATGTTTAATGGATTTCAATCGCTGGCATCGTTTGATTTGCTTGGATCATGGGACACACACATGGAAAAACTGGGTATGCAGGATCATTATGCATCACTCAGTCTGGGCAATATTGATTCAAGGGATGTCATTTATTTCATCGCCTTAATTGCAATCTTTATTGCGCTTACACGGTTGGTGCTGGGTTCCAGAAAATGGTAATAAATCCAAATTTTGAGCAGTTTTGCCAAATCTCATACAGCGAGATAGAAGAAAGTCTTTTTTTTCGTTCATTTGTACAGAACGATGAATATCCGGATTTACAAACGATATCAGGAAAGCGTCAGACTCTTATGGGTATTGGCTTTGCTTGCATTCACGGCGGCGTTCTCCAAAATTAGCGCTCAGGATATTCACTTCTCACAGTTTTACAATTCCCCATTTAATCTCAACCCCGGATTGGTGGGCCAGTTTAATGGTTCCTACCGCTTTATCGGAAATCAACGCACACAATGGCGAAGTGTAACAACTCCTTACTCCACCCTTGGATTAAGCGCAGACGCCCGGCATCTCCGGTTGGCCGATGGTTTGCTCAACAAGATGGATGGACAACCATTTCAAACCGATTGGAATATTGGATTGTCCTTTTTTACAGATAAAGCCGGCGATTCTCATTTGAAATCAAACGTTATCAATCTGGTCCTGGGAAAAGAAATTGCTGCAGGAAATGGTGTAATAAGTCCAGCGATCATGATTGGATACACCGGAATGCAGATTGATTACAGCGCACTGAATTACGACAACCAATGGAGTGGTCTTGTCTATGATCCTTCGATAGACCCGGGTGAAAATTATACTCGCAGTTCGAGAGGTTATTTTAATCTGAACATTGGTTCCGTTTATCAATTGCGCAAATCCAGACACGAGGTTTTTACGACAGGCTTCAGTTTTTTCAACCTGACCAATCCAAAACAAAGTTTCTTTGATGATGGCTACGTAAAGCTTGACCCGCGCTTTAATTTACATGGTCAGTATCTATTTCCAATCGCTCAGCAATGGGATCTCGAACCAATGGTGATGTTCGCATCACAGGGTACTTACAAAGAATTGAATTTCGGGGGGCTGGCTCACTATACTCTGGAAGACCATGCGTGGGCTCAGCGGAGTGTTTACATCGGAGCCATGGGAAGAGCGCGTGATGCTGGTTACATCATTGGCGGCATTAAATACGACGACTGGGAGGCGGGAATAAGTTATGATATCAATACCAGTAATCTCAAGCCGGCCAGCAGTGGCAAGGGTGGTTTCGAAATTTCGGTGATTTACATTATTCCACCGCCGCCAATAGCTCGTCCCGTGAAAATTTGCCCGGACTGGATATAACCGCGATTGTTTTTATCCCAATTTATTAAAACTTTTGAAATCCACAAAAGCTGGTCTCATTGGGGCAAGGTTCTCCTTTACATTCGCCGACTCATATTTTTACATACAAATACTAAAATTTCATGAAATTATTTCTTTGCGCAATGGCAGCCGGATCATTGATTGCACTCTCATCGTGCGAAAATAAAGGTGGAGGTGCAGTAAGCGATGTTGAACTTGTAACGATGGCTGATAGCGTGAGTTACTCACTGGGTATGACTTTCGGAGATCAACTAAACGGATTGTCTGAAAAAATTGATATCAGTGATTTGGACTATGAGATGTTTATGCGTGGATTAAAAGACAGCCGTGACAGCTCAGCAGCGCTTGAGTTGGAAGAGGTTCAGATGTATCTTGATACTGAATTCAAAAAACGCAGGGATTCAAAAATGGAATCACTCAAAGGCCCGGCAGATGCATATATGGCTGCAAACAAATCGCTGGAAGGTGTTGTTACTACCGGTTCGGGATTGCAATACAAAGTGATGCAGGAAGGTCAGGGTCCGAAACCCATGTTTGGAGATACTGTTTTGGTTCACTATACGGGCAAATTCATCAATGGTGAAATTTTCGATACCAGCGAAGGAATGCCAGCTCCAATTGAATTTGTAATAGAACCAGGCATGGTTGAAGGATGGAATGAAGGGCTTCAGCTTATGGCAGTAGGCGGCAAATACGTGCTTTATGTTCCATGGAACCTTGGATTTGGTAAAGAAGGAAGTAGAGGAATTGAGCCTTATTCAAACCTTGTTTTCGATATCGAACTTTTGGGGGTAAAAAAGCCTAAGTAAAAAATTATCCTTTAAGAAATAAACGAATCCGGTCTGCAAGTGCGACCGGATTTGTTTTTTCTATGGGATGTTGTGTTTTGTCAAGAACAAAAAAAGAGGAGTTTGGAAGCAACATCGCTGCTTTTCGGGATGCTTCAACGCCTGCGGTATTATCCTGATCGCCGACCAGAATCATCACCTTGTTTTTTATTTCAGACAAAGCCTTTGCATCAAGTGGTGCACTTTTGCCAAGCTCAATCATCATAGCGGCAGTTCTCGAAACCACATTCTTCCATCCCTCACCATGCATTTTTTTCAGTTGTTCAGCAAAATGCGGAATCTTCTCTTGCATGATATCCGGATTCAGAAACTGAATTTCTCGCGCTGCACTAGCTCCATTCCAGTCAAACTTGGTACCAAGTGCAATAATTTTTCCGAGGCTGTCTGATTTGCTGGCGGCACACAAAGCTGCGTAACCGCCCATGCTGTAGCCAAAAACATCTAATCGAACATCGGTACTTTTAGCATAGTCGATTATCTCATTTGAGAAAATATCCATCGCGAATGGAACATCTTCTCCCCTATTTTTTCCATGACCTGAAAAAGTAAGCACGTGCACAACAGCGTCGGCGCTTAATAAATCACGCAACGTATAAAGTTGACCTTCGTCGGCCAATGCACCATGAAGTAAGAGCAGGTGCTTTTCCATACAATCTTCTTAGAATGGAAGGTCGTCGTCTACCGGAGGAGCAAAACTCGCAGCAGCAGGAGCCGGAGCAGCAGAGGAGGCAGCAGCAGTTTCAGGTGAGCCAGCCAATGCATTCTCAATTTTCCATGCCTGGAGATTCACGAAATAACGACCATTGTATTCGCTACCACGAATGTTAAAGAATACTTTGATTCGATCTCCAGTATTGTAGTTGCTAACGAGAGATGTTTTGTCTTTGATTAATTCAAGCTGAATATCCTGTGGGTATTGTTCCTCTGTAGTAACTACGAATTCGCGTTTTACAAATCCGCTTGGGAAACTTTGTTCATCTTTGATCAACTTGATACGGCCAGTAATGTCCATGTGTATAATAATTTAGGTAATTGTTTTCAAATAAACAACACAAAGCGTGTTGGAGGTTACAGATAAAATAGATCTGTTTCCGGCGCGAATTTATTGAAGTCTGTGTAAAAACAGAAGTGTCTTACCTTCACCACAAAATTTATTCTTTATTTCATTGACATTTTCAGAACTTAATCTACGCGAAGAACTACTAGAGGGTATTTCGTATATGAACTTCAAATCGCCTACTCCTATACAGCAGCAGGCCATTCCGGCAGTTCTCGCAGGCCGCGATATCATGGGAATTGCCCAAACGGGTACTGGAAAAACAGCTGCATTTGTTCTTCCCATTCTCAACCGTATTCTGGAATTGCCCAAAACCGGAGTTACTCAGGCACTCATTGTTGTTCCAACCCGCGAACTTGCATTGCAGATCGACCAGGCCATTGAGGGCTATTCTTACTTCACAGGAGCCTCGTCCATAGCCATTTATGGTGGTGGAGATGGAGATGATTTCAGCAGAGAAAAACAGGCGATGAAGCGCGGTGTCGAAATAATTATTGCAACACCAGGACGTTTGCTTTCACATATGAATATCGGCAATACCGATTTCACCAAACTTCGGTTTTTGGTTTTAGATGAAGCAGATCGCATGCTCGATATGGGCTTTCAACCTGATCTTTTCAGGATAATGCGTGCCTTGAATGTAGACAGGCAAACGTTGATGTTTTCGGCCACCATGCCCAATGGTATTGAGAGTTTGGCCCGCACATTTTTGAAAGATCCGGTTCATATCAATATTGCAGTTTCCAAACCGGCTGAAGGAGTTAAACAGGGTGCTTACATTCTGCACGACGATCAAAAACTCCAACTTATTCTGCACATCCTGCAAGATCCGGAGAGAGCAGATCAGAGTATCATTGTATTCTGTTCGCGCAAACAATCAGTAGGTGAATTGTATCAAAGGCTGAAACAGGCCAAACTCAACGTAGGACGCATCAGCAGCGACTTAGAACAAACGGAACGCGAAGAAGTGATGCAACATTTCCGCAGCCGACAAATGAATATCATTGTAGCGACAGACGTTATAAGCCGTGGTATTGACATCGATAATATCGACATGGTGATCAACTACGATGTGCCGCGTGACGCCGAAGATTATGTTCACCGCGTTGGAAGGACAGCACGTGCCCAGAAAAAAGGAGAAGCCATCACTCTTGTTTCCAAAATGGATCAATCCAGTTTTCAGAAAATCGAAAAACTTATTGGAAGCACTGTAGAAAAATTAGTTCTTCCAGAAAAGTTGGGTCCGGCTCCTGAATACAGTCCTTCATCTGGTGGTGGTTCGCCGCGCGGGCAAGGAGGAAAAGGCCGCTCAGGCAAAAAGCCATTTTTTAAAGGCAATAGAAACGGTACAGGAAAAAGCGCAGGTCCTCAGCAGCCCAAAGTCTGAATTTTCAGTTGTTGAATGCGAGCAAAGTCATCCAGGCTTCCCGCAATTTATTTTCTTCGAGAAATAGTTTTGCTCGTTCATGCAGTTTGAGCTCGAGAATTCTTTTGTCGTTTTCGAATTCGATAAACAAATCAGACAATTCAGTTAACTTAAATTCATTTACAGAAGTCTCATCCGGCAATGATTCTAACGAAGCCAGCTGTCCCAGATTATTGCCGGTAAGTATGGTTGAATGCAAGATATCTGCAGGAATCGAATCAAAACCTATTCCCAGATTTGTAGTTGGTTGGGGCAATTGAAAAAGTCCATCTTTTGCGCGCGAATACCACTGTCCACCCATGCGTGCAACCTGATCCATTTTCAGTGGAGATATTTTTCCATCAGCATCCAGAACATCTTCTGAAATGTGGATTCGAACAATTTCGCATACTACGAGATTACCCGCTCCACCATTAGGGCCAAGCTCTATCACATCTTTCACAATACACTCCAACTGAACAGGAGATTCCTTTACACGAAAAGGCTTTACCACCTCTGAAGCAATGGGGGTAAGACCACTTTTGATGAATTCATTCACTCCCAATGGATACTCGCAACTGGCTACCGACATCTGCTGCACCATGGCGTAATTGACAATGTTGATGACACATTCTTTTACGACTTTCACATTTTCATAGGTGTGTTTAGTCGTATTGTCTCTTCCTCTTCTTGCGGGTGAAAAAATGGCAATCGGAGGATTTACACTAAAAACATTGAAGAAACTATAAGGTGCCAGATTTGGACGACCATCGGCATCCAGTGTGCTCGCAAATGCAATGGGGCGTGGACCAACGGCTCCAAGCAAGTATTGGTGCAACTGAGGAATGGCAGTGTCTTTTGGGTTGATTGAAATCATGATGAACAAATATAGTTGGCGATATTATGCATAAACGCGTTTGTCATTGCATGATATTGGAATGGTATGAAGTAAAAGAATTTGAACATGATTAAACCATTCTGAAACTTTGGTATCTCAACAACAGATTTCCAAATTCATTAAAACGTAAGATCATGAAAAAAATTCAATGGACAAGCGGGCTGATTGTTGTTACAATCGCTCTCGTATTTTCGTCATGCACGAAAGAAAAGCAGTCAACACTTGATGCCACTTCCATCCTGGATGAGAATATTGCATCATTCGCTGAAAAAAGCACTTCCGAAATGGAAGATGCAGCCACCTTAAAAAGCGGCGGGGGCAATCCTTGCTCACCACAGGATCAACTTCCTGAATGTGCTGTGTATACTGAAGACAGTGAAAGCTACCCCAAAAACATTACCATCGATTTTGGTGATGGATGTGCAGATCCAATGGGGCGTGTTCGCAGTGGCATTATCCACATAAATCTCACTGATGACATGTTAAACGAAGGCGCCGTGCGCACAGTCACTTTTGAAAATTACGCGGTAAATGACATAGAAATCGAAGGAATTCGAACTACTACTAACACGGGACTGAATGAATTTTCTCAACCAACATTTAGCAGAAATATTGAGATGAGCATTGAACGTCCACAAGGCACATTCGAGCGAACCTGCAATGGCAATGTTGCATGGGTTAGTGGATTCGATACCCCAGAGTGTGGAGATAATGTTTTTACGGAGACTGGTTCAGGAACCCTCACACGCCCCAATGGTGTAGTAATGACACATACGATAACAGAAGCGCTTTTAATTGATCGCAATTGTGGGTATGTTATCGATGGCATCATTGAAATTTCCGGACCAAATGGAGAAGGGAATATCGATTTTGGAGACGGAACCTGCGATGACCAGGCCATTGTAACGCGCCCGAATGGCGATGTTGAGACGATCACACTTCATCATTGAAAATCAAGCATAAAAAAAAGACTCCGACCAACAAGCGGAGTCTTTTTTTGTTATTTTAATGGTAAGAGGTAACCGAGAAGTTTGCATAACGGTTTCTCCAGATATTTGACACAAGACTTATTGTATTCGTTGTCCGGATAGAATGTTAATTTTTTTGTTTACAAAAAACAACCGGTTTTCAACTACTTCGATTCCATTTCACGGATAGATTCCATCACCTTGTTCTTCAATTCTTCTTTGAACTGCGCGATTCTACTTACCAATGCCGGATCACCCGCCGATACAATCTGAGCGGCGAGAATGCCTGCATTTCGACCACCATTGAGCGCAACCGTTGCAACGGGAACACCAGCAGGCATTTGGAGTATGGAAAGCACACTATCCCAGCCGTCGATGGAGTTGGAGGATTTGATAGGAACACCAATAACAGGCAGTGGTGTCAATGAAGCCGTCATACCCGGCAAATGAGCCGCACCACCAGCGCCGGCTATAATTACTTTCAGTCCGCGATCTACAGCCGATTGAGCGTATTCGAACATTCTTTGAGGAGTTCGATGGGCGCTCACTACCGTGATTTCACAATCTACACCCAGGCTTTTTAATACTTCAGCAGCTTCATGCATGATCGGAAGATCACTTTTGCTACCCATGATTATACCCACCACGATCATTCTATTGCAGATTAATTTTTTTTTTAATAAATAATTCCAGCGATTGTTGCGCTGAGGTATGAGGCAAGTGTCCCGCAGAATAACGCCTTTAAACCAAGTTTAGCGAGATCCGCTCTTCTTTCGGGAGCAAGTGCACCAATCCCTCCTATTTGCATACCAACACTGCTGAAATTGGCAAAACCACAGATGGCAAAACTTGCGATCATATTGCCTTTATCAGTAAGTACAGGCACGGCATCAGAGGTCAGATTTTTGAAAGCCAGGAACTCATTTACGGTAAGTTTCTGGCCCAATAATGTTGCTACGCTGTTTACATCTTCCATTGGTGTGCCCATTGCCCAAGCCATTGGAAAGAAAATTTTACTGAAAATAACATCCAGCGAAAGTCCGGTATAGCATAACCCCAAAATCCAATTGAGCATTGCAATCAAGGCAATAAACCCAATCAGCATCGCAATCACATTCATCGCAATCTTAAATCCATCCGCAGCGCCGTGACTGATGGCATCGATCAGATTGGTATATTGGCTTTTTACTTCAAGTTTAACGTTTCCCATGGTCTGAGATTCTTCAGTTTCGGGGAATACAATTTTGGATATTACCAATGCACCTGGTGCAGCCATCAAACTTGCAGCAATCAGGTATTCGGCCTGAGCTCCCATGTTCACATATACTATAAGAATACCACCGGCAATGCAGGCCAAACTGCCGCTCATAGATGCGAGTAATTCGCTTTTTGTCATGCTGGCGAGGTAAGGCCTGATCATAACCTGAGCTTCAACCTGCCCAACAAATGCACTGGCTACGTTGCTGAGTGCCTCTGCCCCACTTACACGCATCACCCAATTCATGGCTTTGGCGATAACTGCTACAATGCGTTGCATAATCCCGGCATGGTAAAGCATAGCCACCAGCACACAAACCAAAATAATGGTAGATGTAATGTTAAATGCGAATACAAATGTGTCGGGCGTGCGATAGTCAACCGGACCGGTCTGTCCCATGGTTGCAATACCACCATAAACGAAAGATGCGCCTTCTTTTGCAAAATCCTCAATCTTTTCCATTCCTTTTCCGAGGTATTGGAAAAATGCCCGAACAGGTTCAAGCTTGAGGATGAGCACTGCCAATAAAATCTGAAGACCCAATCCGCTTAAAACGAGACGAACATTAATCTTTTTCCTGTTGTTTGAAAAAAGATACGCCAGTCCAAGAATTAACACGATACCAATAAGTCCGGTGAAACGCTCCATAGAGTAGGTAATTTAGAAGCGGCAATATAGAAGATTCACTTCTATTTTTTCGCAGGAGACCTTTTAGGATTGAGTAAAGGTGGCTGATCCCGGGTGAAAACAAAAAGGTCTTTGGTCGATAAAGCCTCATTGTAAGCATACTTCTCAGTATCGAAGCTCTTGATATCCTCCACTTTATCTATATCGTGCTCGATGATATACCGCGCCATCATTCCACGGGCAAGTTTGGCATAAGTACCTATCATTTCAAACTTGTTACCCTTCTTTTGGCGAAATTCGCAGGTGATCACTTTGGCAGAAAGGGTTTTTGGATCTACTGCCTTAAAATATTCTGACGAAGCCAGATTGACAATTGTCGAGCTCTTAGGAGCGATCTTATTCAGTTCTTTGGAAATTTTATCTCCCCAAAAAGCGTACAGTGATTTTGTTTTTGCATTGGGCGAAAAGGGCGTTCCCATCATAAGCCGATAGGGCATTACGAGATCCATCGGTCTAAGAAGACCATAGAGTCCGCTCAGAATTCTCAGTTTTTCCTGAGCCACTTCCAATTGTTTTTTGTTAAACGTTTCCGCCTTCATCCCCCTGTACACTTCCCCTTTGAACATTAGTATAGAGGGATGACTATTGGCATGAGTAAAAGGAAGCGACCATTTTGTGTAACGCACCTTATTCTCTTCTCCGAGCTTTGAGCTGATATCCATCAACTCGCTTAGTTCTTTCCCTTTCAACTTTTTCAACTTCGAAACAAGCGTTTCTGCCTCCTTGAGAAAAGCGGGTTGAGTGCATTTGATCTCAGGGTAATGGGTTTTATCATCAAGAAGTTTGGCTGGAGAAATAACGGCAATGAGTTTGGACATGCGATTGGAAGAAAAATATTCTACTGATTTATGTCGACAAATATCACCAATAACCAATCTGCATCTCTTAAGAAGCGAAGAATAAATAAATAAGAAAAGAAAGAAAATTATTTGCGGCTATCCAGATAGTTGCCGAATGCTTCACGAAATGCTTCGGACATCATATCCGCCTGCAATTCATAACCACGTTTACTCAAATGGATCTTATCCTTTGCTGCAAGATTTGCATTTTGCCATTTTGAAATACTTCCAAGTCCGCCCATAATTTCAAAGAGATCATATACGGCACCGTCGTATTTGGCCGCAAGGCGTATCATGGTATCACGCACTTTCAACGCATTGGGATTGGGATAAGACTTCTGATAATAGGTGTCGTTGTTGGTCACAAAAAGGAAACAAGCATCGGGATTGATGGCCTGAATCATGGCTACGAGCGAATCATATCTCGCTTCATAAAGTGCAGGATCAAAATCGGCTGATGGCACGTTGGCATCGTTGACTCCAATTCCAAAAATCACCAGATCAGGATGGAGTGTTGCCAGTTGTTCGTCCATTTTTTCACAACGGAGATAACTTCTGGTGCTTGCCCCATTCACGCCAATAGCATGGTAGCTGATCCCTTCTGCATTGTTGCCAAGATAAACGCCCTGTAGTGCAAAAAAACACTCCAATGAATCTGTGCATTGAATTCCGAATCCAAGTTCATCGTGCATCTGTGCAAAAATGTACTCGGTATATCCAGCGGCCTTTTGATCTTCAACTGAAATCGGCACCAGGGAACTATCTAAAATGATAGTTACATTTTCACTGCATGCATGGTAAATGCGCACCTTGTCAAATTTGCACGCAAGGCTATCAAAATTAAATGTCTTTATAGAAACATGTGCATTGTGGTCAGCGGTGGTTGCATTGATTCCGCTCATGCCCCAATCGCAGGCATCGGTACTCAATGCATTTCGACAACCGGTCCATTTGCCGGTCCAATTGCATTTGATACTGCGGGGTGAATTGGTTTTTGCGAGTTCATACGGAAAAACAAATCCGCGTTCTCCTTCTGCACCATAAACCATGTCCTGAAAATTTTTGCGAAGCTTATCGCTCAAAAAACCTCCCTGAACATGTGATCCACCAATGTGTACAATGGAAATTTTGCCGGTTCCATTGAATGCCAATTGCTCAAATTTCGAAAACAAATTGTTCCATTTGGTACCCTGGGGTTGAAGTTGGATTTTGTTTTGTTCGTATTGAATAAATCCATACGTACCCAGCTCAGCCGAGGATTCAGAAAAAGGGCCACTGCACTTTTCCGGCGCCAGCATCCAGGCTGATATTACAAGAATACCAAGGCCTGCGGTAACTACCGGAATTGATTTTTTCATTAACAGGGAAACAACTTTCATAAGGTGGCTTGCGCGAAAAATTTCCGTCGCGGTCGTTTATACGCAATAGCCGTGCTAGAAGTTTGGTTTGAGCAAATATCTTGAGTAGAATTTGTCAATTTCTTCCACAGCTTCCTGCGCGGTATCCACCATGGTGAACAATAACAGATCCGGTTCCGAAATATTTTTCTCTGTCAACAATACTTCTTTAATCCATTCAAGAAGTCCACCCCAGAATTTTTTACCCACAAGAATGATTGGAAAACGGCCAATTTTATCGGTCTGGATCAACGTCAATGCCTCAAAGAACTCATCGAGAGTTCCAAAGCCGCCAGGCATCACAATAAAGCCCTGACTGTACTTGACAAACATCACTTTGCGCACAAAGAAATAGTCGAAATTGATGCTTTTATCATGATCAACAAATTGGTTACCATGTTGCTCAAAAGGCAAAACAATATTGAGCCCAACGGACGTTCCACCACCTTCTTTTGCTCCTTTGTTTCCTGCTTCCATGATACCCGGGCCGCCACCTGTAATAACGCCGTAGCCTTTCTGAACAAGCATAAATGCTATGTCTCGTGCAGTTATGTAGTATAGATTATCTGGCTTTGTGCGCGCACTTCCAAAAATGCTCACACAGGGACCAATTTGCCCCATACGATCATACCCTTCCACAAATTCGCCCATGATCTTGAAGATGCTCCATGAGTCGTTGCTTTTGGTTTCATTCCAATTGCGCTGAATGAACTTATTTACAATTCTGCTATCTCTTTCCATAAAAACTTTGAATAATCAATTGAACGCAAAAAAAACACGCGCAAAGGCGTGTTTTATGATATGAGGCGAATGTATAAATAATTACTATCCGCCAATACAATTCAGAAGAGATTTATTCTCTCAATATTTCACCCATTTTACAACATTGTTTCCAACCTGCATCAGGTAACTTCCCGGAGCAAAGTCAGAAATATCAAGGGTTTCAGTATGTAAACCACCAGTTATTCGGGTGCTTAGCACAACCCTACCCGAGAAATCGGTTATCACGATTTGATCTCCGCCAGAAACTCCTGAAACTTTAAGCTCGTTATCAGCCGGATTTGGATAAACTCCGATAGACGCACCTCGCATTTCATTTACACCAACAAAAGTTACCTGAAATTCGAATACATCTGACCACTGACCAGCACCACATTCGTTTGACGCGGTGACGCGCCAGAAATAGGTTCCATCTGGAAGATCAAAGCTCAATACATAATTGTTCTCTGTGGTATTCTGATTCTCAATCAGGGTTGAAAAATCTTCCATGGCAGAAAGCTGGAAAGTGTATCCTGTTGCGGTAATGTCATTTTGCCATTCAAAAACAACCGTATTTGCAGTATTGCTTACCAGCGAATTGTCGGGCACATTGACTAGCACCGGCACCAAAGGAGAACCACCGCTATACGTGACAGTAAAAGGCACTTCGTATTGTTCTCCAAATGTAGTCTGAAGAGCCAGCGTGGCCTGATAAGTTCCCGGGGTGAGTGAATTCAATTCTGAAATTGTTACGATTGCATTGCCTGTATCTTCGAGCGGATTGGCAGAAACTGAAACGGAGCCGAGATTCTCCACTGCAAATGTCACAGGAAAGGCAATTTCGGCGTTTACCGTTACATCCAAAACGATCTGATTCACACCACACAAATCAAAATTGTCCTGTGCCAGTGTTATCAATTTCGGTTGAAGAATATAAAATCCCTCATACATGTGGGTGGCAAGATTTACGCCGCTTGGCAAATAGGGATAATTGCTCCAGGTGCCGCTAAACTGCGCATTGTCATTTGCAGGATAGAGGTCAAAAAAGCCGACTTGTTTTAAAAGGCCATCATCTACTTTAACAGCATCCAATACTCTTACACCACTGCGGTAATTGCTTTCGTAAACGAATTGATCGAGCACGTACAAATTGTGATCAATACTGGGGCTGGTGCTTTCAAAAAAGCCCTGATAGTCTGAATTGTCCAGGTCAGTGACATCAAAAATATGGGTGCGTGTTCCAGTGGTTATGCCATCGTTTCCAAGTTCCTGTTCATCCAACTCATCATCAATGAGGAAATGACTTTTGTCCTTTGTAATCCAGCCCTGGTGAATGTAACCGACATTGTCATACGAATAACTTTGAATTAGCTGACAATCGGTCTTATCTGTGCAATCCACGATGGTCAGTTCGTCTTCATTGCAGGCAAAAACAAGTTCGTGGCCTGCATAATCCGGATCAGGACCATCGTAAGTCCATGCAAAACTATCGTGGGTATACCCATCAATATCAAAACCACCCGCAAGTGTCGGATTCAATGGATCCTGAATATTTACAATATGTAATCCACCGTTGTAGGTGCCAGTTCCGTTGCAATAACAAAAACCCGATTGCACATCAATGGTCAATGTATGGCAATGACCGAATTCGCCATAAAATGCAGATTCGTCAAATTCCACTGGTGGATTCGTAACTCCATCGAGCTCCATGAGGTCAAAAACCTGCAATCCGTGATTGTTGGCTTCACTTACAGCAAAGCAATAATTGTTATACACTTCGATATCGCGCCAGAGGCTGGTTTGTGTATGAGTAGGCAAAATGCCAATGTACACAGGCTCAACCGGATTCGAAATATCAAGAAACGCAGTGCCATTGGAGCACCCAACTAAAGCATATTCTTTGCCTGTTGCAGGACTTACCCAACCCCAGATATCGTTGGTATTGGCCCCATTACCCATTTCGCTGAGTGGCACAAAAGCCAACAGGTCTACGTTTTGACAAGGATATGTTCCTGCCATGCCATTTACACACGGAGTTTGTGCTTTGGCAGTGAAAAGAGCAACTGTGCAAGCTGCGATAAAAATTCCCCGGAGGTAAAAATGCGTCATAGTTTGATTATGTGATAAATAAGATGCAATGTGCGAATTTCTGAACAGTGGATTTTTCCAAAAAGTTACCATTGGTCGGATTCCTGTTCAATTTGATCGAGCGAAATCAATTTCTCTGATTCCAGATTCTTTATTCCTTCAATAAGAGAGTCTACAAGTTGTTTGCGGGTTACCCTCACACCACGAGACCTGTAACCCACAATCCTGTTGATGTCTTCCGTGTCTTTATCGACCTGCGCCAAAGCATCCAGAAGAGGTTTAAGAGCGGCAGGCTTCTCCTGACGAACGATCCATTCTATTAAAGCAAGTTTCTCTTTATTCAAATCCGTGCCCATGGTAAATATTTGGGAGGCAAGGTAGTATTACTAGCACATGTATAGTTGACCAATTATCAAATAATTTCAGTCCATTCGCGTCATTCTTACAACCAAAGCATTTCCAGTTACGTCATCACAACAATGCAGATTTCTCCATACTTTGGTGCCATGTTCAGAAGTGTACTAACCTGCCTGGTTATTTTGGGATCATATTTGTGTGCTTTTGCGCAGCAGGACAGCTATTATGCCCTGGTGAAAAACAAAGGACAATGGCCAGAGCAGGTTTTGTTTGCCAGCGATCTTGAGGATGGCAAAGTTTTTCTAGAAAAGACCTGTCTTACCTGGCATTTTATGGACATCACTCCGATTCGGCAATCTCACAATCAGGGAAAACAATTTCGTCCAGAAGATTTGCGCATAAAAGGTCATGTTTACAAAGCCGAATTCATCGGTTCAAATGAAGCCTCACAAACCATATCTGATTTCAAACACAAGGCCTACTACAACTATTTTATAGACCAGAACCCTGCAAAATGGGCGGGTGGTTGCGAGGCTTTCGGCTCAATTCTAAGAAAAGAGTTTTACCCCCACATCGATTTGAAATTCTACTCGCATGATTTTGCTTTGAAATATGATTTTATTGTGCATCCGGGCGGCAATGCAGAAGACATTCAAATCGAATATTCCGGAATGGAGTCATTGAGATTGGAAGATGAACGACTTCTCATTTCAACGAGTGTGAACATCGTCTATGAGCAAAAACCAATAGCCTGGCAGATTGTAAAAGGAGAAAAAAAACTGGTTGCATGCAATTATATTTTGGCTGGCAATCGCCTGTCTTTTTCTTTTCCCAAAGGATATGATAAAAATGCAGATCTTATAATTGATCCTGAACTAATATTTTCATCCTACAGCGGATCATCCAGCGATAACTTCGGGTACACGGCGACTTACGATGAAGACGGTTTCCTCTATAGCGGAAGTTCTTCATTTGGACAAGGGTATCCTATAACAACCGGAGCTTATCAGATAACCCATATGGGCGGAGACAGTGCTTTGGGAGATGGCATTGATATGGCCCTTTCCAAATATGCACAGGACGGTACCAGCATGATTTACTCTACGTATTTGGGCGGATCGGGCGATGATTTGGCCCATTCTATAATTACGAATAGCAGCGATGAGTTGTTGGTCTATGGTGTAACTGGCTCATCCGATTTTCCTGTTACAAATGGCGCACCACAAACAGTTTTTGAAGGCGGAAGTCTTGTAAGCCCTAGTGGCACAGGGGCCAATTTCCCTAACGGAACTGACATGTATGTTGCGCACTTTAGTGCGTCAGGGTCGGCATTGATTGGGTGCACCTTTTTAGGCGGAAGTGGAAACGACGGAGTAAATACTTCCACCTTTCTGAAAAAAAATTATGCAGATGAATTCAGGGGTGAAATATCGCTGGATGAAAACGAAAACATTGTGATTGTTTCATCTTCATTCTCGCCAGATTATCCTACTGAAAATGCTTATCAAAGCACCAATGCCGGTGGACAAGATGCAGTTATTACCAAACTGAATCCAGGCCTAACGGATATCATTTGGAGCACCTATCTAGGAGGAAGTTCGGATGACTCAGGATTTTCTTTGATTGCAACACCTGCAGGTGATTTTTATGTGTGTGGAGGAAGTCATTCAACTGATCTTCCATCAACAAATGGCGTAGTTCAGGAGAACAATAACGCCGGCGATGCTGATGGATATGTCGCCAGATTCAGCGCCAATGCGCAAAACATTCTCGCTCTTACCTATTGGGGTGCGGCATCTTATGACCAGCTTTATTTTATCGAATTGGATGCTGAAGGCAATGTGTATGTTTATGGACAAACCAATTCAACGGACTTCAATTTCATCATCAATGCCGGCTACGGAACACCCAATAGCGGCAATTTGCTCACGAAATTCTCACCTCAATTGAATGAGGTGATCTGGAGTACCGTTTTTGGCACTGGCGATAACAAGCCCAATTTATCACCATCTGCATTTCTGGTAGATTACTGCAATCGCATTTATATTTCGGGATGGGGAGTATTTGTTTCTGCCGGCAATCCGCTCAATCCGGGGCAAAACCTCTTTCCGATGACCGATTTGGAAACGACCAGTGATGCGTATGACAGCTCCAACTCGACCGGAGATTTTTACATGGCCACCTTTGATGATTCCATGAATAATCTCTTGTATGGAACCTTTTATGGAGGAAGCACAAGTAGCGAACATGTAGATGGCGGTACAAGCCGATTTGACCGCAAAGGTGTGATGTATCAGAGTGTTTGCGCAGGTTGTGGGTCCAACGATGATTTTCCCATTTATCCATCGAACGCATGGAGCCCGACCAATGGCAGTTCCAATTGCAACAACGGTGTTTACAAATTCGATTTTCAATTGCCCCTCACAGTTGCTGATTTTACTCTTTCGCCCTCTGGTTGTGTAAATGCACCCATTCAATTTACCAGCACCAGTATTTATTCTCAAACTTACAATTGGGATTTTGGTGATACAGGAACTTCAAATTTGCAGAATCCGACGCATATCTATGATGAGCCGGGTTTGTATCTAGTAACATTGATTGTCAATAATCCCAATACCTGCAATGAATCTGACACCCTTCAGCAAACCATTCTCATTGTTGAGCAGGTAATTGAAACATTAACCGATTATACTGTATGCGAAGGAGACAACATCGCACTGGGACCATTAGATAGTAATCCTTTGTTTGAATACAGTTGGTCGCCATCCAGCTTTTTAAGCAATGCCACTGTGCCAAATCCACAATTTACAGCAGGCAGCAGCACAAATTACGTACTAACTGTAAGCCACGATGGTTGTGAAGACACTTATTTTCAGAATGTCGTTGTGCCCGAGATGACGCTTAATCTTCCAGAGGACACAACCTTATGTGATGACATTTTGCTCACCCTAGACGCGATTTACACACCTGCAAATTCGGAAATAACCTGGAGTGACCAAAGCGATTTCAGCAATGTGCTCAATGATAATACATCGGATGCGTCCATAGAAGTAAGTCCGTTGACTCCAACAACCTATTATGCACTTATCGCATACGAGGGTTGCGAACTCGAAGATGAAGTTTTTGTGAACCTTGTGAGTTTCCAAACTGTAGTTGAAGGTGATTTTACAGCTTGCGAAAATGACACCGTAACATTGTCAATATTGGAACCAAATCCGGAATTCAATTATTCGTGGGGTCCATCAAATCTCATACTCTCGGGCCAAAACACCTCCACTGTAGAAGTATTTGTACCTGAAGAAACAACTTTCACTGTTTACTCTGAAACACCCTTTGGATGCACCGCGAGTGATGAAGTAATTGTAACCGTGAGTGAATTGCAGGGCAGTATGATTGAAGCAAGCGCAAATCCATCAGTAGTAGTGCAGGGCCAATCCTCGCAGCTTACAGTTGAACCATCTGACTATGACTACATCTGGACTCCTTCTACGTGGCTCAACAATACGACAATTCAAAACCCTACCTCCTCGCCTCTTGAGACTATTACATACGAAGTGACGGTGAACGATGGTGAATGCTCTGCAACTGCGAGTGTTACCGTACGTGTTGTTGATTTTGTGTGCGGACCGCCTAGTATCTATATTCCGAATACCTTCACTCCCAATAAGGACGAGCGCAATGAAAAAATGTTTGTAAGGGCCAATAACATTGACAAATTGTACTTTGTAATTTACGATCGTTGGGGAGAAAAAATGTTTGAAACAACCACCTTGAATCAAGGTTGGGATGGCACATTCAAAGGCAAGGATTTGGATCCAGATGTCTATGTCTATTATCTGGAAGCTACTTGTGAAGGAGGAAGTACCTACTTCGAGGAAGGCAATATTTCGTTAATCCGGTAAAATTCCCGTTCGGCTTGAAAATTGGCCTTCACTCAAAAGTGAACCGATTGAAAACCAATGTCAAAATCAAACGGATTTAAATTTGATCGCCATTTTTTTGGATTTGGTCATTTTATTTTACATATTTGTCGGCTTTGTTAACCTCGCCAACGCGAATACCTTAACCTCTGGATCGGATAAAATGACCGCTATTACTGGCCAACATCTGGATTGGATTCAATCACAGTATCAGAACTTGCTTAGTTCTGTTCTGCATTCCGGCGGCAATGAAGTGATCGTTTTCAGTCATTTCGGAGACTTCACTCCTTCCAAAATTGAGCATACTTTAAAACTTATTGAGTCATCCATCATTGAGCTTGGAGATAAGCGTCAAATGATGAAGCGATTTACAGGATTGCTGCTGGAGTTACTTCAAAACATTGCACTTCATTCTGCCCGCGACAAATCAGGGCACATGCATTCTTATCTCGTAGTGTCCCGATCTGCCGAATTGTATCGACTAATGACCGGCAATCTCATCATGATGGACGATTTGACGTTTCTCAACGATCGCCTTACCGAATTAAATCACATGGATAAAAATTCTCTTCGAAAACTCTATATCGAAACCTTGTGCAATGATGAATTCAGCTACAAAGGCGGTGCGGGCTTAGGTTTGTTGACAGTTGCTAAACGCGCAGACCATAAGCTCGATTATCATCTCGATAAAATGGATGATTCATTCGGGTATTTCCGGTTGGAGGCAAGCTTAAATATTGAGGAGTAATAAAATTACTACTTGCAGAATCTCACTACTTCATCATAAAAAAAAACCCAACTCCTCATTCTTCAAACAAGGAATTGGGTTCAGTATGATTCACTGATAAAAGTCTATTTCTTCAAAAACCGGTTGGACCTGATATTTCCATTCTCGTCTGTCAATCGCACTTCGTACAGTCCATTGGCCAATTCACTTACGTCATAAACCAGTTGGCTCTGCAATGTTCTGAAAGAAGCCACCTGGCGGCCCTCCATAGAAACTATCTTGATTAGATTGTCTCTGGAATTTCCGCATTGAATGGTAAGACTGGTTGATGCTGGGCTTGGATACAACTGCAAGAGATTGCCCAAAGCACTTTCATCTACAAAATTGGGTCCTTCGATGGTGTTGAGCACTGTGTTTGTTATCACAGGTGCATTGAAGTCAAAATAAATCGCTGCCGTGTTTTCCATCTGTGTGTAGAATGGCAAATTGGGTTGTTGTTGGATGGTGTAGATCACATAACCATGACTTTCCGGTTCGTTATTGGTGCTATCGGGAAGCATGATATCATTGAACACAAAACGCAGTGTGTTTCCATTTTCAACTTCGGTGTGCATGGCATGACTGCTGCCAATAACCTGAACGGTATTGATGTTGAGATCGGCATCAATCACATCCAAAACATCAATGTTTACAGCAGGTGCAGTGCCTGTATTCTGGAAGTGGATGGTGTAGGTCATCGTCTCATTGGCATTGATGTATCCCTGATCACCTGTGCCTTTTGGATACACTTCGATGATATTTGGATCATACGATCCTACTACTTCATATTCGTAATTTTTGATATTGTTGCTGATGAAATAATCACCTACAGAAGGTGTCATTTCA
Organism: Flavobacteriales bacterium; assembly: GCA_046153915.1. Taxonomy (GTDB): domain Bacteria; phylum Bacteroidota; class Bacteroidia; order Flavobacteriales_D; family Sanyastnellaceae; genus JANNVZ01. Next base: position 40,289 of record JBJXFC010000368.1, read on the forward strand.
ACTGAAATATTCATGATATCTCCAAGTAGAGTTTCAACCGGGGTATTGACCGTAACCGAAGGCGTCAAATGCTCGCTGTCATAGTTGATATCCGCGAAATTCCAGGTAATTATATTGCCATTGATATTATCGGCAGGAGGATTCACGTTGAGCAAAGTCAGAGCCGGATCAAGGGTCAAAATAAGTGAACCCGTTGCATATTCACAACCGTCGTTGAAGGCATCCAATTGTATCTGGGTATCAAAACCAGGAACAAAATTCCAGGCCATGGCGTTGGGATTGAGGTCAAAGTTGTCAGGGGTAGATGGACCACTTACAATTACGTCTCTTTCGATTTCGCAACCGTTTGCATCTGTGCCAATGACCGTGTACAAACCAATTTGTGAAGCTTCGATGGAAGAAGTTGTTTCACCTGTGCTCCATTGATAATTAAACGGCTCGAGACCAGTTGTAAATTCGGCAGCAAGGATGCCTGTATAATCGGCACAACTCAGATTTTCTGCTTCTGATATGATCATGCTGGTGTTGCCGCAGATGCCCTGTCCATAGGTAGCAACAAAAAGCGGCCACGAGCTGGGCATTCCAGTCATTGCGGTAACACCTTCTCCCGGATCAACATCCAAATTACCTTGATAAAGGCCAGCCACAACAAGGTTGTTATTGGCATCTATTTCTATATCCGTTGTCCATGATCCACCCACAAATTCGCTTCCGGTTAATCCGAATCCCCAAACAAAATCTCCAGACGCATTGTACTTCGCACAATACAAATCAACATTATCCAAACCACTTCCGGGATTAAAAACACCAATTCCACCATCCAAATCTCCGGTATATGTTGCGATACCACTTGTGTAAACATTGCCTTCGTTATCTATCACTGCGCAATGAGGTGTTGCGCCAAGGCCATTTTTAAGCCATACAAGCTCTCCATCCGCAGAATACTTCACCAAATACCAGTAAATGTCTTCACCGGAAATGATAGCCTGTTCGCTTCCCGGATCAAAATCGCAGTAACTATAAGTCAATCCTCCGAGTAAAATGTTGCCGTTTCCATCTGTATTCATCAAATCAGATTCTATTCCGGTCGAGGCATTGGTAGTAAGGTTAAATGCCCATATGAATCCTCCGTCATTGTCATACTTGGCAAGGTAACCAACTTCTGAAACACCCGAAGATTCCAATATAAATTCGCCAGGACCAGGATCCATATCCATGGACACGCGAGTGGTTCCTCTGACAACAATATTATCCGCATAATCTGCAACAATCTGACTGTTATAGTCATGCATCTCCCCTCCAAATGAATTTGCAAAAACCAAATCTCCATTGCCATCCAATTTCAAAATATAGGCATCAATATCGCTATCAAATGAGGTCAAAATATGTTCACCAGTACCTGGGTCGAAATCAACAGAAGATGAAAAATAACCAGCAACTAGCGCATTACCATTGCTGTCTGATGATATGGACTGACCAACCAGCCAATTATTCATTGAAATACCTTCAATCGACTTCGCCCAATTCAAACTTCCATCACTTGCAAAGCTGCAAACAAATAATGCACCATTTGCACCTGAGTCCAGAATAGCTTCACCGGGTCCAAAATCAAAATCAATTGCACCGATAAAACCACCGCAAATCAATAAGTCCTCATCGGGTGTTTTTGCCAAATCATAATAACTTGAATAGATGGATGGAATAAAATTAGTCCATACCAGAGCACCTTCTGAAGTATAACGAGAAAGTACCAATCCATTATTGTCAAATCCATTTAGAAAGAACGTTCCTGACCCGGGATCAACGTCAACATTGTCAACCAATTGGTCAAAATGAACAAAGTCGCCATTGCCAAGGCATTGAATGCGTGAGCCTGAATTGTGAGGGAAAGACGATCCGAATTCAACAACGTTGAGAAAATCCTGCGCCGCAGCCGACAGAAAGAAAGTAGCAAAAAGTACAACAGAGGTAACAATTTTCATTTCAATGGGTTTTATTCAAATACTAAGAAACGCTAAAGGTAAGAAACGTTGCCTGACTGCTGTCCATTCTCGCCGGGTTCTGCGGATTTCGCGTAAATTAGCTGTCCATTGCATTCGGTAGGATCGGAAGGTGATGAAATGGAAATTCCGGCGCGCAAAATGCATGACCTGACCAAAGACATTTATGATTCCCAATTCATCTATTTACCGGAAGAAAATCACGCAACGATTCTTCACAGGAGCGTGTATCGCTCACTGGAAATTTTGTTCAAACCCAAATAACTTACAAACCCAATTTCTCCCGAAGTCTGGCATATCCTGATCTGCTTAGAGGTACCTTTCTGCCATTCTTCAGCAAGGCAATATGACTGCTTTTTTCGTAGGGTTCGATGCGGGTGATGTGTTGCAACTGAACGATGAATGACCGGTGTACACGCATGAAATCCTCTTTGTTGAGGGTTTCTTCAAAGTGCGTCATCGTTTTTTTCTTCAGGAAATAATCTTTCTCAGTAAATATCTTTACGTAGTCATCGTAGGCTTCGATGTAATAAATATC